>NZ_CP065592.1:1429121-1744121 GCF_016025255.1 Sphingosinicella flava
ACAGCATAAGGTGGCAATCGGCCTCCGGTCTGAATTGGCCACATACGGGAATGGCGTTTCGTGGATCTCGGCAATGGGGTTGTTATTATAGATACCCTTTTCCCTGACGGACTGCGTCATATAGACCAAATTACTGTTGAGGCTGATCTCCAGCATCGGCCCTTCGGTTCCGGGTGTCCAATAGCGTCCATTCACATTCTTCGTTTGTGAAAGGTTCAGCCGAATGGGTACCGCGTAGACGGAAAATGTTCCCTGCATGATGCCGTGGCGGTTCTGGTCGATCCATATGGACGGATGCAGACTGGCGCCGCGAATATTGCGCAGAGAAGGCTGGCTCAACACTTCCTGAGCAATCAGCCGGAGCTTGCGTTCGAAGAGAGCGGCTTCCTTCTTCGGGATCGTCTTCTTCTGCAGGACAACCTTCATCTCGTCGATAAACCCTAGGGCTGTATCATCGGTTAGTTCAGTTGGTGCCGATTCTTCTACTCCGTCATTCCAGTAGGATACCATGTGATCAAACAGGAATTTTGATCCATCCGCGAAACGGCCGGTTTGGAGCGCGTCCTGAGCAGGAACGTCTTCCGTTTCCCGAGCGATCACTGGCTGGGCAAAGATGCTGGCGGCAAGCGCGCCGACCATAAACGGACTCTGCCGAAAACGCACAGTCATTCTCCATGAAAAAGAAGTGTCGATGCGTTACCGCATTTCCGCTGAACCCGGAAGCATGCAATCAGGCTTGCGCGATCACTACAAATGTAGCATGTTACATTCGTAACAGGAGTGAAGCATGATTGAGTCGCTGCCCCGCCGTGAACGTGAGATTTTCGAAACCCTTCTGCGCCTTGGTGAAGCCACGGCCGTCGAAATCCGCCAAGCCATGGCCGATCCGCCGAGCCACAGCGCGGTGCGCACGATGCTGACGCGGCTCGAAGCCAAGGGCGCGATCACTCACCGCACGCAGGACAATGCCTATGTCTATAAAAGCGTACCCCAAGCGGCCAAGGTCCGCGAGTCGGCGCTAAAGCAGCTCGTGAAGAATTTCTTCGACGGGTCCGCCGCCGGTGCCGCGACAGCCTTGCTGGGCCTCACAAAGCATATGGACAATGACGAACTCGACGCCCTGCAAAAGGCGATCGACGCAGCCAAGGAGCGCCAGAAATGAGCTTCGACTTCCTCATCGAAATGGGCTGGAAATCGGCCCTCATCGCGGGCATCGCCCTTGTCGCCGGCTTGGTGCTCAAATCCCGTTCGCCGGGAGACCGCGCGGCGATCCTGCGCTTGGCCGTCGGCCTTATCCTTCTCCTGCCGCTGATTTCCCTGGCAGGTCCGGCGCTGCAGATGGAAAATCCCATCGCCACCGCCGAAATGGCGCCGGTCATCGCGCAAAGCGATGCTGCGGACCTTTCGGCGCTTCCCGCAACGGCGCCGGCACCTTCTTCTCTTCCGGATAATCCCGGTTTTCTGATCGGCCTCGCCTATCTCGCCGGTCTGCTCCTCCTCGGCCTGCGCCTCGCGAGCGGCTACGTCACCCTGCAACGCTGGACCTGGGCCGCGCGTGAGGTCGACTCGCCCGTCTGGCGCGAGGCGCTCGAACGCGCCCGCGCCAGTGCCGGAGACAAAAGGGGCACCCGCCTTCTCCTCTCCAGCAGCGTCCCTGCGCCGCTTTCCTGGGGCTGGGCACAGCCAGTAATCCTCATCGATAACGAAACCTATGAACGGCCGGACGACGCTTATGCCGTCCTCGCCCACGAAATGGCGCATGTCGTCCGTGCGGACTGGGTGGCCTTGATGCTCTCCCGCCTCGCAGTCGCCTTCTTCTGGTTCAACCCGCTCATTTGGTATCTTGAGCGCGAAATGGTGCAGCAGTCGGAGGAAGCCGCCGACGCTCAGGCTGTCGCCGAGGTCGAGCCCGCCCACTATGCTCAGACGCTGATGAGCTGCATCATGCACAGCCGCGGCGGCATGGTTCCGGCGAACAGCATCCGTCCATCGCGCAGCGGCCTCTCGCGCCGTATCTATGCCGTCCTCGACGGCCGCGGCCGCGCCATCCGTTCCGGCTCCAAATGGACGCTGGCCGCGATGATCGGCTGCGCGGCCCTGGCCGCTCCGCTGGCGGCGTTGGAGCTGGTTGCTCCAACTCCCCCTGCGCCACCGGAGGCGCCGTTGGCGCCCGCTCCCGCCGTTGCAACATTGGGCTCAGCGCCGGTCGCCGCCCCTGCTCCAGCCGCGGCGCCGCGGCCGGTGGACCCTGTCCCTTCGGCCGGTGAAATCAGGGACGATATCGCGCGGGCGCGTGCCGAGGCGCGCCATGCCCGTGAACAGGCGCAGATTGCCAGGGACCGCGACCTGCGCGATCTCGATAAAGAGCTTGCCGGGCTCGACGAGACCATCGCGCGTGAAATGCGCGGCTCCATGGCGCATGCGCGGGGTGCCGCCGCCCATGCGGTCGACGGCAGGGCCATCGCCGCCGCCGTGCAAAAGGAAGTCAGGCACAGCATGGCCATGAGTTCTCGCGACATGGAAAAAGCAGCGCGCGACATGGAAAACGGCGCCCGCGACATGGAACGCGAAGCCGACCGCCTTCGCGATGCCCGCTATCGCGAGCAGCAGATCGCCAAGGCCGCCGCCGAGGGCAAGACGGTGACGCATCAGGATCTGCTCAATGCCATTCCGAAGATGAAGAATGGCGCGCAGGGCATGCGCAAGGGCGCGCGAAAAATGCGGGAAGGCGCGCAGAAGATGCGCGAAGGCGCCTGACCGGGCAGCGGGGCACTCCGCTTCGCCATTGAGGCGCGCGCCGACATTGTCCTGCACGGATCGTTTCTCACCGGAAGCGCGTTCTCCAGACACGTGCGTATTTGTAGTCTGGAGTATCCATGCATAAGACGATGTTGGGGTTTTCCCTCGCTGCCGCGCTCGCCGCGACAGCCGCTTGCGACAGCGGCACCACCAGTTCCGGCGGTGCCGCCGCGCAAACCGCGCCGCAGGCGGTCAGGCCGGAAGAGCTTCGCGCCGCCGTGTCGGACCCCGACGTCCGCGCTTTTTATGAAGCGCGCCAGTGGCAGGCCGCATGGAACGAGGAACAGGGCGCAGCCCTCACCAAAGCGGTGGGCGAAGCGCCCCGCCATGGCCTCGCCGCAGCCAGCTTTTTGGATGAAAAGGCCGCTGCGGGCGGCGCCGCCGCGCGGGAGGCGGCGCTCACCAAGGCCGCGCTCCATTATGCCGACGCGCTCGCGCATGGCGTTGTGGACCCGAAATCGATCGCTGACGTCTACACGCTCGAGCGGCCAAAGGTCGATGTGGCGAAGGGCCTCAATGGAGCGATCACGAATGGCCAGGTCGCGCAATGGCTGGCAAGCCTCGCTCCCCAGGATGCCGAATATAAAGCTCTGTCGGACGCCTATCTGGGCTATGTAAAACGGGCCGTGCAGGAAAAGCGCCAACCCATTCCGGAGGGTGCTGCCTTGAAGGCCGGGGGCAGCGACCCGCGCGTTCCCGCCATCGCGGCCGCCCTCCGCTCCAGCGGCTTCCTGAACGAGGACGTGGAGGGCAATCGATATACGCCGGCGCTTGCCCAAGCCGTGGGGCGGATGCAGGCCGCTTATGGATTGAAGGCCGATGGCGTACTCGGCGCGTCCACCCTCGCCGTTTTGAATGGCGGGGCGACGGAGCGGGCCCGCACCCTCGCCATCAACCTGGAACGCCGCCGTTGGCTCGCCCGGGAAGCGCCCGCGACCCGCATCGACGTCAATACGGCGGCCACCTTTCTGTCCTATTTGCGCGATGGCCAGGAAGTGGACCGCCGACGCGTCGTCGTCGGCCAGCCCGGCTGGGAAACGCCCCGCTTGGGCTCGCCGATCGTACGGCTGATCGCCAATCCGCCGTGGCGCGTGCCGGAATCGATTCAGGAGGACGAACTGGCGGGCAAGAGCCAGGATTATCTGCGGCGCAACAAGTTCAGCTTCGAAGGCGGCCAGCTTGTTCAAGCCGCGGGCCCGACATCCGCGCTCGGGCAGGTCAAGTTCGACATGGACAATGATCAGGCCATCTATCTTCACGACACGCCCGCCAAAGCCTTGTTCAATGAGGATGAGCGGCACCGGAGCCACGGCTGCATCCGCGTCCAGGACGCGATCGGCTTCGCTCGCCTGATCGCGGAGCAACAGGGAAAACTGCAGGATTTCGACAAGGGGCTGGGAACCGGCAAGGAGACGGCGATCGACCTTCCGCAACGCATTCCGGTACGCTTGCTCTACCATACCGCTTATGTGGAGAACGGACAGGTGCGCTTCAGCCCTGATGCTTATGGTTGGGATGACATGCTGGCCGAAAAACTGGGCATGGAAAAACGCACGCGCGCAGCCAATCGCGTGCACAGCATCGATGTCGGACCCTGACCGCAAAGAGGCGTGGTAAAGGGAACCTGTCCGCAAGCGGCGGGCAGGTTCCAGCTTCTCGGATTTCAAGAAAGCTGATCAGCTTCTCATATCGCGGCTGTGCCCGGCGCACATCGTCGCTGGTTCCAGCTTGCGGAGATTGCCTGTCGCTCCAGATGAACGCAGATACTGCCGCCGGCCCGTATCAAGAACGATAATTAACGGCCCGAGGGAATGAAGAGTCCCGTCCATTCCAGCGCCGTGAAATGATGGAAAAGCTGCTTCGCCTCCATGACCAGCATGAAGCGGTAATAGCCGTCGAACGCCATATTGTCGCCGACGATACAGATGAGGATAAAGACCAGCACCGCTTTCAGCATGCGATCATGCTAACCAAACAAGGTTAACGGCAGGTAAACCATACTGGCTCGATCGCTGACCGCTTTGCCGACACATGTCAGGGCCGGGCGGTCAGGCCACCCGGCCCAGCAGATTATTGCGCGTTCACTGCTTCGGCATTGATGTCCGAATCGTCGATCTTGTCCGCGACGTCATCGGCCTTTTCCTCGAGCGCGTCGGCACGATCTTCAAGCTGGTCCTGGCGGACTTCGTTGGTCGTGTTGTCGGCCATATCCTGGACGACGGCGGCCTGGTTTTCATACATATCCGATGCGTTGTCGGCCGCGGCGTCGTCGCCTTTGCCGCCGCAAGCTGCGAGGGCCAGGAAGGCCGCACCGGTAAGAGCTTTCGAAATCATCTTCATGGCATTCTGCCCCTTTGTTTATCCACTGAAAGGAAAAGGACGCCCAATTTACAGGACGTCCGCCACCACGCGCCTATTCGCGCAATCTCCCTTCCAACAGGCCACAATGCTCGACCATAATTTTGGTTCCGCTCCCGCAATGGCGCGATCCAGGCACAGGCTTCATCCTTGACGGAGCGCCTCCCTGTCTTGTCTTATCGTTTTGGCTCTGCGCAGCGGCGGAAAAGCTGGAACGTTTCGTCTCTCATACCAATCCCCTTATCCCCATTCGACTTCACATCCGCCCTTGCCGTCTTATGTTGCCGCGATGCGCGCGACCGTCATTGCAGCCCTGTCCTTGATTTCCTTTGTCCTTTCGTCCCCCGCCTTGTCCCAAACGGTGGCGGAGGGGCAGAGTCATGCCGATTATCTCGCATGGCTCGCCCGCGATCCGGCGGCGCGCGCGCAGGTCATTTCGTTCAAGACCTTCCTTGAAGCCAAGGATTTGGATGAAGTCCTGCCAACGTGGCAGCTCGTCCGCACGGCGAGCATGTGGCGGGAATGCAACGGCCCCCGCTTCGAAGTCGCCCCCTTCACCGAATGGCAGCATCTCGCCAAGACGCTTTCTTTCGTGAAAAGCCATGTTCAGCCCGTCGTCGGCCCGGTCGAGGCCCTCTCCGGATTCCGCAATGAAACTTTGAACCAATGTTCGGGCGGCGCGAAGCAGAGCGCCCATCGTCACTTCTATGCCCTCGACCTCACCCCTCTCGAACCGATCGGCCGCGCCGGCATGATCAAAAGCATCTGCTCGATCCACGGCTTTCGCGGTCGCGATTACGATATCGGCCTCGGCTTCTACAGCGGCATGCGCTTCCATGTGGACTCGAAAGGCTTCCGCATGTGGGGCGCGGACGGCAAGGGCGCGACCAGTCCCTGCGCGACCGGCAATTATAGCTGATTGGCGGAACCGCGCGGCGATGCTATCGCGCGCCCAACATGACTGAGCTATCCAAGATCCGCAATTTTTCCATTATCGCGCATATCGACCATGGGAAGTCGACGCTGGCCGACCGGTTGATTCAGCGGACGGGGGGGCTGAGCGAGCGGGAGATGTCGAGCCAGGTGCTCGATAATATGGACATTGAGAAGGAGCGCGGCATCACGATCAAGGCGCAGACGGTGCGCCTGGATTACACCGCGAAGGACGGACAAGCCTATATCCTGAACCTCATGGACACGCCCGGCCACGTGGACTTCGCCTATGAAGTCTCCCGCAGCCTCGCCGCTTGCGAAGGCGCGCTGCTCGTCGTCGACGCGGCGCAGGGGGTGGAGGCGCAGACGCTCGCCAACGTCTACCAATCGATCGAGCACGACCATGAAATCGTGCCGGTCATCAACAAGATCGACCTCCCCGCCGCGGAGCCGGACAAGGTGAAGGCGGAGATCGAGGACATTATCGGCCTCCCCGCCGACGACGCGGTGCTCGCGTCCGCGAAGAGCGGCATCGGCATCGACGAAATATTGGAAGCCATCGTCCACAAAATCCCGCCCCCCAAGGGCGACCGCGACGCGCCCCTCAAAGCCATGCTCGTCGACAGCTGGTACGACCCCTATCTGGGCGTCGTCATCCTGATCCGCGTCATCGACGGGGTGATCAAGAAGGGCCAAAGCATCAAGTTCATGCAGGCCGGCACCCAGCACCTGGTCGACCGCGTCGGCGCCTTCCGCCCGAAGATCGAAACCCTGCCCGAGCTTGGCCCGGGCGAAGTCGGCTTCATCACCGCGCAGATCAAGGAAATCGCCCAGACCCGCGTCGGCGACACGATCACCGACGTGAAGCGCCCCGCCGCGGAAGCGCTCGCGGGCTTCAAGGAAGTCCAGCCCGTCGTCTTCTGCGGCCTGTTCCCGGTCGACGCCGCCGATTTCGAAAAGCTCCGCGAAAGCATCTCCAAGCTCCGCCTCAACGACGCCAGCTTCTCCTTCGAAATGGAAAGCTCGGCGGCATTGGGCTTCGGCTTCCGCTGCGGCTTCCTCGGCCTCCTCCACCTCGAGATCATCCAGGAGCGGCTGACCCGCGAATATGACCTCGATCTCATCACCACCGCGCCGAGCGTCGTCTACCGCCTGCACCTTCGCCACACCAAGGACGAGGCCGCGAAGACGATCGAGCTCCACAACCCGGCCGACATGCCCGATCCCAACCGGATCGAAAGCATCGAGGAACCGTGGATCGAAGCGACCATCTACGTCCCCGACGAATATCTGGGGCCCATCCTGAAATTGTGCCAGGACCGCCGCGGTATCCAGAAGAATCTGACCTATGTCGCCGGCCGCGCCCAGCTCACCTACGAACTGCCCTTGAACGAAGTGGTGTTCGATTTCTACGACCGCCTGAAGAGCATCAGCCGCGGCTATGCGAGCTTCGACTATCACCAGATCGGCCACCGCGAGGGCGACCTCGTCAAGATGAACATCCTGGTGAATGCGGAAGCCGTCGACGCTTTGTCGATGATCGTCCACAGGAGCCAGGCCGAAGCGCGCGGCCGCCACATGTGCGAGCGGCTGAAGGATCTGATCCCCCGCCACCTGTTCAAAATCCCGATCCAGGCCGCGATCGGCGGCAAGGTGATCGCCCGCGAGACCATCGCGGCGCTGCGCAAGGACGTCACCGCCAAATGCTATGGCGGCGACGCCACGCGCAAGCGGAAGCTGCTGGAAAAGCAGAAGGAAGGGAAGAAAAGGATGCGGGAATATGGGTCGGTGTCGATCCCGCAGGAGGCGTTTATCGCGGCGCTGCGGATGGGTGACGAAAGCTAGGCCGCACTGGCTTAGCGCCGCCGACGCGAGGCGACGCGCAAGCTAACGCCTGAGACGGCGTGCGACCGGACGGCGGGGCGGCTGGCCCCCGTCCAGCCGAACCCGTCCGACGACGGCGCGGCTTTGCCGCGACGGACTTGTGCCCCTATCTGATTCATTACATCGAGCTGTATTCATAAGAAGTTGACCAAGTGCTGTAGGTCGTCGTTAAAATGCAAACGGGGGGAACCTGAATGCACTATCTAGCGCCGGACCTTGACCTTGTTTCGCAAGAATACGTCCTTGTTCAGGCTTGGAAAAAAACGGCTGCCTATATCCGCTACCACAATTGGTTTGCCGATACCCTAGAGCTAGATCGCACGGCCGCAGATCTTCCGAGGTTTATCGGTCGACTTTCCCAGCGGTTGAAAGCCGGAAGCTATCAGGCGCGCGAAATTCGTATTGTGCCAGCACCAAAGAGTCACGCTTGGGCGATTAACAAAGAAGGCGAATGGAAACCGCTGAATAGACGCGACGTTAGGGTTCGGCCGCTAGCCCACGTCTCCCTTGCCGACCAAGTAGTCTCAACGGCAATTCTCCTTTGTTTAAGCGAGAGGGTCGAAACGCGGCAGGGGAATCCGATTTCTAATCTTCACAATCCAGAGCAGCGAGCCTCGATCCTATCTTATGGAAATCGCTTATTCTGTGACTTTGATCGAGAAAGGCAAAGTCTTGTTCATAGGTGGGGATCATCCAAACTGTATCGTGCTTATTTTCAGGATTATCGCTCATTTCTCATGCGATCAGAAGTGGTTGCAGATGGCTTGAAGGTTGAGCGCCGCACTTTCGTTTTGCAAACTGATTTGAAGCAGTTCTACGATCGAGTTCGCCCGTGTCTTCTGCAAGAAAAGATACGAAATTTCTTGAAAGAAGATGACGATCCTCGATTTCGCGATCTTGTCTCTCAATTCTTTTCTTGGCGATGGGCCGAAGCATCGCAGCCGAAAGCGGAGCGATATGCTCGAGCTACAGGTCTAGATGCCTATTCTGAGATAGCACTGCCGCAGGGGTTGGTATCGGCCGGTTTTTTCTCAAATGTCGTGTTGATTGATTTCGACGCAAAATTGCGAAGCCATTTCGGAAACGAGGTCGTGCCCGGCATTTGGCTGGAAGATGCCTGTCGTTACGTGGATGACCTTCGTTTAACTGTTACCGTGGCGCCCGGCATCGATGTCGCTGAAATCCAAGCACGCCTCTACTTTTGGCTCGGGAGCCTTCTTGAAAAAGAAGCTCCAGGATTGGTTCTGGCCCACGAAAAGACCAAGACTGCGGAATTCGGCGGAGAAGACCAGCAACTCATCCGCCAGTCTCGAAAGATGGAAAGAATTCAAGCTGCGATCTCGGGAGGTTTTGACGCTGCGGGAGGCGAGGAAGTAATTCAAGCGATTGAAGCGCTCGTCCGCTCGCAGGTCACTCTAAACTCCGCCAGCGACGAGGGCCGCCCTGTGTCGCTACGGGCGTTTTCAGACGTCCGCGACGAAACGATAGGCCGTTTCGCTGCGGCTCGCTTTCGACTGACATACCGATCCCTTCGGCCCCTACTTGAAAACCGCAGCGTCACAGATTTGAACGACATTGGCGAAGAAACTTTCCGACGACAGCGTCTGACGCAGGAGGAATTGGATGAGGAAGCTCGAGCCTTCGCTCTCACATTAATTGATCGATGGGTTGCAGACCCGGCCAACGTTCGACTTTTGCGTGTAGCTCTGGACCTGTGGCCATCACCGCAAATCTTGAGAGAGGTATTGCGACTGCTTGAACCCTATATAGACGGCACATTACGACAAAACCTTCCCCGAGAAATTGCCTATTACTGCTTAGCAGAGATTTTACGAGCGGGCGCGACGGAGACCGGATTTGTCGAAGATGATGAAGCCTTTCCAAAAGGCGTGAATTTAGAAGGCTATCGCCATCTTCTAACCGAGACAGCTCTTAAAGTCAGCATGAGCAAGGCTAAGGCGGTACCTTGGTTCCTCAAGCAACAAGCCCAGCTCTTCCTCGCCGTTCATGCTAGGGAACGCGCAAAATTACCACGACAGCGGACCGGAGAAGATCGCTATCGTCGAATGATTAGATTTCTCGTCGGGGAGCATGCCACCTTCGCCGACGCCGAATATGCAATTCTCGCGATAGTAGCGAGGCGGTCGTTTCTCTCACGAGAAGAGGCGGTAGAGCTGACACGACTCTCGATCACCGAAGAACGCTTTTCGGAAATCGCGGCGCGGGACATCGAGTTTGCACGGGATGTCTATCGGGCGGTTAACATCTCAATCGCTTCCACCACCGGGATCGCAGAAGATTTGGGTGTAGCAGAGTGGTCAACAGCTCAAGATCGACGACCACTCAAGGATATCGTTGCGAGCGATCCCCAAAATCCTCTGCGTAATGAGATCGGTGTTCTCAGCTTTGCCCTAGCATTTATTCGTGAGGTCAAAGCCAAACGAGTCCCGCCAATCGTCACTCCGGCTACCGTGCAGGTGGCGTTGGAGAAGAAGGGTGCCTACCACGTCAGCCGAGAGCTGAGCTTTCAATCAGTTGCCACAACTCCAACCTACCGGTCAATTTATACTCCACCCGATTGGGCCCCAGTTGGCCAGGAGTGGCGGTTCCAACTCGGTTATCTCCTTAGATATATCCTGACCGCGCGCGTTGATTTCACGGTCGCAGTTAGACCATTGTCGTGGAAAGAGGCTGAGCCTATCTATCGACCAACGCGTGGCCACTGGTTTCAGCGGCTTTATGGCTTTTATAATGGTCATGAAGCATTCGGAGACGATTGGCTCCCAATCTCCCAGTTCACCCAAGACTTTTTATTTTCGCTTCTTATTTGGCCGGGTTGCCACACGAGCAGCCCAAATGCGGATACGCTGGCAGTTGACGCAACAGAGGCATTGGTCGAACGAGAACTCGACAAAGCGCTGAGAATGGTCGGAAAAGCGACCGGGATTCTGATGCTACCCGTCGCTGCACCGATTCCAGGGATCTGCTCTGATAAACGACCGCTTCGAGGCTGCGTTGTCCAATCGGTGACACCCCAGGACGGTGACTTCAAGACCTTCGGTCTTGAGCTTGCCGACCCTACTATCAGACGCAAACATCGAAATCATTTGTCGACTGCATTGGCAGCAGTGGAAAAGATGCTCGACCTCCGAGATACACACAAAAACCAGAACAAGCGCTTGGACTGGCTCATACTCCCTGAGCTCTCAGTGCATCCGCGAGACATTGCTACGCATCTTGTTCCCTTCGCTCGAGCTTTCAAAACTGCAATCCTCGCAGGCCTGACCTATGAGCCTGTTATTCCGGGCGGACTATTGGTGAATTCTGCTATTTGGATCATCCCCCGGATAGTTCAGGGGCAGGGCCTCCAAACTATTATTCGGCGACAGGGAAAGAAGTTTCTTTCACCAATGGAAACGCCATTCAACACTCCAACACCAATGATTGATGGATTTCGACCCTGCCAGTGGCTTATCGGGTATGAATGGACCTCTGATCCTAACGCCGATCCGCTGTGGCTGACCGGCTCCATATGCTACGATGGTACCGATCTGGATCTCGTATCGGATTTGCGAGGCAGGTCAGATATTTTCGCCATCCCCGCACTAAACCGTGATGTCGGAACCTTCGACCAAATGGCACAAGCGCTCCATTATCACATGTATCAGTTGGTAGTTATTGCCAACAACGGTGCATTCGGTGGCAGCAACGCTCACCTCCCGAAAGGCGAAGCATATCAGAGACAAATTTTCCACACCCACGGCCAGCCGCAAGCCAGCATCTCTTTTTTTGAGGTCGATGACATCGCAGACATGAAAGCTCGTCGTCAGCTTGGGTTCGAAGGAGCGGAAAAGTGGAAATATCCTCCGGCCGGGTATTAATTTCCCAGTTGCAGTGACCGCTGCGCATTTCTCGACCAAGGCGAAGCGGCGCTACGCGCCGGTCGCCTTGCCCTCGGTGCTTCGCGCTCTAGGACAAGCAAACCGTCACGGGAGTGAATCCCGTGACGTCGAACGGGTCGCCCTTTGCTCTGCTTCGGACGCCCGTCGGCCGGCCTTGCGCGGCTCTTCGCCTATGATGCGGCGTCGCTGTCACGACGGCGCTCATAGTCGCGGCGCGCTTCGGCTTCCCATTTCAATTGTTCTTCGGCGGCTTGCCTGCGCTCTTCTTCCCGCAACGCTTCCTGCTCCTTGTAGCTGAGCGTGTCGCTGCCGATGATGGCGCCGGTGGGTTCGGTGCTGAAGCCGTCATGCTGCGCCAGCAGGTCGCGCGGCGGGTGGAGGGGGCCGACCGGCTCGCCCATGTCCTGCCACTGGGTGCGCCGGGCGAGGTCCATCACCCGGGAGAAGGGCGTTTCGGCGATGTCGATCAGGCCGTAGCCGTCCTTGCGGAATGCCCGCATCACGTCGAACCCGTCCGTGCCGAGGAGATCGAGCATCACTTCGATGAAGGTGAGTTGGCGCAGGTAGAAATCGGCGGCGGCGATCTGTCCGTTCAGCCTCGCCTCCCGCTCCGCCTTCACCTTCAGCATATATTTGCGGGCGATGCCGGTGAGCCAGGCCTTCGTGTCGGCCGCGGACCCGGCGGCGGATTGCGCGGGCGGGGCGGGGGGCGCGGAGAGGGCGCGGCGGGAGGCGGCGCGGCTCCACGGCTGCGGCGGGGCCCAGGCGGCCTGGCGCTCCGCGAGGCCGATGCCTTCGGCGACGCGCCTGGTGCCCCTGTCCTTCGCGATGGCCATGGCGGCTTCCCAGGCGGCGGCGAAGCTTTCCCCGCCCGGCGCCTTGCGCAGCTGCTCCGCGCCCCATGCCGCGCTGCCGACCGCGGCGGCGGCGCGGCGGGGGGAGCCGGTGGCGGCGAGGGCGGCGATGAAGGCGCGCTGGCGGTCCGCGTTCCAGCCGTCGACCCGCTCCGTCTTGCGCGGGACGGGGATGAATTGGAGGGCGGGGAAGCGGGCGAACGGGTCTTCGCCGGGGGCGCCGTGCGCGCCGCAACGGTCGCATTGGAGGGTGAGGATGAAGGCGGCGGGGTGGCGTCATGGTTCGTCATGACGCTGTCCTGTAACCTAAAAGGTTCGTGTAGGAAAATGTTGGGTGGGCGGGGCGTCACGGGAGTGAATCCCGTGACGTCGAACGGGTCGTCCTTTGGACGCCCGTCGGCCGATCGCTACGCGGCTCTTCGCCTAAGGGACGGCGCCGGCTTTGCCGTCGGCGCCCCTTAGGCTCGGCCGCTACGGCTTAGTAAGCCTCGCTTGTCATCTTCGCTTGCGACGCGCTGTGGCCGCCATGGCGGTAGAGGATGTCGCGGGCGCGGGCCGGGTCGATGCGGTTGGCGCTGGTGTCGACCGAGACGAAGACGCCGCCATCCTTGATGCGATCGCTGTAATAATCCGCGTCTTCCTTGCCGACGCCGTGCTTGGTCAGCACTTCGTTCAAGGTGCCCGCGGCGGCCCCGGCGAGCGCGCCGATCGCGGCGGCTTCGGGAACGGCGGAGGCGGCGATGGCGCCCGCGGCCGCGAGCGGGCCGACGCCCGGAATGGCGAGCGCCGCGATGCCGAGGCCCGCGCCCAAGGCGCCGCCGCCGAGGATGCCGCGCAGGACGTTGCGGTGATGCTCGTCGGTCACTTCGCCGTCGCCGGAGCGCGTCGTCGTCGTGCCGCCATGATGGGCGATGATCGAAAAGTCGCTGTCGTCGACGCCGAGGGCGCGCAGTTCGGACACGGCGCGTTCCGCCTCGGCATGGCTGTCGAAGACGGCGGTTACGGGGGTGCTGTGCATAGAATCTCCTAAGGATCGCCAGGGACGCGAGGGGCGTCCGATGCGGGTAGAACAAAGGCGGGCCCGCAAGGTTGCTCGGCTCGGCGGAAAGGCGAACGGGTCGTCGCTTTGGAAAGGCAGGAGCTTAATCGTTCCGCACGCGTTTTGACGGCATGGACAAATTCTTCACCGCGGCGGCGGGACGCATTTCGCAATGGGCGGGGCAGCCCGCCGCCTTCATCCTGGCGGTGACGATCATCCTCGTCTGGGGCGCGTCCGGGCCGGTATTCGGATGGTCGGACACCTGGCAGCTCGTCATCAACACCGGCACGACGATCGTCACCTTCCTGATGGTGTTCCTGATCCAGAACAGCCAGAACCGGGACGCGGCAGCGATGCAGGCGAAGCTGGATGAGCTGATCCGATCGGTCGACAAGGCGCGCGGCGCCTTCATCGGGATCGAGCATCTGACCGACGCCCAGATCGAGGCGATCCGCGCCGCGCTGGAACGCGAGAATGGCGACGCGTCGGACAAGGCGGGAACCGCCGACGACAGCGTGGAGACCCTGCTCGAACGGCGGTGAGGGCGGCGCCTATTCCGGCGATTTATCTCGGGGATGCGGGCGCGGCGCACTTCGCCGCGGACAGCTGATTGGCGACGACCTTGTTCATCCGCATCGCAATGCCCACGATCTGCTGGTCGCGGAGCGCGATTTCGGCCTCCAATTGACGGCAGGTGAGCGTGGCCAATTGACGGCAGGTGAGCGTGGCGTCGAGCGGCGTCGACACGTCCGTTTTCTTCATCTTCGTCGCGGCTTCCAGCGCGCCGGTCGATCTCGCCATGATTGGTCTCGGCATCGGCCTTGGTGGTGGCCATCTGGGCCTGCGCCGCCGCCATCGATGCGGCGCCGCCCGCGACCGGGATCATGGCGCCCAGCACACCCGCGACTTCCAGCGCCTGCGTCGCCGCGCCCTTCACATAGGGCTTGTCGAGCGCTTCCTGGTTGATCGCATCATATTGCGCCTGCCGCGCCTGCCCTTCGGTGCCGCTTGCACGCCCGGCCGTGACTCAAATTCCCTTAAATTTCCGTCCCAATATCATCCAGCATCAATGGATTAAGGCGCGATCAACGGGACCGATGCAACTCCCCTTCCCGCCGGTTCGTTGACGCATGAGAGGAGATGGCGATGGCCGACAATCTGAGCGCGGGCGACAAGGTGTCATGGAAAAGCCATGGCGGCACGGCGCATGGCAAGGTGGTGAAGAAGCAGACGAGCCCTGGACAGATCAAGGGGCACAAAGTCGCCGCGTCGAAGGACAATCCGCAATATATTGTCGAAACCGATGACGGAAAACGCGCCGCGCATAAAGCGAAGGCGCTGAAGAAGGAGTGAAATCCTTCATCTCCCCTTCATGCTGGCCATGTGATAGCCGATGCAAGGTCCGCTTCGAAGTCCTGCGCCGGCACGCCGGATGACGGGATCTTTGCGGCAGGGTGCCGTTGGGGAGATTTTATGGCCGTCCGATCCGTTCATATCGCCATGGCGGGGCTTTCCGCCGCACTTGCCGCCCCTGCCCTCTCGCAAGGCGCGCCGGCCGAGACGGCCATTCCCGATCCGCTCGCCGCGCTGATGGCGCCGCCCCCGCCCGCCGCCCGGCAGGGCGACGACACGCTGACGTGCGAGGCGCTCGCCGCCGAAGCCGTGGCGCTGAAGGACGACATGGCGCGGATGGGCCAGCAGACCGTGGCCGCCGCCAATGCCCAGGCCACGACCCAAAAGCGCATCGGGCAAGGCGCGGTCGCTGCGCAGGCGCTGGGCCAGGTCGTGCCGATGGGCGGCGTCGTCGCACAGGGGATCGCGCAAGCCGGAACCGCCCAGGCCAATGGCGCCATGGCGTCAGCCTCGACCCGGATGGCCCGCATGCAGGCGGCCTATGCCCGGCTGCGCCAGGTCGAAACGCTTCAGGGCCAGCGTTGCACCCCGGCGCAAAGTCCGGCGCAAGGGACGCCGCAATGAGGGTGCTCCTCCTCTCGCTGGCGCTGATCGGCACGGCGGCACCGGCGCAGGACGCGCCCGGCGCGCTTGCGAGGGACGATGCACTCACTTGCACCCAGATCGCCGACCAGCTGATGGCGCTGACCGGCGGCGTCACCGCCAATGTCGCCCGCGCGCAGGAGATGGCGGCATCCGGCGCGCCCGACATGGTGGGGCAGACGATCGCGGGCCAGGCGCTTGGCGCTGTCGCAAGCGTGATCCCCGGCCCGGCGGCCTCCATCGTCGGCGGCGCCGCCGCGCAGGTTCAGGCGGCCAATGCCGAGCGGCAGCGGAAGGAAGCGCCCAAGAAGCAGGCCGAGCTCGACGCGCTGGAAGCGCCGCGCATGGCCGGCCTCGACCGCATGCTGCATCTCCACGAATTGCACCAAGCCCGCTGCGCCGCTACGCCCGCCAAGCAATAAGAAGGGGATAAATAAAGGAATTATATACGAAACTAGACAATTCCGCTTGTCCTGCCTGCCGATTTATGGCAGATGATTAGACAGGGAGGGACGGAATGACGAGGAAGGCCCCCGGAAGAAGTGACCGCGCTGTCACCGTTATTAAACTTTTCCAAATGTTTCCAGATGAGGCGACGAGCCGCAAGTGGCTTGAGAATAATCGCTGGCCGAACGGTGAGCGTCATTGCCCGCACTGCGGTTCGCTAAAGACTTCGACCGTCCTGAATGAGCGCCCGATGCCCTACCACTGCGGCGAGTGCCGACAGTATTTCAGCGTTAAGACCGGTACCGTGATGCAGTCGAGCAAGGTTGCGCTGCAAAAGTGGGTCATCGCCATGTACCTGATGTCCAGGAGCCTGAAGGGCGTGTCGAGCATGCAGTTCTACCGCGACCTCGGCCTCACCCAGAAGACCGCTTGGCTGCTGGCCCAGAAAGTTCGGCAGGGTTGGATTGATGGCGGCGGCAACCTGGCCGGTAAAGTGGAGGTTGACGAAACCTACATCGGCGGCAAAGAGCGGAATAAGCACGGGGACGAGCGCCTGAAAGGCGGTAGGGGTGCGGTGGAGAAAGCGGCAGTGATCGGCGCCAAGGAGCGCAACGGAAAGGTCCGCGCCAGCGTGATCGCGAAGACTAAGACCGCCTCTCTAGACGGCTTCGTTCGGGAGAATGTTGAGCCGGGCGCGACCGTCTTTACTGATGAGCACAGCGGCTATCGGCACTTCTTCGCGTCATTCACCCACCGTTCCGTCCGGCATGGTGTCGGCGAGTACGTCAACGGCATGGCCCACACCAACGGCATTGAGAGCTTCTGGGCGATGCTGAAGCGCGGCTACAAGGGCACCTATCACAAGATGAGCGCGAAGCACCTGTCGCGCTACGTCGTCGAATTTGCGGGCCGCCACAACTTCCGCGACCTTGACACCCTCGCCCAGATGACGATGCTGGCGAAGGGTCTGGACGGCAAGCGCCTGCGCTACAATGATCTGGTTGCCGACCATGGGTAATGAAAGGGTCACAGAGGATTTTGTTCGCGACTGGTTCAAGAATGATCCATTGTTCAGCGCCATCAAGCTGGACGAGCAAAAGGCTACGGTCGCGAAGGCGAGAAAGTGTCTGGCGAACGCCTCCAAGAAGATGACCGGCAAGGGTGGCTCGCCCGAGTTCATCATCAGCTTCCCGGCGCTCCCGGACGACATCATCGTTGTCGAGTGCAAGGCTGACACCAAGTTCCATGCGAGCGACACCGGCGACAATCCTACCGCCTTCGCTGTCGATGGCGCGCTGCACTATTCAGCCTTCCTGTCCAAAGAGTACAATGTGGCCTCGATCGCTGTCAGCGGCGATAAGAAGGGCAAGCTCAAGATTTCCAGCTTCTACCAGAAAATGGGTGAGGCCGAGGTCAAGGAGATTGAGGCGAAGGAGGGCGTTCCAGAGCTTCTGGACATCTTTTCCTTTATCACACTCTTCAAGGGTGAGACTCAGGCCCAGAATATTGAATCGGCCGAAATCACCAAGACGGCTATTGAGCTTAACAAGGAGCTGAATGACTATTCGATAGTGGAATATGAGCGCTGCACCTTGGTGAGCGCGATCTTGCTTGCCTTGCAGAACGATGCGTTCAAGGCGGGCTACAAAGCCAAGGCCCATAAGGTTCACCCGAAGACGAAAATACCGGCACCTACGCCCGAGCGATTGGCGGAGTTCATCGTTTCCAGCATCCGGGACGTGCTGAAAGATCACGACATTGACGCTGAACGCGTCGCCTCGATGATTGGCGAATACGAGAAGATCAGGAACCACTCCATCGCCAAGTCCCCCCGCATCAAGAAGAAGAAGGCGTCGGAGCAGCAGGACAATTATGTCCTTCGGGACATCACTGAGCGGCTCCAGAAAACCGTGCTTCCCCTCATCACCTTAGGTGACAAGGGCTATGACGTTTTGGGCCGGTTCTATCGCGAATTTATCCGCTATGCCGGCACAGATAAAAAGACCGGCTTGGTTCTGACTCCGCAGCACATCACCGAGTTTTTCTGCGATGTGGTAAACCTGAATGTGAACGATGTAGTGTTCGATTCCTGCTGCGGCAGCGGCGGATTTTTGATCTCCGCCATGAAGCACATGCTGCAGAAGGCCGGGGCCGATCAAAAGAAGAAGCGGGAGATCAAGGAAAACCAGTTGATCGGTATCGAGAGCCGGACGGACATGTTCACGTTCGCTTGCTCCAACATGATGATGAGCGGCGACGGCAAGTCACATATCTATCAAGGCGATTCTTTCGCGGACGAGATTGTCGAGGAGGTCCGAACCTTCGAGCCCACCGTGGCCTTCCTGAACCCGCCTTACGACGTCGGTGAGGGTGGCCAGTTGGAGTTCATCGAGAACGCGCTCAATTGCCTTCAACCTGGTGGCCGGTGCGCGGCTATCGTGCAGATGAGTTGCGCGACCTCTACTGCACCCCGTACGGTAATCGTGCGCGACCGGTTGCTCGCCAATCATTCGCTGACCGGCGTGTTTTCAATGCCAGATGACCTGTTCCACCCAGTGGGTGTGATTACCTGCATCATGACGTTTGAGGCCCATAAGCCTCACCCGTCCGGCTTCAAGACGTTCTTCGGCTACTTCAAGGACGATGGCTTCCGGAAGACGAAGCACATGGGCCGGGTCAATCGGGGCGATTGGGATACGATCAAAGTCACCTGGCTGAGCGCCTATTTGAACCGTGAAAGCAAGCCGGGCCTGAGTGTCGTGCGGGCCGTTGCCGGGTCGGACGAATGGTGCGCGGAAGCCTATATGGAGACCGACTACACCAAGCTCACTCCATCGGATTTCGAGCGGGCAGTCAGAGATTATGCAATCCATAAGCTCTCCGTCGATGCGCTTGGAGAGTCGGAATGACCTGCCTCGTCTCCGACATTTTCGATGTCCGATACGGTCATTCGCTGGAGCTGAACGCCCTAGAGCCAGCGAGCGCTAGCGAAGGCGTTGCGTTCGTTTCCAGACAAATGGGCAACAATGGCATTTCTGCCTTTGTCGCACCTGTTCCGGATCTTGAGCCAGCGCCGGCTGGCGACATCACGTGTGCCCTCGGCGGCAACGGTGTCCTCACAACCTATGTGCAAGAGGCAGAATTCTATTGCGGCCGAGACGTTGCGGTCCTGCGGCCCAAGACCCCGCTTACGAAGCAGGAAATCATATTCTATTGCATGTGCATCAAGGCGAACCGCTATCGGTTCAACTACGGGCGGCAGGCCAACAAGACACTCTCGAAATTGCTGGTGCCTTCTGCAGACGAAATCCCGGGGTGGGTGAATAAGGCCAGCTTGGACAAATTCGCTGGGATGAGAGAGGCGTTAGACCCGGCGACCGCTCCGAAACTCACCGACCGGAAATGGGCTGAGTTCACCTACAGCGCTCTGTTCGACATTGAGCGCGGCAAGGGACCAAGAAAATCCACCCTGACGGAGAGCGGCTCCACGCCCTTCATAACGTCCACCGACAGAAACAACGGTCTGACTGGCTACACGCCTCAGGGCCCGCAACACGCTGGGAACGTAATCACCGTCAATCGAAACGGAAGTGTGGCGGAGGCTTTCTACCAGCCGTCGCCCTTCGCCACGACGGAAGACGTGCATGTCTTCGTCCCGAAATTTGACCTCAACAAATACACTGCGATGTTTCTGACGCCCCTGATCCGCATGGAAAAATATCGCTTCAGCTATGGTCGAAAGTGGGGGCTAGCGCGGATGAGGGCGTCACTAATCCGACTCCCCATCACTGCGAAGGGCGATCCCGACTGGGCCTTCATGGAGGCCTATATCAAGTCTCTCCCCTACAGTAAGAGCATCTAGCTATGACCGAGAAAACCGTAAACCCACGTGGGCGTCCGATCACCAACAAGATCAAACAAATCCCCGCACCCCCAGAGGACATCGCGAAGGCCATTTTCAAGGCGGCGGACAAGGCCATTAACCCAAGAAGCCCAAGGGAAAGCCGAGGGCCAAGTAGGGTCCGCGTCTAGTTGCGTATATAATTTCCTAAATAAAAGGGGGCAGGTGATGCGAATGCATCTGAAAAAGGCGCCGCTGGAAGGCGCCCATATCCGGCTTGAGCCGGTTTCGGAAAGCCACCGCGATGCGATGCGGGCGATGGTGGAGGGCGATCCCGACGCCTGGTCGATCCTCCTGACGAACGGCCAGGGCGAGGCTTTCGGCGATTATTTCGCGACGATGTGCGGCCCATCGGCGGACCCCCATCGCATCGCCTTTGCCTTGAAGCGCCTGTCCGACGGCGCGATCGTCGGCACCACCAGTTTCTACGACATCGCGCCCCGCCACGGCACGGTGGAAATCGGCGGCACCTATTACCGCCCCGACGCACGCGGCGGCATCGTCAATCCGGAGGCCAAATATCTCCTCCTCGCCCACGCGTTCGGCAATGGCGCGCTCCGCGTCCAGCTCCGCACCGACGCGCGCAACGCCCGCAGCCAGGCGGCGATCGAGAAACTGGGCGCGAAGAAGGAAGGCGTGATCCGCCGCCAGTTCATCACCTGGAACGGCCACCATCGCGACAGCGTCATCTATTCGATCATCGCCGAGGAATGGCCGGAGGTGAAAGCGGGATTGGAACGGCGGCTCTCCACTTTTACCGGCTAAATTTTTCCAAGCCGCTCAACCAATCGCGCGCTCGGCAGTTGGCGCGGCATGACAGATCAACACGATGAGTCGGGGCGCGGACGCGAGGCCGACAAGCCCACCCAAATCCCCGCACGCGGATGGAAGGATATCGTGGTCCGGGCCTGGAAGGAATCCGGGCAGGACAATATGAGCCTGGTTTCCGCAGGCGTCGCCTTTTACGCCTTTCTCGCCATGGTGCCGCTGCTCGCCGCATTCGTGCTGAGCTATGGCCTGTTCGCGGCGCCCGCGACGATGATGGGGCATGTCCGGGGCCTGTTCCAGGTTTTGCCGCGCGACGCCGCCGCCATTATCGGCGAACAATTGGTGAGCGTCACCAGCCAGGCCGCGAGCAAAACCGGGCTGGGCCTCCTCTTCGCGCTCGGCCTTGCCCTTTACGGCGCGATGAAGGGCGCGGCGGCGATGATCACCGCGCTCAACATCGCTTATGACGAGGACGAAACGCGCGGGTTCATCCGCAAGACCTTGGCCGCCCTGGCGATCACCATAGGGGCGGTGGTGACCGGCCTCGTCGCCGTCGCCGCCATCGGCGCGCTGGCGGCGGTGGACCGCCTGCTGCCCGGCGCGCCGCCCCTGCTGCCGACCCTGATCCGCATCGGATTCTGGATTGCCGCAGCGGCGGTGGCGAGCGGCGCGGTGGCGGCGCTGTACCGTTACGCGCCCGATCGCGAGGCGGCGAAGTGGCGCTGGCTCACGCCAGGCTCCATCGTCGCGACCGCCGGCTGGCTGCTGATGACCCTGGGTTTCGGCATCTACACGGCCAATTTCGGCAATTACAACGCGACCTATGGCGCGCTTGGCGCGGTCGTCGTGCTTTTGATGTGGCTCTATTTGTCCGCTTATGTCCTGCTGCTCGGCGCCGAGCTCAATGCCGAGATGGAGCATCAGACGCGGAAGGATACGACCACCGGGCCGGACAGGCCGATGGGCGCGCGCGATGCCGAAATGGCCGACACGGTCGGCGCCGCGACCGGCACCAACGGCAAGAAGAGCCGTTAAGCCGCCATGACCAAGAAAAAGAAGAAGACGCATCCGGGCGACAAGGCCATCCGCGCGATCAAGCGCGCGGACAAGGCCGCGGCCGAAGCGACGGCGCCTTACCGGCGGCACGGGGCGATCCGCACCCTTTCCGCCTTCTCGGAAATTGGCGACCAGCCGCCGCCCCAGGCGATCGCCTGGGGCGCGCCGGCGCGCGCATGATCATCGCCCACATTCTGGCGACCGTCGCCAAGGACATCGTGAAGCGCCGCGTCGACCGCACCCGCCCCCGCCTGCTGATCGAGGAGGGCCGGTACGTCACCGACCGGCTGCTGCGCCTGTTCGGCCCGAAGGCATGACGCCGGCAAGCCGGCAGACCGTGGGCACAGGAACGGGGATAAGATGCCGTTCAGGCGCTTGGCGGCATGCGGGCTTTGGTCTAGCCATAGCTGGAAACCAAGCCGCCCGTTAGGAGATGCCCCCTTGTCCATCCGCCTCATGCCGCTGCTGCTCGCCGGAGCCGCGTCCTTCATCCTCGCCGCCTGCACGCCCGCCGGAAAAACGGCGCCGAATGCGGGGACGGCCGCGGTGCTGAGCGCGCCGGACGCGCGCGACATTCACTCTTATGCCCGCCCCGAAGTGGCGCGCGTCACCCATGTCGCGCTCGACCTCCGCGCCGATTTCGCGGCGAAACGGATGGCGGGGACGGCGGCCCTAGATGTCGCCGCATCGCCGGGCGCGACGGAAATCGTCCTCGACAGCAAGGGGCTGGAGATCGCGTCGGTCACCGACCGCGCCGGACGGCCTTTGCAATGGGCAGTGGGGGCGAACGACCCCAATATCGGCGCCCCGCTGACCGTACAGCTGAACGGCGCGAACCGCATCGTCATCACGTATAAAAGCGCGCCCGATGCCGCCGCCCTGCAATGGCTGGCACCGGAGCAGACCGCGGGCAAGAAGCTGCCCTTCCTGTTCAGCCAGGGCCAGGCGATCCTCAACCGCACCTGGATCCCGACGCAGGACAGCCCCGGCATCCGCCAGACCTGGGAGGCGCGCATCGTCGTGCCCGAAAATATGGTCGCGGTGATGAGCGGCGAGCGCCTGACGCCCAGGGGCGAGGCCGTGGCGGGCGGCGGCAAGGCCTATCGCTTCCGCATGGACAAGGCGGTCGCGCCCTATCTGATCGCCATCGCGGCGGGCGACATCGCCTTCCAGCCGCTTGGGCCGCGCACCGGCGTCTATGCCGAACCCGCGACGTTGAAGGCGGCGGCGGACGAACTCGTCGATACCGAGAAGATGGTCGAGGCGGCCGAAAGCCTTTACGGGCCCTATCGCTGGGGCCGCTACGACATGATCGTTCTTCCCCCCGCTTTCCCATTCGGCGGCATGGAAAATCCGACGCTCACCTTCCTGACGCCGACGATGATCGCGGGCGACCGGTCGCTCGTCTCGCTGATCGCGCACGAATTGGCGCACAGCTGGTCGGGCAATCTCGTCACCAATGCGCAATGGGCGGATTTCTGGCTGAACGAGGGTTTCACCACTTATTTCGAAAGCCGGATCATGGAGGCGCTTTACGGCAAGCAGCGCGCCGACCAGAATATCGCGCTCGGCTGGGATTCGCTGCAGGACACGATCCAGGGCGCGGGCGGCCCCGCCTCGCCCAATACCCGCCTCCACCTCGACCTCACCGGCCGCGATCCGGACGACGGGATGAGCGACATCGCTTATGAAAAGGGCGCCGCCTTCCTCCGCACCATCGAGAACACGGTCGGGCGCCAGCGCTTCGACGCTTGGCTTCGTTCCTATTTCGACCGCCATGCCTTCCAGCCGATCACGGCGTCCCTGTTCCTGCAGGACATCCGCGCCAATCTGGTGCGCGGGGATGCGGCGCTGGAAGGGAAGCTGATGCTGGACGAGTGGGTCTATCAGCCGGGCATTCCCGCCAATGTCATCGCCCCGCCGACCGCGGCCTTTGCCGCCGTCGATGCGGCGGTGAAAGCCTATATGGCAAGCGGTCAGCCGCCGAAGACTTTCAGCAACTGGAATACGCAGGAACGGCTTCGCTTTCTCGATGCCCTCCCACGCGATCTGGGCAGCGGCAAGCTCGAAGAGCTGAACGACGCGCTTACTTTGTCGGAGAGCGGCAATAGCGAGATTCTGTTCGCCTGGCTGCAGCTCGCCATCGCCAACCGCTACGACCCGGTGGTGCCAGTGCTGGAAAACTTCCTGACGTCCATGGGCCGCCGCAAATTCGTCGCGCCGCTCTTCGCCGCACTCGCGCGGCAGGGCGAATGGGGCCTGCCGATCGCCCGCCGCATCTACGCCAAGGCGCGCCCGGGCTACCATTCCGTAACGTCCGGCACGGTGGACGAGACGCTGAAGGGGTCGTGACCTTCAAGGGCTTAGGTGCATAAAAAGGCGTTAACCAAACATCAAACCTCTCCCTTTATGCAGGGCCGGCAATGATGCGCGGGGAGGGGGATGAAGCAGGCTGAACTGGCCCGCATGAACGAGGCGGACTTCCTGGCGGTGCTCGCCGGGGATCGGCCGCTCTCGCGCCTCATCGACCTTCGCCACCAGCGCAAGCGCGTCTTCGCCGACGCGTCCTTGGTCTTCGCCTTTTGCGCCGTCGCCCTCGCTTCGCTCGCCGGATGGGTGGCGGGCGGGGCGATCGGTTTCGCCTTCGCCGCGCCGTGGCTGCTGCTGACCGGCGCCGCGCACTGGCTTTCGCTGCAACGCGCGCGGCGCGACCGTCACCATCAAGAACGCCGGCCAATGCCCGCGACCGCCGCGGAAGGGGCGGGATTGGGCCTCCTATGGTCGTCGCTTCCGGCCTGGGCGCTGGCGAGCGGGGCGCCCGCCTTGCCGCTCGGCCTGACGGTCGCCGCCGCGATCATGGCCGGAACCCTCGCCTCGGCGGAGCCGGCCTTTGCCCTGTCGTGGATCGCCGTCCTGTTCGCGTCGCAATCCTGGGGGCTGTGGAGCGCGAGCGGCGGCGATCTCATCCTCATGATGGCGCTGACCGGGAATGTCGCGGTGGCGGGGCTCGGCGTCCTGCTGGTCCAGCATTGGGTGCGGCAGCAGGGCAAGGATGCCCAGCGCATCGCCGACGAATGCGAGACGGTCGGCCTCCTTCTCCGCGAATATGAGCAGCGCGGCGCGGGCTGGCTGTGGCAGGTCGATAGCGGCAATCGCATCCTCTATCTCTCCCGCCGGATCACGAATTTGCTCGGCCGGGCGCCCGCGCAAGTGATCGGCCAGCCGCTTCCCGCGGTGCTCGGCGGCGGCGGCGCGCTGGGCCAGGCCCTTCTCGCGCGCACGGCTTTTTCCGCGCTCGAAATGGAAATCCGCACCAATCAGGGCGATCGCTGGATTTCCCTGACCGGCGACCCGATCGTCGACGGCGACGGCCTCTTCCAGGGCTTTCGCGGCGTCGGCGCCGACGTGACCGAGGCGCGGCGGACCAAGGAGCGGCTGACCAATCTCGCCAACATGGACGTCCTGTCGGGCCTCCCCAATCGCAGCCGCGTCCGCGAGCTGCTCGGCGATGCGCTGGCGGCGGCGCAAGGCTCCGGCATTCCCTGCGCGGTCCTGTTCCTCGACCTCGACGGCTTCAAGCCGGTCAACGACACGTTCGGCCACATGACGGGCGACACGGTGCTGAAATCCGTCGCCCAGCGCCTCGTCCGCGAAGTGGGCGGCATGGGCGAGGTCGGCCGCATCGGCGGCGACGAATTCGCGGTCGTCGTGCCCGACGCGCAGAGCCGCGCCCGCGTCGACGCGCTCGGCGCGCGGCTGATCGCCGCCGTGTCCGAACCCTATCAGGCCGACAGCGCGAAAATCCGCATCGGCCTGTCGATCGGCTGCGCCTTCGGCCCGGTCGACGGGCAGAGCGTCGACGACCTCATCCAGAAAGCCGACATGGCGCTGTACCAGGCCAAGGCGCGCGGCCGCGGCATGTGCTGCGCCTTCGACGCGAGCATGCAGAAGGAAGCCGAACAACGGCTGCGGCTGGAGGAAGACCTGCGCCATGCCCTCCCCGGCAACCAGTTCCGCCTCACCTACCAGCCCCTGGTCCGGGCGTCCGACCAGCGCCTCGTCGGCTTCGAGGCGCTCATTCGCTGGCACCATCCGGTGCGCGGCCTCATCTCCCCGCTCGACTTCATTCCATTGGCCGAGGAAACCGGCATCATCACCCATCTCGGCGACTGGGTGATCGAGGAAGCGTGCCGCGCCGCCGCCCACTGGCCCGACCATATCAGCGTCGCGGTGAACCTCTCGCCGCGCCAGCTCGTCCTGCCCGCCCTTCCCAACGCGGTGAGCGAGAGCCTCACCCGCCACCGGATCAAGCCCAACCGGCTTGAGCTGGAAGTGACCGAGAGCGTCTTCCTCGGCGACACGCACGGCGCTCTCGACGTGCTGCGCCGCCTCCGCCAATTGGGCGTCGGCATCGCGCTCGACGATTTCGGCACCGGCTATTCCTCACTCGGCTATTTGAACAAGACCGTGTTCCACAAGCTGAAGATCGACGGCTCCTTCGTCCGGGAGGCGGCGAAGAACAAGGAAACGGTGGCGATCATCCAGTCGATCGTCACCCTCGCCAACAGCTTCCGGATGACGATCACCGCCGAAGGGGTCGAAACGATGGCCGATTTCGAGCGCATGCGCGACATGGGCTGCCACCAGATCCAGGGCTATCTGTTCGGCCGCCCGATGGATTTCGACAAGGCGACCGAATTGGTGCGCGGCGGCGGCAATGCGCGGATGAGCGCCTGACCCCAAAACCATTGCGGCGGGGATGCTAGACTTTGCGGACTGGATATGCTGACCAGTAGCCGGGGTGCCCGTTGTTTCTTGGTGGTTTCCATGAAGCCAGGCATTGGGGAGAATGAACATGAATTTTCCGGCTTTTCGCGCCATTGGGCTGCTCATCGCGCAGCTTTTCGCCTGCTCCGCCGCACTGGCGGCCCCCGCCGAAGCGCCGGCGATGTGGAAGAACGGGCGGTGGTTCGATGGCACCCAATTCGTCAAGCGCACCATGTACAGCACGCAAGCGGGCCTGCTGACCACGCGGAAACCCCCCAAGGTCGGAAGAACGGTGGACCTTCAGGGCAAATATGTCGTCCCCGCTTATGGCGATGCCCATACCCATATTATCGGCGATGAAGATCAACTGGATGCCAAGATCGCGGCCTTCCTGCGGGAAGGCATCTTCTACGCCAAGAACCCCAATGCGATACCGGATTTCCTGACCCCGAAGATGCGGAGCATGATCAACCGCAAGGACAGTATCGACGTGGTCTTCGCCAATGGCGGCCTGACCGGGAGCGGCGCGCATCCGGCACCCCTGCACGACAATTTGGCCGACAGGGGGCTTCTGCAGGGCCTTGGACGCGCGGACATGCCCGGGCGCGCCTATCACATCATCGACGATGAGGACGATCTGGCCGCCAGCTGGCCGAAAATTCTGGCCGGAAAGCCCGATTTCATCAAGGTGTTCCTGAATGGCGGAACCCGCCTGCGCCTCGGCAGCGAAGCCGGCACCAAGGCCGGCATATCCCCCGCGATGCTGAAATCGATCATCCGCCGCGCCCATGATGCCGGGCTAAGAGTGATGGCGCACGTCGAAACTGCGGACGATTTCGCGGCGGCCGTCGAAGCGGGCGTGGATGAAACCGCCCATCTTCCCCATTTCGGGCCGCGCGGCGCGCGCGAAAATGCGGCGGCCTATACCATCACGCCGGAGGTGGCGGCGCAGGCCGGCGCGCGCGGCGTGACCGTCATCGGCACGGCCAGCGTGCTGCAGCGGATGCACGGCGCGGAATGGCCGGAAGAAGCACGCACGAGCGTGGCCGCCCTGCACCGGAAGAATATCGCGCTGCTCCGCCAGCATGGCGTGCGCATCGCGATCGGCAGCGACGGCATGGGCGGCGAAACCGGAATTCCCACCGCGGCGGGCGAAGCGGCCTATTTCTATACCTATGGCCTGGCGGACAATCTCGACTTGCTGCGCATGTGGTCTGTCGTCACTCCGCAAACGATCTTTCCGGATCGCAAGATCGGCAAGCTGGAAGAGGGTTACGAAGCCAACTTCCTGGCGCTCGACGGCGATCCTCTCGCCGATCCCAAGAACCTGCACCGCATCGGCCTGCGGGTGAAGGGGGGCGCGGTGCTGGCCCTTGATGGCGGCACAGCGGCCGATTGACGGGCAGCGCAGCAGAGGTGAAAAGCGCTCCGTCCATTCGCGTGTTCGGGCCCTTACCCCTTCTTCGTCCCGAGACCCCGGCCTTCGCCGGGATGACGTAAGACAAACCCCTGCCCCGTCATTCCGGCGAAGGCCGGAATCTGGTCCCGTAGAAGCCTCGATCTTTACGCCCGCTCCAGCGCCTTCTTCGCGATCTTTTCCCGCCACACCAGCGGGGCGAGATGGTGGACGCTCTGCCCCTCGCTATCCACCGCGACCGTCACCGGCATGTCCGCGACCTCGAATTCGTAGATCGCCTCCATGCCCAAATCCTCGAAGCCGACGACCTTCGATCCCTTGATCGCGCGGGCGACGAGATAGGCGGCGCCGCCGACGGCCATCAGGTAGGCGGACTTGTGGTCGCGGATGGCGTCGATGGCCATGGGGCCGCGCTCGGCCTTGCCGACCATGGCGAGCAGGCCCTGTTCCAGCATCATGCGCGTGAACTTGTCCATGCGGGTCGCGGTGGTGGGGCCGGCCGGGCCGACCACTTCCTCGCCGACCGGGTCGACCGGCCCGACATAATAAATGACGCGGCCCTTGAATTCGACCGGCAGCTCCTCGCCGCGGTCGAGCATGTCCTTGATGCGCTTGTGCGCGGCGTCGCGGCCGGTGAGCATCTTGCCGCTGAGGAGCAGGCGGTCGCCATGCTTCCAGCTCTGCACCACCTCCGGCGTCAGTGCGTCGAGATTGACGCGCTTGGCTTCCTTGGACGGCGTCCAGTTGACGTCGGGCCAGTCCTCCAGCTTCGGCGTTTCGAGATAGGCCGGGCCGGAACCATCCAGCACGAAATGCGCATGACGGGTCGCCGCGCAGTTCGGGATCATCGCGATCGGCTTCGAAGCGGCGTGCGTCGGCCAGTCGAGGATCTTCACGTCGAGGATCGTCGCGAGGCCGCCCAGCCCCTGCGCGCCGATGCCGAGCGCATTCACCTTGTCGAACAATTCGATCCGCAATTCCTCAAGTCTGTTCTGGGGCCCGCGCGCCTTCAACTGCGCCATGTCGATCGCGCCCATCAGGCTTTCCTTGGCGAGCAGCATCGCTTTCTCCGCCGTGCCGCCAATGCCGATGCCGAGCATTCCGGGCGGGCACCAGCCCGCGCCCATCTGCGGCACCATTTCCAGCACCCAGTCGACGATGGAGTCGGACGGGTTCAGCATCTTGAACTTGGACTTGTTTTCAGAGCCGCCGCCCTTCGCCGCGACGGTAACGTCCACCCTGTTCCCCGGCACCATCTCCACGTGCAGGACGGACGGCGTATTGTCCTTCGTATTCACCCGCCCGAACGCGGGGTCGGCGAGGATCGAGGCGCGGAGCGGGTTTTCCGGGTTGCGATAGGCGCGGCGCACGCCCTCATCCACCACCTGTTGCAGGCTGAGGGCGCTGTCGAGCCGGCAATCCTGCCCCCATTTCACGAAGACGGTGACGATGCCGGTATCCTGGCAGATCGGCCGGTGCCCTTCCGCGCACATGCGGCTGTTGGTCAGGATCTGCGCGATGGCGTCCTTCGCGGCGGGCGATTCCTCCGCCTCATAAGCCGCGCCCAGCGCCCGGATATAATCCATCGGGTGATAATAAGAAATGTACTGAAGCGCATCGGCAACGCTCTCGATGAGGTCCGCTTCCCAGATGATGGTGGTCAAGGTGACAAATCCTGCTGCTGGCAATCGCCGCGCTTCTAGCGCCCGACGAGCGGAAGCGGGAGAGTATTATTGCACGGGTTCGATCCAGGCGGCGATAGTGAAACGTAACGACGCGCCGCCGGGCCGTTCCGGCAAGCGAAGGGCGCATGCGCATTGTGCGCCGCGCCGATCCGTGGGAGGCAGGGGATCATGTCCATCATCCGCATCGACCGCCGCTTCCGGGGACCGCCTGACAGCGGCAATGGCGGCTATGTCGCGGGCCGCCTCGCCGCCGCGCTCGGCGGCAGCGGCGGCGTCGTCACCCTGCGCAGCCCGCCGCCGCTCGATACCGATCTGCGCATCGACATAGCGGGCGACGATGCCGCTTTGCTGCACGAGTCCGTTCCGGTGGCCGTCGCCACCCGCATGGCCGTCCATGTCGACGTCCCGCCGCCGCCGGGCCTGGCCGAAGCCGAAGCGGCGGAAGCGGGCTTTACCGGTTTTGACCGGCATATCTTTCCCGGCTGCTTCGTCTGCGGCCCGGACCGGGCTTGCGGCGATGGGCTGCGGCTCTTTGCGGGCCGCATACGGGACGGGGGTGAGCGGGTGGCGGCCGCCTGGACGCCCGCCGCGGACCTTGGCGACGGCGCGGGGCGCGTCGCCATTCCCTTCCTGTGGGCGGCGCTCGATTGCCCGGGTTATTTCGCGGTAGAGGCACTGGCGGGCCGCGCCGTGCTCGGCCGGATCGGCGCGGTCGTCCGGGATGCGCCGGAGACCGGCGAACCCTTGATCGTCACCGGCTGGGCCATCGCCCATGACGGGCGCAAGCATCGCGCGGGCACCGCCATCCACCGGGCGGATGGACGCCTGGCCGCAGCGGCCGTCGCGACGTGGATCTCGATTTCTTAGGATGAGGCAGGAAGGGCGCGGTGTGCGCCCTTCCCATCGATCATTGCTTTTTCTTGCCGCGCGCCTTGGCGCCGTCGCTCGATTTCCTGGCCGAAGCGGCCTTGGCGGATTTTCCGGACCGCCCGGCCGTCTCGCCGTCGCGGCTCCAGCGGAACAGGGGAACGGCCGCCGCGGCGACCGCGCCGAGCACCGCGCCGCCGACCGCGAGCGCGGCGACTGGACGTTCGCGCGCCTTGTCCGCGACGCGGGTCGCGCCATCCGACATTTGCTGCGACATTTGCGCGAAGGACCGGCGCCACGAGCCGCCCTCTTCCTGGCCCATCTGGCCTCCCTCCTGGTCCATGCGGCCCTCCTGCTGGCTCATGTGAGACTCCTCGTTGCTGGTGGCGTGCTTCATCGCCTTATTGGGGATACGGGACATTGTTTTCACTCCAGATACTGCTTGCCTGAGCAAACGAGTCCGCTGCCGCGCGGGTTCCGCGAAGGATGAGAAGCGGGCCGCGAGCCGTCTCTCGAACCCGTTCCCGGAAGGGCCGCGCCGCGCCCTGGTTCGGGGCGTGGCGGACGATTTCGTCCCGTTCCCGAAAGAAGCCGCGCAAATCCGCCAATGCGACGAAATGATATGGTTAAAACCGATTTATTTCTTGCGTCTCAATCCGGATCAGGCACTATAGGTTGTGGCGTCGCCATAGGGGGCACGCTAGACATTGTGAAAGGGGCAGCGCGCCATCATATTGGCGCGAAAGGCCGCTTCGTGCCCTGTGGATATCGGGGACAAGCGGAAATAGCGCCCCCGGCCCCCTCCAAAAGGCGCTAAGGCTTGGATCCAAGTCCGAGTCCATAACGGAACGAAACAAGGGGATGAAACGATGGACCTTCTAGGCAGCAGCGAAGTGGAGTCGGGCGACGTGGCCGTGACCGTTGAGGCGCCGAAAAAGGAGAAGGCCAAGGTCGATTCCAAATCGGTCGCCGCGCGCGCCTTCGATGTCGTGACCGACGAGAGCCGCGACGCGCTCCTCACCGAATTCGGCAAGGACACGCTCCGCGACCGCTATCTCCTTCCCGGTGAAAATTATCAGGATCTCTTCGCGCGCGTCGCTTGCGCCTATGCCGACGATCAGGATCACGCCCAGCGGCTTTACGACTATATCTCGAAATTGTGGTTCATGCCCGCGACGCCGGTCCTTTCGAACGGCGGCACCGGGCGCGGCCTGCCTATTTCCTGCTATCTGAACAGCGTCGACGACAGCCTGCAGGCGATCACCGAAATCTGGAACGAGAATGTCTGGCTCGCCAGCAGAGGCGGCGGCATCGGCACTTATTGGGGCAATGTCCGCGGCATCGGCGAGCCGGTCGGCCTCAACGGCAAGACCAGCGGCATCATCCCCTTCGTCCGGGTGATGGACAGCCTGACGCTGGCGATCAGCCAGGGGTCGCTGCGCCGCGGTTCGGCCGCCGTCTATCTCGACATCAGCCATCCGGAGATCGAGGAGTTCCTTGAGATCCGCAAACCCTCCGGCGACTTCAACCGCAAGGCCTTGAACCTCCACCATGGCGTGCTCGTCACCGACGCCTTCATGGAAGCGGTGCGCGACGGCGCGGAGTGGGAGTTGAAGAGCCCGAAGGACGGATCGGTGCGTGGGCGTGTCGACGCCCGGGCGCTCTTCCAGAAGCTCGTCGAAACCCGCCTCGCGACCGGCGAGCCCTATATCGTCTTCGCCGACCATGTGAACAAGGCGATGCCGAAGCATCATCGCGACTTGGGCCTCAAGGTCTCGACATCGAACCTCTGCTCGGAAATCACGCTGCCGACGGGCCGCGACCATCTTGGCCAGGACCGCACGGCGGTGTGCTGCCTCTCTTCGCTCAATCTCGAAACCTGGGACGAGTGGAACGGCGACAAGATGTTCATCGAGGACGTCATGCGCTTCCTCGACAATGTGCTGCAGGATTATATCGACCGCGCGCCGGACGAGATGGCGCGTGCCAAATACAGCGCCAGCCGCGAACGCTCGGTGGGCCTCGGCGTGATGGGTTTCCATTCCTTCCTCCAGGCGCGCGGCCTGCCGTTCGAAGGCGCGATGGCGAAATCGTGGAACATGCGCATCTTCAAGCATATCGCGGCCCAGGCCCAGGAAGCCTCGATGATGCTCGCCAAGGAGCGCGGCCCCTGCCCCGACGCCGCCGACATGGGCGTGATGGAGCGCTTTTCCTGCAAGATGGCGATCGCGCCGACCGCGTCGATCAGCATCATCTGCGGCGGCACCTCCGCCTGCATCGAGCCGATCCCGGGCAACGTCTACACCCACAAGACGCTGTCGGGCAGCTTCTCGATCCGCAACCCGCACCTGGAGAAATTGCTGATCGAGAAAGCGAAGAATTCGGACGCCGTGTGGAATTCGATCCTCGAGCAGGGCGGCAGCGTCCAGCATCTCGACTTCCTCACCCAGGAGGAAAAGGACACGTTCAAGACCAGCTTCGAGATCGACCAGCGCTGGCTGATCGAGCTCGCCGCCGACCGCACGCCCTATATCGACCAGGCCCAGTCGCTGAACCTGTTCATCCCGGCCGATGTCGACAAATGGGATCTCTTGATGCTCCACTTCCGCGCCTGGGAACTCGGCATCAAGTCGCTTTACTATCTCCGTTCCAAGTCGGTGCAGCGCGCCGGCTTCGCGGGCGGCGTCGAGGCGGACAACACGCCGGAGCTGAAGGAAATCCAGCTCGCGGCGACCACCGATTATGACGAGTGCCTGGCGTGTCAGTGATGAAATCCCCTCTCCCCTTGCGGGAGAGGGCTAGGGAGAGGGGTCGCGCAGCGACAAAACCTCCTCAGTGGCATCAAGCCGTTGAAAGCCCCCTCTCTCCAACCTCTCTCCCGCGAGGGGAGAGAGGCTAAAGGATGATTGGTTCCCCGAGCGGGGGGAACCTGCCCGTGTCCGGCCTCCTTGCGGGACACGGGCGCCTACGGGGAAGCGGCGCCTAGCGGCCTGGACACGGGACCGCGCGCCGCTTCCCCGGATAGGAATGAAGGACGAGAGATGAGGACGAAAACCGCCAATGCCGCTTCCGACATCCGCGCCGCGCGGGCGGATGCGGCTATGGGCGGCGCGGCGTCAGTCGCCCCCCTCCTCCTCGAAGATATTCACCGCGACGTCGGCATTGGCGGACAGGCGCACCGTGTCGCCCTCGACGGCTGCGACGAGGCCGGTCGCGATGAAATGATGGTGCCCCTCGTGGGAACCCTGCCCGGCGCTGTCCTTGGTGAGCTTGATGCGATCGCCCTCAACCTTGTCGACGGTGCCGACCGTCACTCCGTCCGCGCCGACCACTTGCGCATGTTCCCTGATCTGGCTGACATCGACCATGAAGATTCTCCTGCTGGTTGCGAGAGGGGGAACGCGCCGAACGCGGAAGGGTGCCAAGCCATTCTCGCTTCTCTGCGTCATGCCGGACTTGATCCGGCATCCATGAACACGGACCTTTCCGGAAAAGACGGTGTTCATAGACTCCGGATCAAGTCCGGAGTGACGGAAAAGGGAAGGCTGGAAGGCCATGTGGACGCATGTCATCATCGTGGACCTGCTCGCCCTGATCCTGTTCGTCCTCGGCTTTCATCTGGCGTTCCGGCAGCGGCTGGTGCGCGGCGCCTGGGCGAAGTGGCGCGGCACCCCGCCGCCCCGGCCGCGCGCGAAGGGCGCGGACGCGGACCCCGCCCATTACGCCCTCATCATCTCGGGCGTGATGGTGATGGCGTTCGGCGCGATCCTCTTCTTCTTCACGACCGTCTACGGCCTCTTGACCGGCACGCAGGGGCCGTAAGGGCCGCCGCGACCGCAGCCTTTGCGGGCCTCGCCCTTTCCGCCTGCGCCGCGCGCCAGACAAGCGAGGCGGTCGCCGCCGACGCGCCGGGCTTCCTCCTTGGCCTCTGGCACGGCTTCATCTTCCCGGTCGCCTGGATCGTCTCGCTCTTCTTCCAGGACGTCGCGGTCTATGCGGTGCCGAACAATGGCGGCTGGTACGATTTCGGCTATTTCCTCGGCATCGTCGTCTTCGGCGTCGGCGCGCGGAAGAGCAAGGTCGTGTATAAGACGCGGAGGGTGAGGGGATGATGGCGCTTCGTCTTTCGCCCCATCTGCCTACCGAAACTGTGGCGCGCGCCCGTGGGCTTCGCCGCGACGCGACCGATGCAGAGCGGGCGCTTTGGAGTGGGCTACGTCACGCATTTTCGCACGTGCGCTTTCGCCGCCAGGTGCCGGTTGGGCCCTATTTCGCCGACTTTGCCTCGCACGGCGCGAAGCTCATCGTCGAGGTGGATGGCGGCCAGCATGCTGAAGCGGCGGGCTATGATACCGCTCGCACTGCTTTCCTGATGGCGGAAGGTTATTCCGTCCTTCGCTTCTGGAATAATGAAGTCCTGGTAAATTTGCCGGGAGTCCTCGAAACAATCGCCAATCACCTCCCTTCTCCCCCTGTGGGAGAAGGTGGCCCGCAGGGCCGGATGAGGGGTGCGCGACAAAGTCGCGCGCGGACCTCCGGTCCGCACCCCCACCCCGTCCCTCCCCACAAGGGGGAGGGAGGAAATATTACCTCTTCGTCCCCATATTCACCCTCACCCTCCCGCGCTGTGCGCGGGCCCCTCCCTCTCCCGCAGGGAGAGGGGTTCAAGGAGTAACGCCCATGTCCCTTCTTCAAGCCTCGAAACAGTATAAGCCGTTCGAATATCCCTGGGCGTTCGAATATTGGAAGCGTCAGCAGCAGCTCCACTGGCTGCCCGAGGAAGTGCCGCTCGGCGAGGATTGCCGCGATTGGGCGCAGAAATTGACCGATCATGAGCGCAACCTGCTCACCCAGATCTTCCGCTTCTTCACCCAGGCCGACGTGGAAGTGCAGGATTGCTACCACGAAAAATACGGCCGCGTGTTCAAGCCCACGGAAGTGAAGATGATGCTGACCGCCTTCTCCAACATGGAGACGGTGCACATCGCGGCCTACAGCCACCTGCTCGACACGATCGGCATGCCGGAAACCGAATATTCGGCCTTCCTCCAGTATAAGGAGATGAAGGACAAGCACGATTACCTCTCGACCTTCGGCGTCGACACGGACGAGGATATCGCCAAGACGCTCGCCATGTTCGGCGGCTTCACCGAGGGGTTGCAGCTCTTCGCTTCCTTCGCGATGCTGATGAACTTCCCGCGCTTCAACAAGATGAAGGGCATGGGCCAGATCGTCAGCTGGTCGGTCCGCGACGAGACGCTCCACTGCGAAGGCATCATCCGCCTGTTCCACACCTTCGTGAAGGAACGGAATTGCTTCACCCCGCAGGTGAAGGACGACATCATGGACATGTGCCAGAAGACGGTGCGGATCGAGGATGCGTTCATCGATCTCGTCTTCGAAATGGGCCCCGTCCCTGGCATGACGCCAAAGGACATCAAGCGCTACGTCCGCTACATCGCCGATTGGCGCCTGGGGCAATTGGGCCTCAAGCCCATCTACATGATCGAGGAGCACCCGCTCCCCTGGCTCGCGCCGCTCCTCAATGGCGTCGAGCACGCCAACTTCTTCGAAACCCGCGCCACCGAATATTCCAAGGCCGCGACCAAGGGCAATTGGACCGAGGTGTGGGACAATTTCGACCGCCGGAAAGCCGCCAAGGCCAACGATGTGGCCGAGGAAGGCGATGCGGGCGTCGACATGTTCGGACAGGCGGCTGCGGAGTAAGACAGATGTCGCTACGTCTTCTCGGACAAGAAGCATTCGTAGAAGCTAAACGAGCTGTATTTTTTCCCTCGAAGGCAATCACCAGCCCTGAACATCTATTTGGTCGATCCAAACAATTGGACCAAATCTCTCGCGCATTCGCTAGCGATGGCAAGCAGGTGTTCATTTATGGAGAGCGGGGTGTTGGGAAAACGTCACTCGCGAAGACCGCGGCTATCATACATCAAAGCTCAGATAACGATCCTGCGATTGTAAGCTGCGAGGCCACCAGTACTTTCCGACAGATTATGGAAGACGTAGCTATAGCCTGTCTGCCCACCGAAAATTTAATAAATAAGGTCACAAGTACTCGGGGTATCAATATCGGGGTCAAGGGCATGAACATTGAACTTGCCCAGCAGATAGAGAGTGGCTCTATTCCACCCATAACTAACATCAACAGAGCAATTGCTATATTGAAGTATATTGCACTGAAGCACTCAAATAAGCCTATAGTAATTATAGATGAGTTTGATAGGATAGAAGATCCTGCTCAGAAGAAGTCATTTGCGGAATTCATAAAGCAAATTTCGGATCAGGATCTTCCAATCAAATTCATTTTTTGTGGCATATCGAGGGATATCGAAAGTTTAATTGGCCAGCACTTTTCTGCTGGCAGGTATATGGCTCCAGTCGAATTGGGCCCTCTCCCGCATGACGCTCTCTGGCAGATTTTCGATCAGGCCGAAATCACTTTCGGTATTACTATAGATAGAGAGCTTAAGATTCGCGCGGGCCGGATCGCTGACGGCTATCCTTATTTTATGCATCTAATCGGCGATTGTTTGTTGTGGAACATGTACGCGGAACAGCCGCAAGCTGACGTCGCGACCCCCGAAATTTTCGAAAAGTCTGTTCAACAGGCAGTTGAAGATGCGGAACCGATGTTGCGAGATTGCTATGACACGGCAACAAAGAAATATGCCAATGAAGATTATCACGAAATACTATGGGCAGTCAGCGCTGTAACGGTTTTCCCGAAGAAATGGGACGAGATTTACGATAAATATTATAGGAATATAATCCACGCAAACACCCCAGAAAGCATGCTGACCAAGGACCAATTTTATAAGAGAATTCTTAAGCTAACTAAAGAATCTCACGGGGAAATATTAAGAACGAATGAGAATGGATGGTACGAGTTTCGTGAAAATGTAGTCAGAAGCTACGTGAGACTTAGAGCGGTAGAGGCTGGCGTCGATCTGGATGTAGACCTGCCCGGACCTTTAGCGGGCGCTTCACAGATTGGTTCTCTGGCTAAGGCATAGGAGGTGATATGGCAGATGTGAGCGTGAATAGCGTCAAACCTAGCGAAGTTTCGGATGAGATGGTGGCGCTTTACCTGCTAGCTTCTGTGGCCACCCACGAGGGTGGAGTATCTGTGACTATCAAGGATGGGATACCTCTCATTCATGGCGCAGATAAGAAATGGATCCTGGAAAACTACGTTGATTGCCTCAAGAGCATAATTCGCCGCGAGGTTCGAGGAGTTTAAGTCAACGTTGATCGAGGACTGACGAAAGTACCAGCCTGAGTTCTTGCCACTTAGTAGAGAGTGGCTGGCGTCCAATGACACCAGGTGAAAGAGCAGGGCGGCGGGCTGCGCCGCCCTGCTGTCAATGCCAGGTGGTCGGGGTCGCCGCCTCCGGCTTCGCGACGATCTGGTAATCGTCGCGATAGAGGATCTGGCCGGGGCGGTGGGTCGCGACCTTCGTGACCGGCACGCCGCATTCGCGGAGCAGCCACGCCATTACGAAGGCGTGCGCAATCATCTCGCGGGCATCGTCCACGAACCAGCAGATGCCGTCCGACCGCCAGCGCTTCCGCGACTTGACGAGGAAGCAGCCCCGGCGCGGCACCGGCAGGTTGGCGTTGAACCAGCCGATCTCTTCCCACAAGGCCGCGCGCAGCACTTCGGGCACATCCATGTCCCGCGCGCAGTCATAGGCTGGCCCGAACAGGCCATAATGGACCCCGCGGCGGACCTGCCACCACGGCGTGATGAAACGGATATACATGATGACCCTCGCGCCGGGACGCGCCCGGCGGATCGCTTTTCAGAAATGGGAAGTGACGGCCGCGCTTAGGCGCCGGCGGTCAGCGTGGGGCGTCCGCCCCTTTCAGTGAGGGCGGAGGCGCGAGATGAATTCTAAACATCGTCGACCTCATTCGTTTCGGGAGCGCGCCGATAATCTCCCGCCCGGCGGATGTAAAGCGGCGATTGGGTAAAGGGCGGGGCGATCCGGCCCCGCCGGAACGTGTCATCCCCCTTTGCGCTCGCGGGCATTTCCTGTATTATACACATAATACACAAGGAGAGCGCCCATGTTCGCCATTCTTCTCGCCGCAGCGCTGGCGGATGCGCAACCGGCGCCCGTGCAAATCCCCGAAGGCGCGGCGCTGACCCAGGCGATCGCGGCGCGGGACGATGAATTCTTCGCTTTGTTCTTTAGCGGGTGCGATCCGGCGCGGCTCGCCACGATGGTCGCCGGCGATCTCGAATTCTATCATGACCGGGGCGGGGTCGTCGCCCGGTCCGGCGCGGCCCTCGTCGCCAACTATGAAAAGCAGTGCGAGGCGCGGAAGGCGCCGGACGCATGGCGATCGCGGCGGGAATTGGTGCGCGCCAGCCTCCATGTCGATCCGGTGCCGGGATATGGCGCGATCGAGGATGGCGAGCATCTCTTCTACGAACGGCAGGGGGACGGGCCCGAACGCCTCGCCGGCCGCGCCCGCTTCACCCAGCTCTGGGTGCTTTCGCCCGACGGCTGGCGCCTCTCCCGCGTGCTGAGCTACGCCCACCGCAAGGCCGAATAGGCGCCGCACGTGGAGACGCGCCGGAGTTAACGCTTCCCATTTTCAGGGGAACGGCCGAGCCAAGGAAGAGCCGAAATCACCGTCGCCGGTCTGTTTTTGTCCAACGGACGCCGTTCTGCTATGCTCAAGCATCTTCCATTACGAAGGGAGGGGGGCATGAAGATTGCCGGCGCGGTTGTTGCGGGCGTAATCATCGCATTTCTTTGCATTTTCGGGCTGGAAGCTGTCAGCCACAGCCTCTTTCCCTTGCCGGCCGGAATCGATGTCTCCGATCCGGCGCAGCTGGCGGGCATGATGGACAAGATCCCGACGGGGGCGAAGGTCGCGGTGGTGGCTGGCTGGTTCGTCGGCGCGTTGGCCGGCGCCTGGGTTGCGTGCCGGATCGCGGGGCGCGCGCTCGCGGGCTGGATCGTCGCAATTCTCGTCGCGGTGAGCGGGGTCGCCACCATGCTGATGATCCCGCACCCGGCCTGGATGTGGGCGGCGGGCATCCTCCTGCCGCCCCTCGCGGCTTATATCGCCCAGCGTCTGGCCCGGGTCGCGGTCTAGAGTTTCGCGCGGGGGGGGGCGTTCATTTCCCCCCTTTCGGCCGCAAGGCCGCAATCGGGAGACGCGACCGCGAACTCAAAGTCTTATGCAACGAACTCATACCCGGCTCGTTCGGCCATAATCGCAATGACTTGGCGGCATTTTGCAGGTGATCCTCACCGGCGGCTTTCGAGCGCATGGAGACCGCCGATGCACCCCTCATACCCTTCGCTCGTTCCCCATGCGATCGCCGGTGCCGGGCACCAGGGGCGTATCCGGCCATCCGCCAGCCGTGGCGGGGAGAGGCGGGAGACGGCGTGCGAATGCCGGGCCATGGCCACGCTCAGTCTCGACAAGGCGGAGGCGCTTCCGTCCGGCCCCGGGCGCGAAAAATACGAACGTTCCGCCGCGATCTGGACCGGTCTCGCCATGGATATGGACAGGATCGAAGGCCGCGCGGCCGTCGATGGGACCGGCGCATGACGGCCTTTCCCGCTTTCCCCATGCCCTATATGACCAACCGGGAGCGCGAGGTGCTCGGCCATGTTTCGAAGGGCTGGTCGTCCAAGCAGGTCGCGCTCCTGATCGGCGCGGCGCCCCGCACGGTCGAGTCCCACATCGCCAATTTGAAGATCAAGCTGGGCGCGAAGAACAGCTCGCACATGATCCTGCTCGCCTTTCAATGCGGCGCGCTCGATGGGCCGGCGGATTAGGTTTTCGGGCGCCGCGTCCCTATATAGGCTCCATGACATCCTCCCCCACGACGCTCGAACGGGCGTTCGCGCTGGCCCGCTCGGGCGAATGCGCGTCCGTCGCCGATATCCGCGCCCGCCTGAAGCAGGAGCGGCACGATCAGGTCGAGGCGCACCTTGCGGGCGCCGCGATCAACCGCCAGCTGCGCGCCTTGTGCGGAGAGGCGCGCCGCTCCGAACTGGCCTGAGCGGGCGGCTAAACCCCCGATGAACGGAATGTAGTTTCCGGTTCATGCAACAAGGGGCGTTCCGGGCGGTTTTAAACCCCCGATGTGCAACAGCATCGGGAGTTTCCATGCGTAAGTCTATCAGTCTCTTTCTTCTTTCCGCCGCGCTCGCCGCGACGCCCGCCGCCGCCCAGCTGGGCGGCCTTGGCGGCTCCGTGGGCGCCAATGCCGGGGTCGGCGCCAATGCAGGCGTCAATTCCGGCGCCGCCGTGAACGGGGTGCAGGGCACGCTCGGCAACACCGTCAACCGCGTCGACGGAACGGTGAACGGCACGCTCAATCGCACCACCAATGCGCTCACCCGCAACCTGACGGTCGCCAGCCGCGCCGATGTGCGCACGGGGCTTGAGGTGCGCGATTCCCGCGGCCGCCGCATCGGCACGGTCCAGTCGGTCAGCGGCGACACCGCGGTCGTCGTTCAGGGCAATCGCAGCTATCGCGTCCCCCTCGCCTCGCTCTACCGCAATGCGACGGGGCGGGTGAACAGGCTGGTCACCAACCTCAGCCGCACGCAACTGGACGCGTCGGCGGGGGTCAACGCCAACGCTTCCGCCAGCCGCCGCTAAAAGCCGGCATCGGATGAAAGAAGGGGCGCCCCGCACCATGCGGCGGCGCCCCGATCCGTTAGAAGCCGGCAAATGCTTCATTCCCCACCAGCCCCAGCCGTTCGATCCCCGCGCTTTTGATCGCGGCAAGCACGCGGTCGTAATCCTCATAGCGCGCGGCGCCGTCGGCGCGGAGGTGGAGCTGCGCGGCGGCATCGGCCTTCGCTGCGGCGAGGCGGGCCGGAAGGGCGCTTTCCGGGATCGCCGCGCCGTCCCAGGTCAGGCCGCCGTCCGCCATCAACGACAGCCAGTGAATGACGGGATCGGCCGCGACTGGCGGCGGCGGACCCTGCGGCAAGTCCACCGCCACCTTGTGCGTGCCGATCGGGATGGTGACGATGAACATGATGAGCAGCACCAGCATCACGTCGATCAAAGGCGTGGTGTTGAGATCCTTGATCGGCGCGGCGTGACCGGCGTTGAAGACGGGGACGGGGCGATAATTCCGCATGGCGCTCTCCTCTATGGTATGTGACAACGTAACACATACCACATCGCTTCAAAACTATTTCCTGATAGCCATTGCCTTGGGGCACAATGCGGGCATGGGTGCACGAGCCCGTCGCGCCGACGGTGGCGGCGTCCACAACTCAGGCGGATGCAGGAGAGACCTGTCCAAAGCAGGGACAGTTGCACTGGACGATCGTTTCGGGTGCGTTAGGCTATTGCCTCTGCCCCGGAAGTCTGGTCCATAATGGACCGAAGCGGTGGCAGGAAAATATTCACGCACCGCGCATTGCGTCGAACGCAAACGCCCATGGGCGTCGATAGGGGGTGAGCCGGATGCCGATGCCATAGCGCCGCGGGCGTTCCAACAAAGTCATGAAATGATGCGCGGAAAGCGGCCTTTGGCCGCCCGCCCGGCCATGCGCGCCGCGATTGTCGCCGGTACGGCTTTTGACGGCAGAAACGTCCACACCGGCCAAAGAAGCGGGTCAACCCGCCAGGATCGCGGAAATGGGATCGCGCACCGAAAATTAGGGGGTGATATGAGGGTGAAAAGCTGGTTATGCGCGTCCGCGCTGAAGGCCGGTCTGTCGGAAAAAGCGTCGGACCGGGGCGCCGATGCCGTTTTGTACGATCTCGAGGATTCGGTCCCCATCCATCAGAAGGAAGAAGCGCGGCGGGAACTGGTCCGTCTGCTCGGCGAGCCGCAGCCGGTAAAGGTCGCGGTGCGGATCAACGGCGTGCGGACCGAGGAGGGGTTGAAGGACGTCCTCGCCCTCCTCGAACGGGCCGGATCGATCGATTCCATCCTTCTCCCCAAGGCGCGCTTGCCGGGCGACGTGGAATTCCTTCACGCCCTGCTCGCCGAAGTGCAGCAGGCCATTCCGATCTTCGCCATCGTCGAATCCGTCGCCAGCCTGTGGGACTTGCGGCACCTCAATCAAAAGCCGGAAGGCCTGGCGGGCCTCGTCTTCGGATCGGCGGATTTCGCGACCGACCTCGGCATCGCGCTTGACGGCGCAAACCTCACTTATGCGAAGAGCGAGATCGCCTTCACCGCGCGGCGGCTCGGCATAACGGCGATCGACTCGCCTTGCTTCCGCATCGACGATCCGGACCTGCTGAAGCATGAGCTGAACGACGCCAAGTCGCTCGGCTATTCGGGCAAGATCGCCATTCATCCGGGCCAGATCCCGCTCATCAACGCCATCTTCACGCCGACGGAAGCGGAGATGGAGCGCGCCGCGATGGTGCTGGATGCGCTGAGGAGGGGCGATCATGGCGGCATCGCGCGGATCGGCAGCGCGATGGTCGGTCCGCCCTTCGCCAAGCATGCCTCGCGCATCCTGGCCGCGGGGCCGTCCGCAGCCGCCCCGCCGTGCGAGGAAGGAGGCACGCTGTGACCGACAAATGCCTCAGCCGCCTCGAAGCGATCGGGCCGCAGCGCTACCGCGAATCCCACGGCCTTCATTATGAGGATTTCACCATCGGCGACGTGTACGAGCATCGCCCGGGCCGGACGGTGACCGAGGTCGACAATATCTGGCAGTCGCTGATCAACATGAACCAGCATCCGCTGCACATCGACCATGCCTATGCGGCGGAGACCGAATTCGGCCAGCCGCTCGTCTCCAGCCTCGTCACCTTCTCCATCGTCGGCGGGCTGAGCCTCGCCTCGACCAGTGCACGCGCCATCGCCAATCTCGGCTGGCGCAACGTCAGGCTGGTCGCGCCGGTCTTCGTCGGCGACACGCTCTACGCGGAATCCAAGGTGCTGGAGAAGCGCGAGTCCGGCTCGCGCCCCGGCCAGGGCATCGTCACCATGGAGACGAGGGGACTGAAGGCGGACGGCACCGAGGTGCTGGTCTGGGAACGCAGCTTCCTGGTGCCGCTGCGCGGCGCGGAAGCACGCGCCGCTGCCTGACAGGCTCCATCAACGACATCATAATCACAGGGGGAAATCATGGGACATTTCGGCAATATCAAGAAGATGATCGACGTTGGCATGGCGAGCTGGACGGAGGCCGCGCAGCACGGCCTCGCCCACGTCAAGACCGCGCGCTCGATCGGCAACCGGCTGGAGACGCCGGGCGGGCACCAGTTCATCAACATGGTCTCCTGCTCCTATCTCGGCCTCAATCGCCACCCTAAGCTGATCGAAGGCGCGATCCGCGCGATCCGGGAGGAAGGAATGATGAGCACCTCCATCTCCCGCACCCGCGTCGCGCCCGCCATGGCCGACGAGGTCGAAGCCCTGATGTCCGAAGTGTTCGGGGCCGAAGCGGTGCTCGCCATTTCCTGCGCGGCGGCGTCGGCGGGCGTGCTGCCGATCCTCGCGTCGGGTCACATGACGGACGGCGTGAAGCCATTCATGATCTTCGACAAGAATTGCCACTTCTCGATGAACGCGCTGAAGGCGGCGTGCGGCGACGAGACGCAGGTCGTCACCGGCGCCCATAACGACGTCGGTTTCATCGAGGAGATGTGCAAGACGCACCCGGTTGTCGCCTATGTCGCGGACGGCGCCTATTCGATGGGCGGCGCCGCGCCGGTCAAGGAATTGCTGGCGCTTCAGGAAAAATACGGCCTGTTCCTCTATCTCGACGACAGCCATTCCATTTCGGCGGTCGGCAAGCGCGGCGTCGGCCTCGCCCGTTCGCAGATGGACACACTCTCGAAGCGGACGATCATCGTCGCCTCGCTCGGCAAGGCGTTCGGCGCGACCGGCGGCGTCATCCTGCTCGGCGATCCGGAGCACCGGAAATTGCTCGAATATTTCGGCGGGCCGCTCGGCTGGTCGCAGATGGTGAATGCGGCGGGCCTCGGCGCCATCCGCGCTTCGGCCGAGATCCACCTCACCGACGAACTTGACACGCTGCAAGCCCGGCTCGGATCGATCATGCGCTATTTCGACACGATCATCCCGACCGAAAATGCCGGCAACGGCCTCCCCGTCCGGGTCATTCCCTTAGGAGAACCGTCGCGCGCCATCGAGGTATCGGCCAAGGTGTTCGAACGCGGCTTCTACACCTCGGCGGTCTTCTTCCCGATCGTCGCGCAGGGCAAGGCGGGCCTGCGCGTCATGGGCCGCGCCGATCTTGACGAAAGCGACCTCGAAAATCTCTGCAGCGCGATCAGCGAGTTCGTCGCGGCGTAAGAATAAAGGATCACCGCCTTATTCGGGCGGTGATCCCTGTTCCCTTCAGATATCGTCGGCGGCCGCCTTGCGCGCTTCCTTGAGGCTGGGGCGGCGCTTGTCGATGTCGAGGAAGTCGAGGCCGCATTGCTTGCGTTCGGATTCGAAGGACAATGCCTTGTAGCGGCCCTTCAGCTCGGCGAATTCCTGGGCCTTCATCCCGTCCCCTTTGAGGAACAGCAAGGCGGGGAGGAACAGTACGGCGCCCGCTGCCATCTTCGCCTTGTCGGCGGTGGCGCGTTTCTTCAGCGATCCGTACAGCGCGTCGGCGCGCTGCTCGATCGCGGCGCGCTCGACCAGAATGTCATCGCAGGCATAATCCTTGTAGGTGCCGGGCGAGACATAAGCAGCGTCGATCGACTTGGGGCTCGACGCGCAGGCGCCCAGCATCGCCGCCATGACCGCGAGAGACGCTATCCTGAAACGCTTTTTCACTTTCACCCCCACGGCCAAGGCCCTTGCTTTCCCGATTTTTTCAGTGGGATGACAGAGTAACGGAATATGCGCCAGGCCGCATCCCGCGGTCGACGAAATGCCGGTATTGCGCCGACGAACACTGCCGGTCACGCTTTTTCGATCACCGCCCCGACCGCCGCGATCCGATCCACTCCGGCATAAGCGGGGAGGCTCAATTCCTCCCCGAATATGTCGGGGTCGATCTCGCGGTAACGCAGCGTGCATTGAAGCGGCGGAAGCGCCTCTTCGAGCGCGTCCCGCAGCCTGTCGCGCCCGGAGACGATCGCGCTGCCGGTATAGAGAAGGACATGCCCGCCTCGCTCAACCCGCCGCGCCGCTTCCACGGTCCAATCGAGGGACAGCCCCGCGCCGTGCATGTCGCCGCCGTCGCGATAGGCGCGGCTCTGGCCGTCGGCGATGAAGGGCGGATTGGCGATGGCGAGGTCAAAAGGCATGCCGACCCCGTCGAGGCCGCTTCCTTCGACGCTCACGACGTCCACTTCCGCGAAGCAGGCATTGACGGCGGCGAGGCGAAGCGCGGCCGGGTTGATATCGGTCAGGACCGGCGCGGCCAGGCCCAGCGCGCGCGCCGCGACGATGCCGCCGACGCCCGATCCGGCGCCGATGTCGACGATCCGGCGCGGTGCGGCCCTGCCCTTCAATTCCGCCTGAAGAAAGGCCGCGAACCGGTAGCTGTCCGGACCGAAAAAGACCGAATCCTCCGCCTCGGTCGGATAAGCGGAATGGAGAAAGAGGAGTTCGTCGAGGCTCGAGACGCGCACGCGGCTTTTGAGAAGGCCCTCGCCCGCCTCGTCCAGGGCGTTCGCCTCGCGAAGATGGCCCAGAAGAGCCTGATCCAGGCTCGCGGGGCGGAAAGGCAGGTTCCACCCGAAAATGTCGCGAAGGTCGCGCGCCAGCCGTCCCGGCTCCCGGGCGAGGATGCGCCTGTGGCTGTCCGGCGTGACGGTAACGAACCGGTAACCGCCGGCCCGCAACCCTTCCAGCAGCCGGAGCAGTGCCAGTTGACCGCAATCGAGCGCGCGCATCCCCGGATCTACAGCCTGTCGAGCAAGCCCGCCGCGAAAGCGGAGAGGGTGTCGTCCCGCGCGCCCATCACAACTATGCGGTCGCCGGGCCGGGCCAGCGCGGCGATGCGGTCGCCCGCCGCCTCGCGGTCCGGCACATGCTCGGCGCGGGCGCCGCGCGCGGCGATCCCGGCCACGATGTCCGCGCTGCCGACGCTACGGTCGACGGTCCCGCCGAAATAGACGGGATCGGTGAGGATCAGCCGGTCCTCGGCCGTCATGCGGCTCGCGAACGTGTCGATCAGCGCGTCGCCCATCACCTTCAGCGGCCCATAACCATGCGGCTGGAAGAAGAGGAGCAGCCTGCCCGGAAAAGCGTGGAGGGTCGCGAGCGTCGCGGCGATCTTGTCGGGATTGTGCCCGAAATCGTCGATCACCCCGATTCCGTTCTTCTCGCCCACTTGCTCGAAGCGGCGCTTCAGCCCTTGAAAGCCCGCCAGCGCGTGCGCCGCTTCGGCCAGCGGCACCCCAGCGGCGTGGACGGCGAGCATCGCGGCCAAGGCGTTCGACGCATTGTGCCGCCCCGGCACCTGCAGCGCGACATGCACCGTCTCGCGCGTATCGGTCAGCGTCGCGTCGAAGGAGATGGCGAAACGCCCTTCCCGGATATTGGCGGCGTGGAGGTCTGCCCCGGCTTCGGACAGGCTGTAGGTCTTGACCCGCCCGTCGGGGATGGAGGCCGCGATCATCGCGGTTTCCGGGTCGTCGCGATTGAGGACAGCGCGATCAGCCTTCAGCACGAAATCGAGGAACAGGCCGCGCAATTCGTCCATCGATTTGTGGTCGAGCGTGATGTTGTTCAGCACCGCCACGGCCGGGCGGTAGAGCGCGATCGACCCGTCGCTTTCGTCCACCTCGCTGACGAACACATCGCCCGATCCGGTCAGCGCGCTCGCGAACGGCGTGTCGCCCTGCGCGAAATTTTTCATCACCGCGCCGTTCATCACGGTCGGATCGCGGCCCAACGCATGGAGGATCCAGCCGATCATGCCGGTGACGGTCGATTTGCCGCTCGTGCCGCCGACCGCGATGCCGGTTTCCGCCGCGTTGAACAATTGCGCCAGAAGCTGCGGCCGCGTCATCCGCCGCGCGCCGACCGCGCGGGCGGCGGCGACGTCCGGCACTGTCTCCTCGATGGCGGCGGAGGTGACGAGGATCTGGTCCGCGCTCGTGACGCCGCTCCCGTCCTGGGGATAGAGGCCGATGCCTTGCGCTTCGAGGAAGGCGAACTTGCCGCCCAGCCGCCCCTGGTCGAGCGAGCGGTCCGATCCCGCCACCGCATGGCCCTGCGCGCGCAGGATGGTGGCGAGCGGCAGCATCCCGCTGCCCCCGATGCCGCAGAAGAAATAGGAATTGGCGCGAGTCATGCCACAGCCCTATTGAAGGCCCGGCACGAATACAAATGCGGAGACGAGGATGCGGATCGGAATCGTGGCGCCCGGCACGCCGGTGACTCGGGAGGTGGCGGACAGGGTGATCGCGATCGCGGCGGAATGCCAGCCCGGCCTCACCCTTCATTTCCATCCGCAATGTTTCCTGGTCCACAATCATTTCGCGGGCCCGGACGCGGCGCGCGCCGACGCCTTCGTCGAAGTCGCCAACGATCCCGCTTACGACGCGCTCTGGGTCGCGCGCGGCGGCTACGGCGCCTGCCGGATCGCGGAGGATGTGCTGGCGCGGCTGGAGGCGCCCGCGCGGACCAAGGCCTATCTCGGCTATAGCGACGCGGGCTATCTCCTCGCCGGGCTTTACGCCGCCGGTTTCGAACGCGTCGCCCACGGGCCGATGCCCGGCGACATTCGCCGCGCGGGCGGGGAGGCCGCGATCCGCCGCGCGCTCGGCTGGCTCGCCGGGGACCGGGAGGGGATCGAGCCGCACGCCGTGCCCGGCACGCCCCGCGCGGCCTTCAACATCACCGTGCTCAGCCAATTGCTCGGCACGCCGCTCCAGCCCGACCTATCCGGTCACCTGCTGATGCTGGAGGACGTGTCCGAATATACCTATCGCACCGACCGTTCGATGTTCCACATCACCGCCAATCCCGGCATTCGCGCCGTCGCGGGCATTCGCCTCGGCCGGTGCAGCGAGGTTCCGGACAACGATCCGGATTTCGGCGAAAGCGAGGAAGAGGTCGTCCGCCATTGGTGCGCGCGTGCGGGCATACCCTTCCTCGGCCGTGCCGATATCGGTCACGACGCGGACAACAAGGTGGTGCCATTCGGCACCGCCTGATGCCGGTTGGCATCAATTTGGCGCGAAACCCTCACGATCCCCATTGCAAAGAAGCCGTGTTTGCGCTCTACCAAGGGGCGTTCATTAGGAGGGCTTACATGGCAAAAGGGAATAATTCGGGTAACAACGCTCTTCAGCGTCCGGTTACGCCGTCGGCCGATCTGGCCGCGATCACCGGCACGGGCAGCGATCTGACCCGCGCTGGCGTCGTCTCCAAGATGTGGGACTATATCAAGAAGAACAACCTCCAGAATCCGGCCAACAAGCGCGAGATTCTGGCCGACGCCAAGCTGAAGCCGATCTTCGGCGGCAAGGACAAGGTGACCATGTTCGAAATGAACAAGCACCTGTCGAACCACCTGAAATAAGGTTCAGGCGAAACCAGATAGATAAGGGCCCGGAAGCGCAAGTTTCCGGGCCTTTTCTTATCTTCCTTCCGTCACTCCCGCGAAGGCGGGAGCCCAGGCGATCAGGGGACGGGCGGAGTTCCTCTGGATTCCCGCCTTCGCGGGTATGACGCGAAGGGAGATTCCGGCCCTACCGGCAGCCGCGCCAGCCCATCTCGCCGCGCGCCGCCTGGTCGAGATGCAGGTGATCGCGATGCGCCGCATTGTAATCGGGCGAGAGGACCGTCGCGAAAAGGTCGCAAGCGCCGCTGCGCACGTCGCGCAGGAAGGCCCGTTCGGCGGGCGTGCCGTCCCAATCGTTCAGCACCGAAATGCGCTGCCCCCCTTCCAGCCTGAAGCCCGCGACATCGACCGCATTGGCGGTGGCGTGCTCGCTCCACGCGCCCTCGCTTTGGCCGTAGATGCGGCGGCAATTATAGCTTCCCAGATGATCGATCCGCGCGACCTTCTTTCCGAAATGCTTGAGCGCCGCGGGCTGGACGACATGCCATTCCCACAAAGCCAGCGCCGCGGCGACCGGGCAGCTGGTGGCAAGGCCGCGCGGCGCATAGTCGATTTCCAGCGCCCGCCCGCTACGGAGCGCGACGCCGCCCCGAAAAACGCACTGGCCGCTGCCGCGCGGCGGCTGCGCCGCGAACCGCACGCCGGCCTGATCGAGCAGAGCCCGGCAACCCTTCGCATCGATGCCCGCCAGCTTGCGCCCGGTAAAGGCACCGACCGGCTGGGTCAGGTCGAGCGGGATCCAGGGCAGATCCTGCGGATGCGCCCGCATGTAGCCGTAGAGAAGCACGCCGCCATAAGCGATGACCGTCAGGACCAGCAGGGTTCGGATGAAGCGGACGGCGCGCATGGCGGAGGGGCGCGCGGCTATCCCCGCCGCGCCGTCTCCAGCGGTTCGGCGGTGACCGGATAGCCGATATCGTCCGGAATGCAGAGGAACGGCCGCCCGTCCCGCTCCTCGATCCACGGCGTCACCTTTTGCACCGCATGGCGCCTGGCATCGGCGCGCGCCTCCACAAGCGAGGCGAAGCGCGCGAGCCGCTCCAGATTGCGCCGGGTCGGAAAGATGATATGCGCCCGGCCCCCGTCGGCATCGTCGAGCACCTTTTGCGCAGGGGCCCAGAAGGCCCGCACCGCCTCGTTGCGGTCGGCGCTCGCCGCCTCGGCGCCCTCCGGCGCCTGGGCGAGGAAGAAGAGCGTGTCGAAGCGCCGCGTCTCCTTGAAATTCGGGCACCAGCGCGCGAATGGCGTCAAGGCGTCGAGATCGAGCGCCAAGCCGAACCGCTCCATCGCCTGCGACAGCAAGGCCCCGCCTTGCAGCGCCTCGCGCACTTCCGCATTCTTATCCGGCGTGCCCGCCGGGCCGCGCAGCCCCACCGCCACCCCGGTTTCCTCCAGGGTTTCGCGCAAGGCAGCGATCCGCGCGGCGGCATGGTCCCGCCCTTCGCCGAACCGCTGCGCGAGCAGATGGTCGTCCCCTTCCACCCGGCCGCCGGGGAAAACCAAAGCCCCCGCCGCGAAAGCCATGGTCGCCGCCCGCTCCATGAACAGGACATGCGGCGGCCCCTCTGCCACTTCCTTCATCAGGATCAGGGTCGCGGCCGGGATCGGATCGGGCAGGTCGGTCATCCCGGCACCCTTAAGCGGAAGCGGCGGCGGGCGGAAGGGAAGGCCGCCGCCATTTCCCGCTTGGGTACCGGCTGGGATATTCCTGTTACATTTTCTGTCTAGCGGGGCCGCAGTTCATCATTGGAAAGCATCGTGCCCGTGAAACATTGTGCCGTGTCCCTTATCGCTCTCACCGCCGCACTGGGCGCGCCTCCGGCCCTGGCGCAGACGGCAGCTCAGCAGCATCACCACCAGCACGGGGCGGCGCCGGCACCCGCCAATGCCAATGCGACCCCTTCCGCTCCCTCCGCTGCCGATAAAGCGGTGCAAGCCAATGGCGATGGAACGAGCATCATCGTCACCGGAACCCGTCTGCGCGGATCGGTGATCGGCGACATCCCGCCCGAAATCTCCCTCAATTCGAGTGATATCCGGGCCTATGGCGCGGGAACCATCACGCAACTTCTCGACTCGATCGCGCCGCAAGTCTCCAGCGGGCGGGGCCGGGGCGGCGGGCGCCCGATCGTGCTTCTCAACGGCCAGCGCCCATCCAGCTTCATGGAAATTCACAACCTCCCGCCCGAAGCGATCGAGCGGGTCGACATCCTGCCCGAGGAGGTGGCTCTCAAATACGGCTTCCGCGCCGACCAGCGCGTCGTGAACCTCGTCCTGCGCGAGCGTTTTCGCGGCATCACGACGCAAGTGGGGGGCGGTTTTCCGACCGCGGGGGGACGCAGCGAAACCGAGCTCGACGTCAACCTGCTGCGCGTGCGCGGCGAAACGCGCCTCATCGTCGATGCCGAATATGACCGCAAGTCGAAGCTGCTCGAAAGCGAGCGCGATGTGATCGTGCGCGACGACGAACCCGCCGATGCCGCGCGGTACCGCACCCTCCTTCCGGCGGACGAAGCGATGTCGCTCGGCGCCACGGTGGCCCGCCCGCTCGGCACGATCGGCGCGACGCTCAACGGCAGCATCGAACGCACGGGCAGCGAAAGCCTCCTCGGCCTGCCCGAGACCGGGTCCGGCGCGCTGATGAGAACGTCAGAGGGCTGGACCGGACATGGCGGCTTCGTGCTCAACGGTCAATTTCCGGGCTGGTCCTGGTCGGCCAAGGGCAATTACGATCATATCGAAAGCACGACGCTGACCGATCGCAGCGCGAGCCTGCGCGACCGCGCGACGTCCAATACCGAAGTGGCCGAACTCGATCTCGTCGCCAGCGGCACGCTCTTCCGCCTGCCGGCGGGCGAGGTGTCGACGACGTTGAAAGGGGGTGCGCAAACCCGGCAATTGTCGAGCCAGGCGCAGCGCGGCGGCACGTTTCAGGATACGGACCTGTCCCGGACCCAGGCGAATCTTCAGGCGAATATCGACCTGCCCATCGCCAGCCGCCGCGACGACATGCTGGCGGGCCTTGGCAATCTGTCGGCCAATGTGAACCTGGCCCACGACAACCTGTCCGATTTCGGCGCGCTCTGGACGATCGGCGGCGGCATCAACTGGTCGCCGGTCGAGAACCTGCGCCTGATCGCGTCGGTGACGCAGGAGGATGGCGCGCCGTCCATCCAGCAGCTTGGCGACCCGTCCGTGCTCACCCCCAATGTCCGGGTATTCGATTTCACGACCGGGGAGACGGTCGATATTTCCCGTCTCGACGGCGGCAATCCCGCCCTCCTCGCCGACAGCCGCCGGGTGATGAAATTGGGCCTCAACATCAGGCCGCTCAAGGAAACCGACCTCAGCCTGTCGGCCGATTTCATCGACACGCGCATTCGCAACCCCATCGCCTCCTTCCCGACCGCGACGCCGGAGATCGAGGCCGCTTTTCCCGATCGCTTCACCCGGGACGCCAACGGGCGCCTGCTCCAGATCGACAGCCGCCCGGTCAATTTCGCCCGTTCGGACAAGCAGGAACTGCGCTGGGGGTTCAACTTCACCCGGCCGCTCAAGAAAAAAGCGGGGGCGGAGGCGCCTCGCCATGGCGGGCCGGGAGCGCGCCCCGGCCAAGGCGGCCCGGCGGGTTCCGGCGGCGGCGAGCCCCCGCGCGGCGGGCCTGGCGGCGACAGAATGATGGGCGGAATGCCGGGCGGCGGCCGTGGCCCGATGGGCGGCGGGATGGGCGGCTTCAATCATTCCGCAATGGGCGGCGCCCCGGAAAGCCGCCTGCAATTGTCCGTCTATCACACCTGGCGGTTCAAGGATGAAATCGAGATCCGCGACGGCGTGCCCGTTCTCGACCTTTTGGATGGATCGGCGACCGGCAGCCGGGGCGGCCAGCCCCGCCACGCGATCGAGGCCCGCGCGGGCGTGTTCAAGAACGGGCTCGGCGCCCGGCTCAACCTCGACTGGCAGGCGGGAACCCGCGTTCTCGCCGATCGCACGGCGCCGGGCGCGGCCGAAGACCTGTTCTTCTCCGATTCGACCACCGTCGGCCTGCGCTTCTTCGCCGATCTCGGCATGCAGAGCGCCTTGTCGAGCAAGTGGCCGTTCCTGCACGGCGCGCGCGTGTCGCTGGACGTCGACAATCTCTTCGACTCCCGCCTGCGGGTGCGCGACCGCACCGGGGCGACGCCGGTCAATTATCAGCCGGACCTGCTCGATCCGCTCGGCCGCACGGTGCGCGTGAGGCTGCGCAAGCTCTTCTTTTAAAAGGGGCTTTGCGACACTTTGCGACACTCTTTCGCCTGTTCCGGGATAAAATCGCGACATTTGAAAGGCATAAGGACGACAAGGCGGGTAGCCGCCGGGAAACAGAAGGATCAGCCATGAAGAAGATCATCCTCTCTGCGGCCACCGCCGCCCTCCTCACCGGCGGCCTCGCCGTCGCCCAGCCCGCGCCCCATGGCGGCGATGTGAAGCGTGCCGACGTGGCGGTGGCGATCGACGCCCGCGCCGCGAAGCTCGACGCCGATCGCGACGGCCAGATCACGCCCGGCGAGCGCCAGGCGCTGCGCCGGCAGCGGATCGATGGGCGTTTCGAACGGCTCGACACCGACAAGAACGGCCAGCTCAGCAAGGCCGAATTCCAGGCCGCCCGCGAAAAGCGCGGCGAGGCGCGCGAAGGCCGTCACGGCAAGCGCGGCCATTTCGGCGGGCACGGCATGCGCCACGGCATGGGCATGCGCGGCGCGATGGCGACCCGGACGGTCAGCGTCGCCGACATGAAGGCCAAGGCGCTCGGGTGGTTCGACCGCCAGGATGCCGACAGGAACGGCGTCGTGACCCAGGCCGAACGGCAGCAGGCAATGGCCGCCCGCCACGCCGAGCGCCAGCAGAAGCAATAAGCTGGCTGATAAAGGAGCGGGCTTGGAGACCGGCCCACACTCGCATTTCCGGTCGATTTGCGTCACATGGGTTCCGGCGAAAGCCGGAACCCAGCGACACCGGCGGAAGGACTGGGTTCCGGCTTTCGCCGGAACACAAAGATGGGGACGAACGCAGCCTTGACCGACAAGCCGCCGCACCTCCTGATCGTCGACGACGAACGCTCGATCCGCGAGCCGCTGTCCGAATATCTCGAGAAGAACGGCTTCCGCGTCACGGGGGCCGACACTGCGGCCGCGGCCCGCACGATCCTCGCGGCGGGCGGCATCGATCTCATCATCCTCGACATCATGATGCCGGGCGAGGATGGCTTGAGCCTCAGCCGCTTCATCCGCGCGACGAGCCAATTGCCCGTCATCCTCCTCACCGCTAGGGCCGAGGATACCGACAAGATCGTCGGCCTCGAAATGGGCGCCGACGATTATGTCGTGAAGCCGTTCAACCCGCGCGAACTGGTCGCCCGCATCAAGACGATCCTGCGCCGCGCCAACACGGCCGGCGTCCGTCAGGAGGCGCCGGAAACGCAAAGCTACGCCTTTGGCCCCTGGGTGTTGCGCGCGGGTGAGCGCATGCTGGTCGACAAGGACAATGTCGCCGTCCCGCTCTCGACCGGCGAATATAACCTCCTCCTCGCCCTCGTCACCCATCCCCGCCAGGTGCTCAACCGCGACCAGTTGCTCGACATGACGCAAGGGCGCGAGGCCGACGCCTTCGACCGCTCGATCGACAATCAGGTGAGCCGCCTCCGCCGCAAGGTCGAGCCCGACCCGAAGGAACCCGCCCTCATCAAGACCGTCTGGGGCGGCGGCTACACGCTCGCCGCCGAGGTGCGCCGCCTGTGAGCCGCTTCCTTCCCAAGAGCCTCGCCGGCCAGATGGCGGTGCTGATCGGCATCGCCCTCCTTCTCGCCCAGCTCGTCAATTTCGCCCTGCTCTTGAACGAGCGGGAGAAGCTCAGCCTCGCCCAGAGCGAAACGCCCGCCATCACCCGCTTCGTGTCCGCCGCCGCCGATCCCGATGCGGTCGCGCGGCGCACGGGAATGCGGGGCCCGCATCATTTCGCCCGTTTTTCGGTCACCGCCAAGCCGCTGGTTCCCGCGGGGGCGGAGCGCCGGGCCGGCACGGAAAGCCGCCTTCGTCAGGCGCTCGCCGCCGCCGGAATCGGCGCGCGGGACGTGCGCGCGATGCAGGCCCCGCTCTCGATCACCTTCATTGGAATGGCCGGGCGGGATCGGGAGAGGGCCGAGCGCGAGATGCAGAGCATCCACCGCCAGGTTGCGGACGGCCAATTGCTGATCCTGTCGGCCCGCCTCGCGGACGGGCGCTGGCTGAACGGCCGCCTGATGACCCCGCGCCGCGACCCGTGGCTGAGCCTCCGCCTCATCGCCTCCACCCTCCTCCTCTACCTGTTCGTCCTCGGCGCCACCCTGCTCATCGCCCGCCGCCTCGCCCGCCCCTTGCGCGAGCTCACCAGCGCCGCCGAACGGTTCGAGGGCAAGGGCGATCCCGTCCACGTCGCGCCGCGCGGCCCCGCCGATCTGCGCCACGCCATCCACGCCTTCAACGCGATGAGCGCGCGCGTCACCGGCCTATTGGACGAGAAGGACCGCATGCTCGGCGCCATCGGCCACGATCTCCGCACCCCGCTCGCCTCGCTCCGCATCCGCGCCGAAAGCATGGAGCCGGAGGAGGAGCGCGCGCGGGTGGCCGCGACCATCGCGGAGATGACCGAGATGCTGGAGGACATTCTCGTCCTCGCCCGCTCCGGCCGCGCGCGCGAGGAAGCGCGGCAAGTGGATCTCGCCGCCCTCCTCGATACCCTCGTCGAGGAGCAGGCCGAGCTTGGTCGTCCCGTCCGCTTCGAGCCCGCGCCCCGGAGGGTCGCCGCGGTCCGCCCCACCCTCCTCCGCCGCGCCGTCCGCAACCTTATCGACAATGCGGTCAAATATGGCGGCAGCGCCGAGGTCGCGCTCCGGGAAACCCCCGAGACGATCGAGATCGCCGTCTCCGACACCGGCCCCGGCCTTCCGCCGGAAGAAATCGGCCGCGTCCTCGAACCTTTCTACCGGGTCGAAGCCTCGCGCAGCCGCGAGACCGGCGGCACCGGCCTCGGCCTCGCCATCGCCCGCGCGGCGGCCGAAGCCCATGGCGGCACCCTCCGCCTCGCCAACCGCGGCACGGGAGGGCTCACCGCGACCATCGCGCTGCCTGTTACCTGATCGATCGGGATTTGGTGGAGCCGAGGGGAATCGAACCCCTGACCTCTGCAGTGCGATTGCAGCGCTCTCCCATCTGAGCTACGGCCCCGCGCCTCATCGGCGAAGGCGCTTCCTTTAGCGGGCGTGGGGGCCGGATGCAATCGGCCTTTCCCACCCTAGGATCGGCATGAAATCGTTTCGCCGCCATGGCGCAACGGACCGGCTTCACCCCCGGAACGGCGGCATTTTCCCTTCGTTTCTCAATCCATGTTTCGCGGGGCGATCCCGCCGCGCCTTCGGGCGCCCGTTCATCTGTGGAAGAGGAGACAAGCCGATGGCAAATTATCGTGACGACGACCGGTCCGGCAATCGCTGGCAGGACCGCGACGACCGCTGGCGCGAGCGCGGCCGCGACCATCAGGGCGGTGGCGGCGATCGCGGTTTCTTCGAGCGTGCGGGCGAGCAGGTCCGCTCCTGGTTCGGCGATGACGAAGGCGATCGCGGCCGCGACATGGACCGCCAGCGCCGGGATCGCGAGCAGGGTCAAGGCGGCTGGAGCCGCGACAATCGGGAAGACCGGGGCTGGCGCGGTGAGCGCAGCGGCGGCTGGGGCAATGAACGCTCCGGCGGCTATGGCGGCGAGCGGTCCAGCGGCGGCGGCTACAGCAGCTTTGAGGACGGCCCGGGCGGCTATGGCCGGGGCTACGGCTCCTCGGGCTCGGCCGGTTCCTCCGGCGCCGCCGACACCTGGGGCGGATCGGGCTATGGCGGCAGCGAATTTGGCGGACGGCGCTTCGACCGCGTCGACGCCGGCAGCACCGGCACCCATGGCGCCCATCCGATGTCCGCTCCCTATGGCGCGGGCGGCGGCTATTACGGCGCGTCGAGCACCGGCTATCGCAGCTCGGCCCGCGAATATGCCATGCGCGGGCAGGATCTTCACGACCCCCATTATTCGGAATGGCGCAACCGCCAGATCAGCGAGCTCGACCGCGACTATGAAGACTATCGGCGCGAGCATCAGTCGCGGTTCGAACAGGAATTCGGCAATTGGCGGTCCAAGCGCCAGGGCCAGCGCCAGTCGCTGAGCAAGGTGACCGAGCATATGGAAGTCGTCGGCAATGACGGCCAGCATATCGGCACCGTCGACAAGGTGCGCGGCGACCGCATCATCCTGACGAAGGGCGACAAGGATGCGGGCGGCCATCACCATTCGATCCCGTGCAGCTGGATCGAGAGTGTCGAGGACAAGGTGACGGTGTCGAAAAGCGCCGACGAAGCCAAGCGCGCCTGGCAGGACGAAGAACGCAGCCGCGCCCTCTTCGAACGCGAGGATTCGGGCAGCGAAGGCCCCCATGCCCTCAACCGGAGCTTTTCGGGCACTTACTAGTTCCATCCATCAAGCACCGCCCCGGTTCACGAGCCCGGGGCGGCCAATGGCCCGGCCGGCGCGCACGCACCGGTCGGGCTTTTCTAAGCCCTCCCCTTTTTTCTAAGCCCTCCCCCTTGATGGGGGAGGGTTGGGTGGGGGTGATGCTTCCGGAAGAGCCGCGCTCTACGTCGTAGATCACCCCTCCCCAACCCCTCCCCATCGAGGGGAGGGGCTTTTAAGGCTAGCGCTTCACTTGGAAAAATCTAAGCTCCCCGCAAACCAACAGGAGCCCCCAATGACCGGCACCCTCGCCTGGCACCTCGTCTCGCGCCCCTCCGGCATGCCCGCAATGGCCGATTTCGAGCTGAAATCCCTCGACCTCCCGCCGCTCGGCGAGGGCATGGTCCGCGTCGAAAACCGCTGGCTCTCCGTCGATCCCTACATGCGCGGCCGCATGAACGACGTGAAAAGCTACGTCCCGCCCTTCGCGCTCGGCGAGCCGCTGCAAGGCGGCGCGGTCGGCACCGTCGTCGAATCCAACGCGCCCGATCTCAAGATCGGCGACAAGGTCCAGCACATGCTCGGCTGGCGCGAGCAGGCGGTCGGCCCGGCCCAGCTCTTCACCAAGCTGCCCGATTTGGGCGTGTCCGAAGAACAATGGCTCGGCAATCTCGGCCTCACCGGCGGCACCGCTTATTTCGGCCTCCTCCGCGTGGCGGAAGCCAAGGAAGGCGACACCGTCTTCGTCTCGGCGGCTGCGGGCGCGGTGGGATCGGCGGTGGTGCAGATCGCCAAGGCCAAGGGCATGACGGTGATCGGATCGGCGGGCGGCGCGGACAAATGCGCGTTCGTGAAGGAACTCGGCGCCGACGCGGTGATCGATTACAAGGCCGGGCCGGTCGTCAAGGCGCTGATGGACGCGGCGCCGAAAGGCATCGACGTCTATTTCGACAATGTCGGCGGCGATCACTTGGACGCCGCCTTCGCCTGCGCCCGCCAGAATGCCCGCTTCGCCATCTGCGGCATGATCGGCAGCTATAACGACGCGGAGCCGCAGGCCTTCCGCTACATCATGCGCGTCATCGCCGCCCGCATCCGCGTGCAAGGCTTCATCTGGACCGACTATCTGAACGAAATCGGGGATTTCTACCGCGATATGGGCGGCTGGATCGCGACCGGCCAGGTCAAATCGCGCGAGACGATCCGCGAAGGCATCGAAGCCACGCCGCAAGCCTTTCTCGACCTGTTCAGCGGCGGCAATATGGGCAAGATGCTGGTGAAGCTTTAGAATTTGATTCAAATTGATGGAATCGTTCCCAGGCGAAGGCCGGGGCCAGTTTCGCCGTTCTGCGCCACTGGGCTCCGGCCTGCGCCGGAGCACTGCGTCATGGATGCCGGATCAGGTCCGGGGTGACGCAGGGCTAGGAAAGCGCCTTCACCCGCTCCCCGATCCGCGCCAAATCCTCCACGAACCGCTGATATTCCGCCTCCCGATTGTCGCGCACGCGCAGCAGGAAGCTGGGATGCACCGTCACCCACGCCTCCCCGCCTTCCGCCAGCTTATGCGCCTCCCCGCGCAAGCTGGAGATGGTGACGGCACGCCCGAACACTTGCCGGGCGGCGGTGGCGCCGAGCGCGACCGTCACTTGCGGGCGGATCAGCGCGCGCTCCCGGTCGTACCAATAATGACACGCCTTGATCTCGTCCGCCTTGGGCGTCTGGTGGATGCGGCGGGTGCCGCGCGGCTCGAACTTGAAATGCTTGACCGCGTTGGTGATGTAGGCCTTGGCGCGGTTGATCCCCGCTTCCTTCAGCGCCTTGTCGAACAGCTGGCCCGCCGGGCCGACGAAGGCCCGCCCGGCCAGATCCTCCTGATCGCCCGGCTGCTCGCCGACGAACATGAGCGGCGCGTCGACCGGCCCCTCGCCGAACACCGTCTGCGTCGCATGCTTGTAGAGGTGGCAGCGCGTGCAGCCCCGCGCCTCCTCGAACAAGGCCTCCCACGCCGCCAGCGCGTTGCCGCCCGGCTGCAGCCGCCGCTCCGCCGCTTCGGCGGCATCGTGCCCTGCCTCCCGCACCTCCGCCGCGACCTTGCTCCGCGACCGTGCGACCATCTCCGCCTCCCGCGCCTGCGCGCCTGCGATCAAGTCCCCGACCAACGCCGTCTCCGGCATGTTTTTCCAATATTTCTTCGGCATCTCCTTGGTCATGGCTTTGACCTTCACCCGCGCCGGATTGAAGATGGACGCGTAATAGGTCTTCCACGTCTCCTCGACCGGATCGCCGGACGGCGCGTCGGCCCTCGTCGCGCCGGGGCTTTGCGTCAGCGTCTCGCCGTCCCAATGAATCGACAATTCGGGCGTCAGGATCGACCAGCGCATCGTGGTGAAGCGCCGCACGAAGAAGCCCGCATTTGACCGCACGATATGATGATCGGGCTCGAACCAGGCGACATAGCGGGTGCCCCCGTCCGGCTCGTCCACTTCGCGGAAGCGGACGAAGGCGTGCATCTTGTGCATGTCCCGCCGCACCGATTTCGCCATCTCCTCCAGCCGCCGCAGCAGCGGATCGGCCTTGTCCCCCAGCACGCCCGGCCGCGCGCGCAGCCGCAGCAGCATCGCGTAGAGCAGGGAGAAACGCTCCGGCTCGGAATGGCAGATGACGGTCCGCGCCAGGTCGACGAACGGCCGGGGCACCGAAAAGGCCGGGCCTTCCACTGCGGGCATCACCGCTTCCTCGCCGAACAGGTCGGGCGGCGCGTCGCCGACGCTCCACGTCACTTCGGACGGCGGCACCCGGGCGAGGGCGAGGCTGCGGGCGGCATCCCGCCAGCCGTCGAAATCCTCCTCATGGGCGAGCGTTACGGCGCGCATGAAGGTTGAAGCCGCAAAGCGCGCCGCCGTTCCCTGAAGGGCGGCGGCGCCCCGAAACCGGAATCGCCGGGATCAGAAGGGATTGACGTTTTCGACCAGGACCATCCAGCCTTGCGGACGCCGCTGCCAGACGCGGAGATAGGGCCCGGTCTTCGCCGCGCCATTTTCCGACCAGCTCGCAATGCCGTAGGTATAGCCAAGGTCGCCCGCCGCGGACACGCCGCCGCCTTCCATGCTGGTTTTGAGGTCGCGCGCCCGGCCCGCGAGAACGGGAAGCGCCGCCTGAATGCCATCGACCGGCTCCGGCCTGTAGCCGAGCAGCCGGATTTCGGGGGCATAATAAGTGGCGGTGCCGGGATGGACGGCGAACGCCCGGCCGAGATTGCCGTCCGTCTTCTGAAGGTCGCTCCACGCGGCGCCCGCTTCCATCGGGGGCAGGGTCGATACCGGCACGGCCGCGACATTTTGCGTCGGCGCCACCGCGGCCGGACGCGGCCCGGTCCCCTGGTCGATGACCCACTTCCAGCTGCCGTCCGGCTGCTTCTTCCAGACCGTGAAATAATCGCTGTAACGCTTGCCGCCGAAGGATGCGGGTCCGGTGGTAAAGCCCAGATCGCCGGATTGGGCGATGCCGGCCAGCGTCGGCCACCATTGGATGAAGCCGGGATTGTTGGCGTCCGGCCAAGTGGCGATGAAATCCTTGACGTTCTTCACGCCATCCCGCGTCACCGCGACGCCGTCGGCGGCGGAAAATTCCTGAAACGCCTGCTTCATCGGCACTTCTTGATGCCGCGCGGCGAACGCGCGCTCGGCGGCAACCACCGGGTCCGCCGTCACCGGGTCCGCCGTGGCGGGCGCCCCCAGCGCGAGCGCGGCAACCGCGCCCAAGGTCCATAAACGCATATTCCCCATCGTCACACTCTCCCCGGCGCATCTCGCCCCGACGCGGCTTTTAGCCCCAAATTACGCCGCAAACAATTCCAGCTGCTCTTTCTTCGGCTTCACGCGCTGCGCCAGATCGGCGCGGTCGATCAGCGCCGTGGGGCGCCACCCTTCCGCAACGATGAACGGCCTTATCTTGGCCACCGATATCGTGAGGCGCCCGACATCGTCGAGCGTCAGCCTGCGCCAGCGCCGCGACGCGACGATGCGGTCCACCGCCTTCACCCCCAGCCCCGGCACGCGCAGCAGCATTTCGCGCGGCGCGCGATTGACGTCGACCGGAAAATGCTCCCGGAATTTGAGCGCCCAGGCGAGCTTCGGATCGATGTCGAGCGGCAGCATGCCCGCCGCGTCCGTCGCCGCCATCACCTCCCCCGGCTGGAACCCGTAAAAGCGCATCAGCCAGTCCGACTGATACAGCCGGTGCTCGCGCATCAGCGGCGGCCGCTGAAGCGGCAGCACCGCGCTCGCATCCGGGATCGGGCTGAACGCGGAATAATAGACCCGCCGCAGGTTGAACCGCCCGTAAAGGCGGCTCGCTTTCCGGATGATCGCGCCGTCGTCCGCATCGTCCGCGCCGACGATCATCTGCGTCGATTGACCGGCGGGCGCGAAGCTCGGCGCGGATTTGTACCGCGCCTTGGCGTCCTTGCCGTCCGCGATCGCCGCCTTCATCCCGGTCATCGCGCCCTCGATCCGCGCGCCGTCCTTTTCCGGTGCGAGCCGCTTGAGGCCCTTTTCGGTCGGCAGCTCGACGTTGATCGACACCCGGTCGGCATAGAGCCCGGCCTTATGGATCAATTCCGGATCGGCGTCCGGGATCGTCTTCAAATGGATGTAACCGCGAAAATCGTGATCCTCGCGCAAGGATCGCGCCACCTCCACGATCTGCTCCATCGTGTAGTTGGACGATCCGATGATGCCGGAGGACAGGAACAGCCCCTCGATATAATTGCGCTTGTAGAAAGCGAGGGTGAGGTCGACCACCTCCCGCGCCGTGAACCGCGCCCGCCGCACGTTGGAGCTCTTGCGGTTGATGCAATAATGACAGTCGAAGATGCAGCTGTTGGTCAGCAAGATCTTGAGCAGCGAAATGCACCGCCCGTCCGGCGCATAGGCATGGCAGATGCCCATCCCTTCCGTCGACCCGATCCCCTTGCCGCCGCTGCTGTCCCGTTTCTTCGTCCCCGACGACGCGCAACTCGCATCATATTTCGCCGCATCGGCCAGGATCGCGAGTTTCTGCCGTGTATCGAGCTGCGCCATATGTTCGATATATGTTCTACTTTTCTTTCTGTCCAGATTAAGCGGCGCTTGCTCCCCCTCACCGTCGGTTGCGGAGGCGGAGGGCGGCGTTTATGACGCTTATATGGCGGATGACTGGCGATTGGTGCATTTGAAGGAGCAGCCTTTCCTGCAAGGCCAGAGCTTCATCCGCAAATCCTACAAGGCGTACCGTCCCGGATGGGAGCATGATCATTGCGCGGCGTGTTGGGCGACCATTGCCGAGCCGGGCCAGTCGGATGAGGCGGCCTGTCATGAGGGCTACGCCACCACGGCGGATTATGTGCGCGGCGCCGATTACGAGTGGGTTTGCGTGCCATGTTTCGACGAATTCAAGGCCGTCATGGCATGGAAGGATGTGCCGGCAGGTTGACAGGGGGACGGCGCGCCATGTCCAGCGCCAATGCCAAATCTGGAGGGGAACGCGACTTGGACGGAGAGGAAACGGAGGACGCCTATCGCGAGCGGCGCCTGGAGGAATTGTGTACGGCCGCGGATCACGACAATCCGGAAAGGCTTGACCATATTGCGTGGTTCCTCGACCGCGATCCCCGCCACCTTCTTTTCCTCACCCCGCTCAGCGGCATCGACCCCGCCCGCGCGCCCGAAGCCCATCGGCGCATGAAGGCGCGTTGGCTGGAGCTGGTGGCGGAGGCGCCGGCGGATCCTGACCTGGCGAGACGCGCCGCCCACCACATGGCAGGGGCGGATCCCGAAGCAGCCGCCTCATTGATCCGGAGCGCCCTCAGCCATTGCCCCGGCAATGCCGAACTCTGGACCGATCTCGGGCGCTGCAGCCGGGAGCCTCGCGACCGCCTCGCGGCATTCGACCGGGCAAGAACGCTCAACCCCCAATCCACCTATTTATGGGTCTGGATCGCAGTGGAGGCGCTGGAAGCGGGAAATTATGACAAGGCGGAGGAAGCAGCCGCCGCGCTCGGGAAGCTGATCGCCGACGCGCGGGCCGCTCACGGCGACATGCTCGACTGGCCGGAGCGGGGCCGCGATCTTTGGAAGCGCCTTACCGACGCTTACCCGTCCCGCGACACAGCGCGGAAGGTATCGGCCGCAATCGCGGACCATGCCTATTTCAAGCATCATTTCCACACGATATCGGGAATGCTGGCGGGCCGGAACGGCGATTGGGGGGCCGCGACCGACCACTTGATCGCGTCGGGCGATGTCGTGCCCGACCACCGCCTTTCGGCTTACGGGCCCTCCCTCATCCTACTGCGGGAAGTCTGCGCGCATGGATATTGGGAAGAGGGCGACCGCTTTTTGCGCAAGTGGAAAAAGGTTTGGGACGATCCGCGGGCGGACGAATGGATCGCCGCGATCAACGATCGCCGTCTTCCAGGGGCGAAGGACAATGGTTGATCGACAGCTCGACCGCTTCGGATGGCGCGTCGACGACAGGCGCGTTCCGTCCGTGAACTCCACCGCGACTTCGTTGACGCGCAAGCGCGATATCCGTGCAACGGTCCGGCCTGCCAGTAACTGCGTCGCTCTGACCTCTTCCTTCAAATTCATATCACTTTGCTTCCGCCGCATTTACCTCTTAGCACGGCCTTGATCCGCCTGCCCTATTCAGCCCGATCCTTTTTGCAGGAAACCAGTATGCGCCTCACCCTCGTCCTCGCCGCCGCGCTCGCCTCGGCCACCCCCGCCGCCGCCGCACCGGCCGACGATTTCGCGAAGCTGCTGGAGGATCATTATGCCTGGCTCCTCCGGGAATCGCCGACTTATGCGACGACGCTCGGCGTTCGCGATTATGACGACAGGATCGGCGACCTCAGCCTCGCCGCGCAGGACCGGCGGGCGGCGGAGGCGAAGGCTTTCCTCGCCCGCCTCGACGCCATCCCCGCCGATGGGCTGACCGACCCGGACCGCACCAATCACGCGATCCTGAAGCGGATGCTGTCGGAAACCGTGGAGGGGAACACCTATCCTCAGCGCGTCATGCTCTTCACGACCTATTATGGCTGGCATCAGGGCTTCGCGAGCCTCGCCGAAGACCTGCCGTTCCGCACCCGCGCCGATTATGAAAGCTACCTCGCCCGCCTCAACCTCTATCCGAGGCAGAACGACGCCGCGCTGGCGGTGACGGAGGAAGCGGTGAAGGGCGGCTACACCCTCCCCTGCTCCGTCCTCGGCAATTACGAGCGCGGCATTTCCGGCGTCATCGCGGAAGACCCGACCAAGTCGCGCTTCTACGCGCCCTTCCTGGCGCCCAAGCCCACCGCCATATCGGACGCGGACTGGGCGGCGCTCCAGGCGCGGGGCCGCAAGGCGATCGCGGAGGTCATCAACCCGGCTTATGCCAAGCACCTCGCCTTCTACCGCACCCGCTACCTCCCTTATTGCGCGAAGGCCGACAGCGTGTCGGCGCAAAAGGGCGGCGCGGCTTATTACGCCTTCCGCGTGCGGGCCGAGACGACGACCGACCTGACGCCGGATCAGATCCACGATATCGGCCTCAAGGAATCCGCCCGCATCCGGGCGGAGATGGAGGCAGTGGCAAAGGCGGCGGGTTTCGCCAGCCGCGAGGCCTTCATCCAGGATCTGCGCACCAATCCGGTCTATTATGCCAAAACGCCCGAAGAATTGCTGGAAAAAGCGGCGGCGGAGGCGAAACGGATCGACGGCAAGATGCCCGGCCTGTTCGGCCGCCTGCCGCGCCTGCCCTACGGCGTGAAGCCCATCCCGGCCGAGATCGCGGAAGGGACGACGACGGCTTATTACGGCCAGGGTTCTCCCGCCAGCGGCCTGTCGGGCACCTTCTACGTCAACACGTCGAAACTCGACCAGCGTCCGTTTTGGGAATTGCCCGCCCTCACCGCGCATGAAAGCGTCCCGGGCCATCACAATCAGATCGCGCTGCAGCAGGAAATGGAGCTCGCGCCCTTCCGCCAGAATTTCACCCAGTTCACCGCCTTCACCGAAGGCTGGGGCCTCTATTCGGAGAGCCTCGGCGAAATGATGGGCATTTACGACACGCCGGCGAAGAAGATGGGCCAGCTCTCCTACCAGGCCTGGCGCGCCGCGCGGCTCGTCGTCGACACCGGCATTCACGCCAAGGGCTGGGACAAGGCGAGGGCCGTCGCCTTCATGAAGGAGAATACCGCGTTGACCGACGCCAATATCGATGCCGAGGTCAATCGCTACATCAGCTGGCCGGGCCAGGCCTTGGGCTACAAGATCGGCGAATTGAAGATCAAGGAATTGCGCGACAAGGCCGAGCGCATCCTCGGCGCGCAATTCGACATCCGCCGCTTCCACGACGCGGTGCTCGCCAACGGATCGGTGCCCTTGAGCGTCCTCGAAGCGGAAATCGACCGCTGGATCGCCACCTATAGCGGCCCGGCTCTTTAAAAACGCCCCTTTGTGCTCCGGCGAAAGCCGGAGCCCAGCGGCACACCTTATCCCGCCCGCGCCACTGGACCCCGGCCTGCGCCGGGGAACGGATCAAGGCTGCCCCTGCCCTGCCGCCCGCCGGAACAGCCCGGCGGAACCGAGCCAGAAGGCCGAGAACAGGATCGTCCCCATCACTGCTTCGTAAATGCCCTGGTAGCCGGGCGATCCGAGCGGCCAGATCAGCGCCGCCACCCCGATCGCCGCCTGCGCCGCCGCCGCCGCGAACATCGCGCGGGCCATGCCCGCGGCGCGGAAGCCCGCCATCGCCGATCCCGCGGCCGCGATGGCGATGACGCCGAAGAAAAGGAGGTTGGCGGGATTGTTCTCGCTGCCGAGCAATCCGACCGCGCCGTTCACCCAGACGAGCAGGAAGGATGCGGCGACCGCCAGCGTCGCGCCGCCGCGATAGGCCCGATTGCCCGACGTGCGCACCGCCAGCTCGATGACCAGTCCCGCCACGCCCAGCATCAATCCCATGATGACATAATCGGACAGGGTCCAGGGCGCCCCCGCGACCAGCGGCAGCGTCAACAGGAAGGCTGCGCCGCCCCATCCGATCGGCCGCCAGGAAAACCCCTTTCTTCCCTGCATTCTCGTTTCCGCCATTGCCATGCCTCCTTCAACATTTGTGAAGGCGATGGCTTAATCCCGACCACGATGAGCGGCATGAGCGGCAGGTGAGCATTTGGTGAAAAGCGGCTTGAGGGGTGCGGGCCGCCGTCCGGATCACCCGTCCGACAAAGGCGCGTCGATCAGGCAGCACAGGCCATCGGCCGCGAAGTGCAGCCTCACCGTGCCCCCCAGTTCGGCCGCCAAGACGCTTTCGATCAGGCGCGATCCGAAACCGCGCCCTTCCGGCAGCGAAACCTTGGGGCCGCCGTTTTCCTTCCACGTGAACGTGAGGCGCGCGTTCCCATCGCCTTCTTCCCTCGCCCATGTGATGGAAATTCGCCCCTCGTCGTTCGACAGGGCGCCATATTTGGCGGCATTGGTCGCCAGTTCGTGCAGGGCCATGGCAAAGATCACCGTCGCCTGGGGCGGGAGCTGCACCGCCGGCCCTTCCACCGTGACCCGCCCCTCCTCCAGCGCGCCGAAAGGCGCCAGCGCGGCCGTCACGATCTCGCCCAGCATCGCGCTTTCCCAGCTTTGCCGGGTCAGCACGTCATGGGCGGCGGCAAGGGCGGACAGGCGGCCTTCGAACGTGCGCTGCACGGCTTCCGGCACCTCGCCGCGCTTGAAGGTCTGGCGTGCCGTCGCCTGCACCAGGGTCATGGTGTTCTTGACCCGATGATTGAGCTCGCCGAGCAGGATTTCCTTGTGCCGCTCCGCCTTCTTGCGCTCGGTCACGTCGCTGAAGGTGCAGGCGACGCCGCCGCCCTGCTTGGGCGAGAAGCGAAGCTCGATGCTGGTGCCGGGCCGGTGATTGGACGCCATTTCAAGCCTTTCCGGCTTGCGCGTCTCCATCACGCGGTGGAGCGCCTGTTCAAGCTCGGTGCCGTGGATATAGGGCATGACCTCCCAGATGTTCCGCCCCAGGGCTTCCTCCCGCTTGAAGCCGAAATACTCCTCGGACGCTTTGTTGAGCAGGCTGATCGTCCACTTCGCATCGACGGCGATGAAGCAATCGGAAATGCTTTCAAGAACGGTGTTGAGCCGCCGCGCGATGACGATGCGGTCGGTAAGGTCGATGCAGGCGCCGGTCATGTAGGCGGCCTTGCCGTCGTCGCCGAAATAGACCTTGGCCCGGTCGTGCAGCCAGCGTTCCTTGCCGTCCGGCCGGACGACGCGATATTCCATGTCGAAATCGGCGCCGGTGGCGATGCTGGTCTCGCACGCGGCGATGAAGGCGTCGCGATCGTCAAGGTGGATGCGGGCCGCGCATTCCTCGATCGTCGTCGGTCCTTCCTCCTCCGGAAACCCGAACAGGCGGTTGAGCGTGGCGTCGAATTCGAGGGCGCCGGTCCGCAAATCCCAGCGAAAGGTTCCGGCGCCCGATCCCTCGAGCGCCGCGCGCAGCCGCTCCTCCCGATCGCGCAAGGCTTCTTCGGTCCGCTTGGTTTCGGTGATGTCGTACGTCACGCCGAAATGACGGACCTTGCCGTCCTCGACGGTCACCGCCTCGCCCCGCCGTACGATCCACCGCTTCTCCCCGGTCAGCGGATGGATGACGCGATAGGCGGCGCGGCCGACGCCATAATCGCCGTCCTGGCGGACAGAGGCGAGATCGTCGGGATGGAGCATGTTTTCGGCCTGCGCCACCGTGATCTCGTCCGTGGGGTCGAGGCCCCAGACCTTGCAAAATTCCTCGGAAACCAGGATGCGGCCTTGCTCGGGAAGGATCTCGTACGTGCCGATGCCGCCCGCCCGTTGCGCAACCCGCAACCGTTCGTTGGCGGTCCGGGCCTCCTCCATGGCCTTTCGTTCCGCATCGATATCGCGCACGACAACCAGGCCGCCGACGATATGTCCGTGATCGTCGCGAATCTGGCTGGCGGTCAGCCGGATCCAGTTCCTGCCGCCGTCCTTCCGCTCGTAATGCACGTCGAGCTCGGCCTCCAGCGCGCCCTTGAGAACGCGGACGAGCGGATAATCTTCCGCTTCCACCCGGCGGCCATCGGCATGATAGGCCACCCAATTGCCATGTTCCTCGATCGCTTCGGTGGGCAGGATGGGATGGCCGAAAATCTCCTCGGCCTTCCGGTTTCCGCCGAGAATGCGGCCGGACGCCGCGGCATAGACCAGGCCCACGGGCAGGGCGTCCAATAGCCTTTGCATCCCGCTTTCCAACGGAGAGCGGAACGCAGCCAGGACCGACGCGGCCTGCAGGTCGAACGTTTCGGCTTTCAACAACCGCTCCAGGGAAGGGCGCAGCGCCTGCTCATGTCGATTTCATTCACCCCTTTGCGGAATAGCCCCTGGATTGTGGGTATGCGGCTATTCATGCTCATGTAGCGCAGATTGGCCACTCCGTCACTGATCTTGCTCAAGATTAAGGGAACAAATCTTAACTTAACTTTGCAGGGCGATAACGGGGGTTGCCTTGCGATCCGCTTGTCCCGCACCCATTTCGCGTCGGCAGCGTTGCCCATGCATGCCGCGCCCTTGCATCATTAGAACAAATCTGGAACAGCCAATCTCATGCTGACTCATCTTTCGGTGCGCGGCGCGCGCGAGCACAATCTGAAGGGCGTGGACGTCGATATTCCGCGCGAGACGCTGACGGTCATCACCGGCCTGTCGGGCTCGGGCAAATCGAGTCTCGCCTTCGACACCATCTATGCCGAGGGGCAGCGCCGCTATGTGGAATCGCTCTCCGCTTATGCCCGCCAGTTCCTGGAGCTGATGCAGAAGCCCGACGTCGATCATATCGAGGGCCTGTCGCCCGCAATCTCGATCGAGCAGAAGACGACGAGCCGCAACCCGCGCTCCACCGTCGCCACCGTCACCGAAATCTACGACTACATGCGCCTCCTCTGGGCGCGGGTCGGCGTGCCCTACAGCCCCGCCACCGGCCTCCCCATCAGCGCGCAGACAGTCAGCCAGATGGTCGACCGCGTCATGGCCCTCCCCCAAGGCATGCGCCTCTATTTGCTGGCCCCCGTCGTGCGCGGCCGCAAGGGCGAGTACAGGAAGGAAATGGCCGAATGGCAGAAAGCGGGCTTCACCCGCGTCCGCATCGACGGCCAATTCTACGACATCGAAGACGCCCCCGCCCTCGACAAGAAGTACAAGCACGACATCGAAGTCGTCGTCGACCGTCTGGTGGTGCGCGAAGGCATCGAAACCCGCCTCGCGGATTCGCTGGAGACGGCCCTCAAACTGGCTGACGGCCTCGTCTACCTTGACCCCGCCGACGCGAAAGCCCTCCCCCTCGATGGGGGAGGGTTGGGTGGGGGTGATCTATCCGCCCGCACTGATGCCGGTCTCGAAAATCACCCCTCCCCAACCCCTCCCCATCGAGGGGAGGGGCCTAATAGCGGCCCCATCGAGGATGCCAATGCTGACGGAAGCACCGCCCGCACCGGCGTCGCCGCGGCCCTCACCCAGGCCTCGGACCGCAACGTCCTCGCCACCCACGCGCCCGCCGGCCGCATCACCTTCTCCGAGAAATTCGCCTGCCCGGTCTCCGGCTTCACCATCGCCGAGATCGAGCCGCGCCTGTTCTCCTTCAACGCGCCGCAGGGCGCCTGCCCGGCCTGCGACGGCCTCGGCGAAAAATTGCTGTTCGACCCCGAACTGGTCGTTCCGAACGAAGCGCTCTCGATCAAGAAGGGCGCCGTCGTCCCCTGGGCCAAATCCAACCCGCCCAGCCCTTATTACATGCAGGTCTTGGGCTCCCTCGCCCGCGAATATGGCTTCAGCCTCGAAACGCCGTGGCAGGATCTGCCGGAGGAGGTGCGCGACACCATCCTCCACGGCACGAAGGGCAAGCCCGTCACCCTCACCTTCGTCGACGGCCGCAAATCCTACGACGTGGTGAAGCCCTTCGAAGGCGTCATCGGCAACCTCAATCGCCGCATGATGCAGACCGAAAGCGCCTGGATGCGCGAGGAGCTCGCCAAATATCAAAGCTCCGCCCCCTGCGAGGTGTGCGACGGCGCCCGCCTCCGCCCCGAGGCGCTGTCCGTGAAGATCGCCGGCGAGGACATCTCCGTCTCCACCCGCCGCAGCGTCGTCCGCGCGCTCGAATGGTTCGCCACCCTCGAGGAGAAACTGAACCCGCAGCAGCGCGAAATCGCCCGCGCCATCCTCAAGGAAATCAACGAGCGCCTCGGCTTCCTCAACAATGTCGGCCTCGACTATCTGAACCTCGACCGCACGTCCGGCACCCTGTCGGGCGGCGAGAGCCAGCGCATCCGCTTGGCCTCCCAGATCGGCTCGGGCCTGTCGGGCGTCCTCTACGTCCTCGACGAGCCCTCGATCGGCCTGCACCAGCGCGACAATGACCGCCTGCTCGTGACCCTCAAACGCCTCCGCGACCTCGGCAACACCGTGCTCGTCGTCGAGCATGACGAGGATGCGATCAAGACCGCCGACTATGTCATCGACATGGGCCCCGGCGCCGGAGTGCACGGTGGACAAGTGGTGGCGGCGGGCTCACTGGATGAGGTGCTGGCCAACGAGAACAGCCTCACTGCCGACTACCTGACGGGACGGCGCGCAGTCGCCGTTCCGGCAACCAGACGGAAGGGCAATGGCAAGAAGCTCACAGTCCACGGCGCCAAGGCGAACAATCTGAAGGACGTGACGGCCAGCATCCCCCTCGGCACCTTCACCTGCATCACCGGCGTCTCGGGCTCGGGCAAGTCGTCCTTCACCATCGACACGCTCTACGCCGGGGCCGCCCGCCATCTGAACGGCGCCCGTGTCCAGGCGGGCAAGCACGACAAGCTCTCGGGCTTGCAATATCTCGACAAGGTGATCGACATCGATCAGTCGCCGATCGGCCGCACCCCGCGCTCCAATCCGGCCACCTATACCGGCGCCTTCACCAACATCCGCGATTGGTTCGCCGGCCTCCCCGAGGCGCAGGCGCGCGGCTACAAGCCCGGCCGCTTCTCCTTCAACGTGAAGGGCGGCCGCTGCGAGGCGTGCACCGGCGACGGCCTCATCAAGATCGAAATGCACTTCCTCCCCGACGTCTACGTCACCTGCGACGTCTGCCACGGCCAGCGCTACAATCGCGAGACGCTGGAGGTGAAGTTCAAGGGCAAGAGCATCGCCGACGTGCTCGACATGACGGTCGAGGATGCGGTGGAATTCTTCAAGGCCGTGCCCCCGATCCGCGACAAGATGGCGATGCTGGCGGAGGTCGGCCTCGGCTACGTCAAGGTCGGCCAGCAGGCGACGACCCTGTCGGGCGGCGAGGCGCAGCGCGTGAAGCTCGCCAAGGAACTCAGCCGCCGCGCCACCGGCCAGACGCTCTACATATTGGACGAGCCCACCACCGGCCTCCATTTCGAAGACGTCCGCAAACTCCTCGAAGTCCTCCACGCCCTCGTCGAGCAGGGCAACACGGTGGTCGTGATCGAACATAACCTCGAAGTCATCAAGACCGCCGACTGGGTCCTCGACCTCGGCCCCGAAGGCGGCGACAAAGGCGGCGAGATCGTCGCGGAGGGCATTCCGGAAGACGTGGTGAAGGAACCCCGCTCCTACACCGGCGCCTACCTCAAGCCCCTCCTCGACGCCCCCCGCGCGGAACCCGCACCCGCACCGGCCAAGAAAAAGCGCCGCACCCCCACCCGCCAACAAGAAGCCGCCGAATAACCCAAATTCCCCCCTCCCTTTCAAGGGAGGGGCCGGGGGTGGGTGCGAGGCGAAGCCGAGCCTTCAACCGTCGTACTGAACTCCGAAGACGAGGCTACCAAGTTAGCTATGCTCTTTTAGTGAATGCAACTACCCGCCGAACAAAGGCAAGCAATTCAGCATCATTGATATCAGCCGTTTGCCAAGCTGGATTGGTGTCATGGTGGAAGCGATTTGCATAATCAGTAAGAGTAGCAAGTTCGTCCACATCGTTTTGGCACAGTATCTGCGTAGCGCCTCCTACATGTTGGCTAGCAATGAGCCGGAAGCGTCCGAGTAATGTTCCAGGCGGGAAGTGTTCTGGATACGCTACGCGCAAGAAGGCTTCTAAGGTGGGCCTGATTGCCTCGGCCACTTCGCGCGGATTATCGACTTGGTTGTCTAAATAAGTGCGGAGTTTGGCGTGTCTCTTGTCGTGCTCTGTCACCCCATGAGTTGAGACATCCCAGATCCTTAGCGTTGATCCGGCTCCGGAGCGAGCGACTTCGATCGCAATACGCCCGATTTGACCCGGACTTTCCCATAAATGGCAGACCAGCGGCCGACTGTGTGAGAGAACTATGACTTGCTCCACTTCTGCAGCAAGACGCCTAATCTCACTTACAGTCGCAAAAGCCCTGTGTTCGTCCAAGCTATTTATAGGGTCGTCAATGACGACCACCTTCTGCGGTCTTTCCTCGTCCTGAGAAATGCTCGCCAGAAAAACTGCCAGGGCTAATGTGTTCCGGTCGCTTGTACTGAGAACGGTCTTAAACGATGGCTCGCCAATTGCGTCCGAGTTCACCGAGACAGGGTGGTTGGGGCTGTTGTCGATAACAACGCTGTAAACGCACGAGGGACCTCGCCGCGTGTTCAGAGATTTGACCCCATCAATGCGAAATCCTGCGTTTAAACGGCGGAGGTAGAGATTGATGGCTTCCTGGAACGCCGGAAACACGTTTTGAAGGTGGGCGTCCAATGCTCTCTTTCGAGCTGAACGTCGGGACTCTGTGCTCTTTTTCGCTGCCTTTTCGCTTAGATAAGCAGAGCATTTAGCGTCTATACTTGGATCGAAGCGGTCTTTCCCCGCTTCCAAGCGAGCTAGGTCGTCCCTCAGGGTCTGAAGACTTGTGACAGAGACAGCTTCACGTACAGCTGCTGCCTTTTCGTTGATCTCCCTGACACGGGAGTTGTACTCATCTATGGTGCGGCACTGGACGGTCAAAGCGTGCAGCGCTTCCTGCGTCCCCGTTGAGAGGCTAAAAGCCTCCAAGGGAGCTTCTGCTTTCTGCTTCAACTGCTGCAGCAGGGAATCACGAGCGCGGATAGCTGCAGCGAGAAATGCCTCGACATCAGCTTCGAGTTGAGGAGCATCGATGAATTCGGACCAAAAAAGGCTTTTGGACGAATTTTCGCTAAATTGGGCTCGGATGCGGTCCAGCGCTGTCGCGCCATATATCTGGTCAAGCCGCTGGATGGTTCTTTGAATTTTCGCCTTCAGTTCGTTGTACGTCGCACTAAAGTGCTGAGAGTAGGCTTGGGCTAAAGCCGACGGAGCGAGTGACTGAGCACAATAGGGACAATCTTCACCCAGCTCCGCCCTATGTTCATGCTGAATTCGCTGGCCTTGGGCTACCCACGCTTCACCGCCTAAGCCAAGCCGCTGGAGGTGAGCACTTACACGTCGCTCAGCTTCAGCAGCAACATCTGGCAACTGCTCTCGCAGGAGTGTTTCGATCGCCTCCGGCGGTAGCTCAATTGCGGGAAGCTCCTCAAGCGCCCGCATCTTCGTTATGGCTTCTTGCTGTTGAGCTGCAGAAACCGCCTTCCCAGCTTCCTCAATACGTGCGTCAATGTCCTCTAGGCGGGGCAACTCACAAAACTGATCAATAGTGAGGCCGCGAAGCGCCTTTTGCGGTATTGTAGCTGCCAGTGTACGTAGCTGCACATTGTGCTTCTCTATGGCATCCACTTCAGTCTGGAGGCTACGTAGCAGAGCCACCCCTCGTGCTCCGACGATTAGTCCGTGGAGCCCCTCCCGCTGTGGCGACTGCACGACAAGTCCTGAATAGACATTGTCATTGATGAATTGCTCATCGAACACTGCGATATTCGCTTTTGCCGCACTCCATTGGCCATCCTGAAAAACCATGGCGTTGGCTTCGTCGCTAAAGGCCAGGGCAACCTGTGCAGCGCGAGTGCCGCCGAGCCGCCGGCGCTCCCGGATCGGCAACGGGTCGCCCGTTTGCAATGACCGGAAAATGCTAACAAGCGTCGTCTTGCCTCGGGCATTTTCAGCATACACTAGGGATAGAGGCGTCAACTCGATGTTAGCTGCGGCTACATGATCGAATTGTCCGATCCCCTGAACCAACCTAATATGCTGAAGCACTTTTATCCCCTTCCATTTTTAGGAATGCTATCAGGAAAACGGCGCCGTTAAAGCGCAAGTTAATCCAGAAGGAGTAGCATAAGTGCCAAAAACCATTTTCCTACACATAACCAAATGAGATAAATGGTACGGTCATGATGAACCATGACCGCACCGGGGACGAGCCCCGCTTCACCGCCCTCACCATTGTCGAGGGTTCCGATCACATTCCCGAAGTGCCGCTGGAGCCGCTTATCGCTTCCGGGCTCGAAAGCGCGGAAACCGAAACACGCGGGCTCAGGCGCGACGGCTGGACGCCGGAGCGCAAGCGGCTGTTCCAGGAAACGCTCGCCGAATGCGGCACGGTATCGAAGGCGTGCCGCATCGTGGGGATGAGCGCGCAGTCCGCTTACAATCTCCGCAACCGCGATCCCTTGTTCGGCGCGGGTTGGGACACCGCCCTTCTCCTCGCCCGCCAGCATCTCGCCGACGAGATCATGGCGCGCTGCATGAACGGCGTGATCGAGCAGGTCTACCGGAATGGTGAGGTGGTGGCGGAGCGTTACCGCTACGACAACCGCCTCTCCATCGCGATGCTGAACCGCCTCGACGCCCGCGCCGACCGCGCCGAGCGGCTTGGGGCGGGCCAGCACGCCCTCGCCGCGCGCTGGGCCGACTATCTCGACGCGCTTGGCGCGGACAAGCCGGACGACGCCCGCGCCCTCCTCGATCCGGACGCCGAAAAGAAGGCCGCGAGAAAAGCGCGGGAGCATCAAGTTCATCAACTTCCCCTCGAAGAGCCGGAGGAAATCGATCATCACATCGTCTGGCAGAAGGATGACGGCGTCTGGTGGACCGATTATCCGCCGCCGCCCGATTTCGACGGGGATGAGGACGGCAGCTATGACGACGGCGATTACGCCCGCACCCTGACCCCGGCCGAAGCGGCGGTGATGGACGCGCGCGAGGCGGAGGAGGAAGCGGAGATGGCGGAGGATGAGGAAGCGCAGGCCGCCCGCCAGCGCGACATCTTCTTCGGCTTCGCGGGCGAAGAGGAGGAGGATCTGCCGGAAGACGAAGTGGAGGACAAACGCCCCTCCTCCGCTATTTCCCCCACCTCCGTCATTCCCGCCTGCTCCGTCAGTCCCCCCTCCTCCGTCATTCCCGCGCAGGCGGGAATCCAGCCGCGCGTCGCGCAAGACTCACAAAGCGTCTGGACTCCCGCCTGCGCGGGCGCGACGGGGGAAGCGATGCACATCCGCCCCTACGCCCCCGCCGACGCCTCGGCGCTCGCCACCCTCTACGCCCGCTCGGTCCGCCATTTCGGCCCGCGCGCTTATGCGCCGGAGCAGGTGGACGCCTGGGCCGCCCCCCCCTGCCCCGACCGCATGGCGGCGCGCTGCGCGGACGGCCGGACGGTGCTGGTGGCGGAAGGGCCGGACGGCACCCTCCTCGGCTATGGCGACATGGAGCCGGACGGGCATTTGGACTTCCTCTACACCGCGCCGGAAGGCGAGGGCCGCGGCGTCGGATCGGCCCTCCTCGCCGCGCTGGAAGAGGTGGCGCGCGCCCAGGGCAGCGCCCGCATCTTCGTCGAAGCCAGCGAACTCGCCCGCCCTCTCTTCGAGCGCCGGGGCTTCACCCTCCTCCGCCGCAACCACTTCGCCATCGGCGGCGTCCCCATCCACAATGACAGCATGGAGAAACGGCTGACCTGACGGGCCTCGCCGTCATTTCCGCCCGCGCGGGACTCGCCCGCGGTAGGCAGTGGCGCTCTCCGCCGCCATCTGTCATCATTCCCCAAAAAGAGGGGGATGCCAGGAATGACCGCACGTCTCGGCCTGTTCGGGGGGCTTGCCGCGTTTGCGCTGCTGTTGCTGCTGCCCGCGCCGGAGGGGATGCCCCTCACCGCCTGGCGCACCGTCGCGCTCGTCGTGCTGATGGCGGCATGGTGGATGACGCAGGCCCTGCCGCTCACCGCGACGGCGCTCCTGCCCTTCCTCCTCTTCCCCCTCTTCGGGGTGATGAGCGCCAACGACATTGCCGGCGCTTATTATTCGCCGATCCTGTTCCTGGTGCTCGGCGGGGCGATGATCGCACTCGCCATCGAACGCACCCGGCTCCATTGCCGCCTCGCCCTCGCCATCGTCGCGCGCGGCGGCCGGACGCCGGGCGGCCTGCTCCTCGCCTTCATGACCGCGACGGCGCTCATCAGCCTGATCGTCTCCAACACCGCGACCACCCTCATCATGATCCCGATCGGCATGGCGGTGCTGCAGGCAGCCGATGTTGAGAAGGGCGCGACCGATGGCTTTCCCGGCGCGCTGGTCATGGGCATCGCGTTCGCCGCGACGTTCGGCGGCTTCGGCACCCTGGTCGGCTCCCCCACCAACGCCATCGCCGCCGGGATCATCGAGCGGAGCACCGGCTTCACCGTCGATTTCCTCACCTGGTCGCTCTACGGACTGCCGGTCGTTCTGGTGTCGGTGCCGCTCTGCTGGTTCATCCTGATGCGGGTGCAGCGCGTCGACGCGCACGGCTTCGATACGACGGCGGCGCGCGAGGGGATCGGCAATGTCGGCGCCTGGTCGGTGGCGGAAAAGAGGCTGGTGCCGCTCGTCGCCCTCGTCCTCGCGGGCTGGTTCGCGCTGCCCTTCCTCACCGGCCATCTCCCGGCCGGAACATTGACGGACGGCGCCATCGCGGTGGCGGGCGCGCTCCTGCTCTTCGTCATCCCGGACGGCACGGGCCGGCCGATCCTCACCTGGGACGAGGCGAACCGCGCGCCTTGGGGCGTCATCATGATGTTCGGCGGCGGCCTCGCGCTCGCCACCGGCATCGAGCAATCCGGCCTCGCCGGGTGGATGGGGGAAGCGATGAAGCCGCTCGCCGCCGTCCACCCGCTCCTCATCGCCGTCGTCCTCACCGCCTTCGTCATCCTCGTCACCGAATTCGCGTCCAACGTCGCGGCGGCGAGCGGGATCATGCCGGTGGTGGCGGGCGTGATCGCGGCGACGGGGGTCGATCCCGTCCTCCTCGCCCTCCCCGCCGCCTTCGCCGCGAGCTGGGGCTTCATGCTGCCTTCGGGCACCGGCCCCAATGCGATCGCCTGGGGCACCGGTCACATCGCCCTGCCGCGCATGTTGCAGACCGGGCTGCTGCTCGACCTTGCCGGTGTCCCGATCATGGTCGGCAGCGTCTGGGCCATTGCCGCCTTGGCCGGCTAAGGCTAGGAGGAGCGCGGGCAACAGACCTCACCCCCCGGGAACGCTCCTCGTCGAGCGCGGCCGGTGAGCCTGCCTCCTTTTCCAAGGAGGGGTTCGGTCTCCACGCAGAAGTGCAACAGGAGACAGACATGACAGACGAATCCGACATCACCGCCACCCCGCGCCGCCGCCCGAAGCCGGACGTCATCGAGATCGGCGGCCGCAAACTGAAGCCCGCGACGTTGATGATGGGCCACGGCTTCGATCCGGCCCTCTCGGAAGGCGCGCTGAAGCCGCCCATCTTCCTCACCTCCACCTTCGTTTTCGAAAATGCGGCGGCGGGCAAGCGCCACTTCGAAGGCGTCACCGGCAAGCGCCCCGGCGGCGCCGAAGGCCTCGTCTATTCGCGCTTCAATGGCCCCAACCAGGAAATCTTGGAAGACCGCCTCGCCGTTTGGGAAGATGCGGAGGACGCGCTCACTTTCTCCTCGGGCATGTCGGCCATCGCCACCTTGCTCATGACCTTCGTGAAGCCGGGCGACGTCATCGTCCACTCCGGACCGCTCTATGCGGCGACCGAGACGCTGATCGGCCGCATCCTCGGCAAGTTCGGCGTGCAGTGGCTCGATTTCCCGGCGGGCGCGACCAAGGAAGAAATCGAGGCTGTCGTCGCCAAGGCAAAAGAATTGGGCCGCGTCTCGCTCATCTATCTCGAAAGCCCGGCCAACCCGACCAATCAACTGGTCGACGTACAGGCCGTGCGCGCCGTGCGCGACGCTCTGTTCAGCGGCGATGAAAAACCGCCCATCGCCATCGACAACACTTTCCTTGGGCCGCTCTGGTCGCGCCCCCTGGATCACGGCGCGGACCTTAGCGTCTATTCGCTCACCAAATATGCGGGCGGGCACAGCGATCTCGTCGCGGGCGGCGTCGTCGGATCGCAGGCGCTCATCACGCCCATTCGCATGATGCGCAACACGATCGGCACGATCACCGATCCCAACACCGCCTGGATGCTGCTCCGCAGCCTCGAAACGCTGGAACTCCGCATGAGCCGCGCCGGCGAGAATGCCGCCAAGGTCTGCGCCTTCCTGAAGGACCATCCGAAGGTCGAAAGCGTCGGCTATCTCGGCTTTCTGACCGATGGCCGCCAGGCGGATATCTACCGTCGCCACTGCACCGGCGCGGGCTCGACCTTCTCGCTCTATCTGAAGGGCGGCGAGCGCGAAGCCTTCGCCTTCCTAGACGCGCTGAAGATCGCCAAGCTCGCCGTGTCGCTCGGCGGCACCGAAACCCTGGCCAGCGCCCCCGCGGCGATGACCCACCTTTCCGTTCCGGACGAGCGCAAGAAAGCGATGGCGATCACCGACAACCTCGTCCGCATTTCCATCGGTGTCGAGGATGCGGAGGATCTGATCGCGGACTTCGATCAGGCTTTGGCGGCGATCTGACGATCAGGGCTGGGGACGCTTGCTCCAGTCGAGCACTTCCCAGCCCTCCGCTTCCGCCAGCCGAACAAGCCGGTCGTGCGCGTTGGTTGCGACCGGTTCGTCGGACCAATGGTGGACCGGCGCGTCGGAGACGTGGTCGGAATAGAAGCGGATATGGACGGCCTCGCGGGTCAGCCCTTCCCGTTCCAGCCACGCCTGGATCATCGCGAGCTTTTCGTCGCCGTAGCAGTTTCGCCCTTCGATCTTCGCGACGATCCGCCCTGCGGCATCCAGCCCCGTTTCCGTCGCGATAACGTCGTGGATACCGAGACGTTCGGCGATGGCGGCGGCGTAGAGGCGGTAGGACGCCGTCGCCATCACCACCCGCCGCCCCGCCGCGCGGTCCGCCGCGATGCTCGCCCGCGCGCCGGGCAGGATGTTGGTCGCGACCTGCTTGTCGGCGAAGCTCTGGATCACCGGCTCCAGCCGCTCGGGCGCGATGCTGCGGCCGATGAGCAAGGTGTAGTTGATTTCCTTCAGCCGTCCCCGGTCGATCAATTTCGCGACATAGGCCAGCATCGACAGGATCACGAACGGCATGAGGACCAGCCGCCAAGGCGCCAGCTGCCGCGCGGCATGGATCAGGAACGGCGTGTAGGTCGCTCGCCGTGTGATCGTCCGGTCCATGTCGTAAATGGCGAGCGCGCTCTTCATGTGGCCGCAGGAGCACGGAAAGCCGGGATTTGTCCACCCCCGGAACGACCTTGCCCGTTTCCGGTTATTGGCGCAGTGTCCCGCCCGATGAACGATATCGCCCAGCTTGACGAGACGGAGGAGAACGGCCGCAAGGTGCTGCGCTTCGCCGGTCCGCTCACGCTCGCGCGCCTCGGCCGCCTGCCCGACCGGCTGAAGGAGGTTGAGGGGCAAGGCATGATCGTCGACGTGAGCGGCGTCGAGCGGATGGACACGGTCGGCGCCTGGCTCGTCCACCGGCTGGTGCGCGATCACGACGCCCATGTGCGTGGGGCCGACGAAAGCACGTCCTTCCTCCTTGAAAATGTCGCCGCCGCCGACCAGCCCGCGAAGATCCGGCCCGATCGCCGTCCGCCCGTCGTCCAGATCCTCGATCAGATGGGTACGGCGACGTCTATGGCGGGCAAGACGCTTCTCGGCCTCCTCGGTTTCTTCGGCGCCCTCCTCGTCACCACCTGGACGGTCATCAAGCGTCCGCGCCGTTTCCGCTTCAACGCGACGGTGCAGCGTTTCGAAGTGGTCGGCGTCCATGCGCTCGGCATCATCGGCCTCATGAGCTTCCTGATCGGCATCGTCATCGCTCAGCAAGGCGCGGTGCAGCTCCGTCAATTCGGAGCGGAAGTCTTCACCATCAACCTCGTCGGCCGCCTCACCTTCCGCGAGCTCGGCGTGCTGATGACGGCGATCATGGTCGCCGGCCGGTCGGGCAGCGCCTTCGCCGCGCAGATCGGATCGATGAAGCTCGCCGAGGAAGTGGATGCGATGCGCACCATCGGCGTTTCGCCGATGGAGGCGCTCGTTCTGCCGCGCGTCATGGCGACGGTGCTGCTGATGCCGCTCTTGGGCTTCTATTCCTCCATCGTCGCGATCGTCGGCGGCGGCCTTCTCTGCTGGGTGTCGCTCGACATTCCGCCAGCGACCTTCATCCAGCGCATCCGCGAGGTGACGCCGATCACCGACGTCTGGATCTCGCTCATCAAGGCGCCGGTCTTCGGCGCGATCATCGGCATATCGGGCTGTTTCCAGGGCATGCAGGTCGAAGGCAATAACGAGGAAGTGGGCCTGCGCACCACGGCCGCCGTCGTACAGGCGATCTTCCTCGTCATCGTGCTCGATGCCTTCTTCGCCGTCTTCTTCTCGGAGGTCGGCTGGGTATGAGCGAGAAGGACGACGACATCGTCATCCGCGTGCGCGGGCTCAAGAACGGCTTTGGCGACCAAATCGTCCATGACAGGCTCGACCTCGACGTCCGCCGGGGCGAGATATTGGGCGTGGTCGGGGGATCGGGCACCGGCAAGTCGGTCCTGATGCGCTCGATCATCGGCCTTCAAACCCCGATCGAGGGCGACATCAGCGTCTTCGGCCAATCGATGATCGGCAAGGACGAGACAGAGGCGAAGAACATTCGCCGCCGCTGGGGCGTCCTGTTCCAGGGCGCGGCCTTGTTCTCGACCCTCACCGTCGCCGAGAATGTGCAAGTGCCGATCCGCGAATTCTATCCCCGCATCGACGCGCAGCTTCTCGACGAGATCGCGACTTACAAGATCGCGATGAGCGGCCTGCCGCCCGAAGCGGCGATGAAATATCCGTCCGAGCTGTCGGGCGGCATGAAGAAGCGCGCCGGCATCGCCCGCGCCCTGGCGCTCGACCCTGAGCTGCTTTTCCTCGATGAACCGACCGCCGGCCTCGATCCGATCGGCGCGGCGGCGTTCGACGCGATCGTCCGGGAGCTGCAGAAGAATCTCGGCCTCACCGTCTTTCTCATCACCCACGATCTCGACACGCTCTACGCCATTTGCGACCGCGTCGCGGTGCTGGCGGACCAGAAAGTCGTCGCGATTGGAACGATTCCGGAATTACTTGCTTTGGACCACGCATGGATTCAGGAATATTTCAACGGGCCCCGCGGACGCGCAGCCCGAGCGACCGAGGAAGCAGGGGCTGAAGCCTGATGGAGAATAGATCCAACCACGTTCTGGTCGGCGGCGTCGTTATGGCGCTGGTCGTCGCCGTCGTCATCTTCCTCATCTGGATCGCCAATGCGGGCAGCGACACGGAGAAGGAATATGACATCTTCTTCCAGCAGGGCGTCAGCGGCCTGAACAAGGGGAGCAGCGTCACCTTTTCCGGCGTGCCCGTCGGTCAGGTGCGGATGATCAGCCTGATGCCCAAGACGCCGCAATTCGTGCGGGTCCGCATCTCGGTTCAGAACGATACGCCGATCGTCAGGGGCACGACCGCGACCATCCAGGGCGTCGGCTTCACCGGCGTGTCCGAAATCCAGCTCGAACCGCCGGAGGGAGGGGGTACACCGAGCCGGACGCCGCCTCCGCTCACTTGCCCTGAGCGCAACACGGCCTCCCAATGTCCCTTCGGCGTGCCGGTCATCCCGACCAAGCCGGGGGGCCTCGGCGCCCTCCTCAACAGCGCGCCCCAATTGCTGGAACGCGTGTCGACGCTGACGGAGCGCGTCACCGAATTGCTGGATGAGGACAATCAGCAGTCGCTCTCCGCCATTCTCGACAATGTCGAGACGATCAGCGGCGCGCTGGCCGACCGTTCGCCGGAAATCGCCGCGACGCTCGCCGAAGCGCGCATCGCCATCCGCCAGGCGGGCGAAGCGGCCGAGGCCTGGGGCCGGGTCGCCGGATCGGCCGATCAATTGCTCAACGAGGAAGGCCGCCCGCTCATCAACGACCTGCGCAGCACGATCCGGGCCGCCGACCGGAGCCTTGGGACGCTTGAGGCGACGATCAACGACGCCCGCCCCGGCGTGCAAAATTTCTCGAAGCAAACCTTGCCGGAGATCGGCCAGCTGGTCCGCGACCTGCGCGAAACCAGCGATGCGCTGCGCTCGATCACCACGCGGATCGACCAGCAAGGCGCGGCTTCGATCCTGGGCGAACCCAAATTGCCGGATTATAAGAGATGAGAATGACCCTCCCGTTCCGCTCCGCACTGCCTCTCGCCTTGCTCGCATCCCTTTCGGGATGCATCAGCTTCGGGCCGAAGCCGCCTGAATCCCTGCTGACTCTCACCGCCGCGCAGGTTCGGGCGGAAGGAACGACGCGAACGGCGGCCCAGTCCGAAACCGTCATCGTATCCCTGCCCACGGTGCCGCAGGAATTGCGCGTCACCCGGGTGCCCGTGCGCACCGGCGCGACGGAGCTTGCCTATTTGAAGGACGCGCAATGGGTGGAGCAGCCCAATGCCCTGTTCGGCCGCCTGCTGACCGAAACCATTGCGGCGAGCGGCCGGGTGGTCATCGACGCGCGCCAAACGACGTTCGAGCCCGGGATCGTGCTGACCGGCCAGCTTCAGTCTTTCGGCATCGATGCGGATCGCACCGAAGCGGTGATCGTTTATGACGCCGCCCTTGCCGGCCCCGGCAGCACCGTCCGTACCCGCCGTTTCGAAGCACGCGCGCCAATTGCCGAAATCGACGTGGAGGCCGCCGGCCCCGCGCTCAACCAGGTTGCGAACCAGGTGGCGGGTGAAGTCGCGGCTTGGCTCAACGGCGGCTGATCAGCCCAGGCTCTTCGACACCTGCTCGAACACGTCTTTCGAAAGATCATCCGCGGCGAGAATGCGGCTGAGTTCGGCCTTCATCTTGTCCGCCCGGTCAGCGTCGAACCGCCGCCAGCGTCCCAGCGGCGGGACGAGCCGCGCCGCCGTTTGGGGGTTGAGCTTGTCGACCGCCAGGATCATGTCGGCCAGGAAGCGGTAACCGCTGCCGTCCGCCACGTGCAAGGCGCACTGGTTCGCCGCGAAGCCGCCGATCAGGGCGCGCAGGCGGTTGGGATTGGAAAGCGTGAAGTCCGGGTGATCGGCCAGCGCCTTCACGACCGCCCCGGTATCCGGGCGGGTCGAAAGCGCCTGCACGCTGAACCATTTGTCGATGACCAGCGCATTGCCGCGATAGCGGTCGTAAAAGGCCGCCAGCGCGGCTTCCCGCTCCGGCGCATCGCTGTTGACGAGGACGCCGAGCGCCCCCTGCCGATCGGTCATGTTGTCGGCCGCGTCGAACTGTTGCCGCGCCAACGCGGCCGCATCCTCCGCTCCGCCCGCCATCAGATAGGATAAAGCGACTGTGCGCAGCCGCCGCGCGCCTTTGGCCGCAGGCGAATATTCGAAACGATTGGCCGTGGTGGCGGCATAAAGATCGCGCCACAGCCGTTCGAGATCGGCGCCGAGATCGGCGCGGAGCGCTTCGCGCGCTATATGGATCGCATTGGGATCCACCATCTCCATCTGATCGCCGATAAAGGCCTCGCTGGGCATCAGCACCGCTTCGGCGATGAAGGCTGGGTCGAGATTGGGATCGGACAAGGTGCGCCGCACCGCCTCTGTCACCGGCCCTGAGTCCGCCGCGCCGTTCCGGATCGCGCCGAGCAGCGTGTCCAGCATCAACTGCTGCATCGCTTCGTAACGGGCGAAAGGATTGTCGTCATTGGCCGACAGGAATGCGAGATCGCCCGCGCTGCGGTCCGCCTCGACGATGACCGGCGCGGAAAAATCGCGATTGATCGACAGGATGGGGCGTTCGCCGATGCCGTCGAATATCACTTCCTGCGCGACGCCTTCCAACACGATCAGCCGGTCGGCATATTTCTCGCCCGTCAGGTCGCCGAACAAGGCGACCTTGAGCGGTACCGGCATCGGCTGCTTGCTGTCCTGACCGGGTGTCGGCGGCACGGCCTGCTCCAAGGTGAGATGCGCGCGTCCTGCGGCATCGTCATGGCGCAAGCTGGCGGTGATGCGCGGCGTTCCGGCTTGCGCATACCAAAGGCGGAAGCGCGAGAGATCGACGCCGTTGGCATCTTCCATCGCCTTCACGAAATCCTCGCATGTCGCCGCCTCCCCATCGTGCCGTTCGAAATAGAGGTCGGTGCCGCGCCGGAAGCCTTCGCCGCCCAGCATGGTGTGCATCATGCGGATGATCTCGGCGCCCTTATCGTAGATGGTCGCCGTGTAGAAATTCGAAATCTCGATATAGGATTCGGGGCGGATCGGGTGGGCGAGCGGCCCGGCATCCTCGGGAAACTGGATGGCGCGAAGGGCCCGGACATCCTCGATCCGCTTCACCGCCGCGCTGCCCTGATCGGCCGAGAACTGCTGGTCGCGAAAGACGGTGAAGCCTTCCTTCAACGACAGCTGAAACCAGTCGCGGCAGGTGACGCGGTTGCCCGACCAATTGTGGAAATATTCGTGCGCCACGACGCCCGCGACGGCATCGTAATCGGCATCCGTCGCCGTGTCGGGATCGGCGAGGATGTAACGCGAATTGAAGATGTTGAGGCCCTTATTCTCCATCGCGCCGAAGTTGAAATCGCTGACCGCGACGATGTTGAACACATCGAGATCATATTCGCGGCCATAGACTTTCTCGTCCCAGGCCATCGACGCCTTCAGCGCGGCCATCGCATGATGAGTCTTGGGCAGGTCTTCGGGCCGCACCCAAATGCCGAGATCGACGGTGCGCCCGCTCTGCGTCACGAAGCGGTCGCGATTGGCCTGTAGGTCGCCCGCGACCAGGGCGAAGAGATAGCAGGGCTTGGGGTAAGGATCGTTCCATTCCGCATAATGGCGTCCGCCTTCCAGATCGCCCGACCCGACCGGGTCGCCATTGGCGAGCAGCACCGGGTAAAGCGCCTTGTCCGCGCTCATCCGCACCGTGTAGCGGCTCAGGACATCGGGCCGGTCGGGGAAGAAGGTGATGCGCCGGAATCCTTCCGCCTCGCATTGCGTGCAAAGAATGCCGCCCGAGGCATAAAGGCCCATGAGCTGGGTGTTGGCGGCAGGCTGGATTGCGACGGTCGTCTCGACGCTGTCGCCGCTGTTGACGCCCTCGACGATCAGCATATCGCCATCCAGCGCATAATCGGCCGGGGCGCCATTCACCCGCACATCGAGCAGCGTCAGATTCTCGCCGTCGAGGCGAAGCGGGGCGCCTTCGGCTCCATTCCGTTCGACCGTCAGCCGGGAACGGACGAGGGTGCGCTCGGCGCCGAGATCGAAATCGAGGTCGATCGAGGGCACCAGCCATTCGGGCGGGCGATAATCCTCGCGGCGAGTAGGGGCGGGCGCGGCGGCTTGGGTGGTCTGAACGTCGAGCATCCAGGCGATGTAGGCCCTGCCCCGTTCCCCCGCAATGATCGGGCGCAAACAGCCTTAAGGCTGGCTCAGCCGGAAGTATTGCGCTCGCGAAGGGCGATGAACAAGCCGGAGAGCGCAAGGACGCCGCCCGCCAGCGCGAGGGGGGTCCAGACATAGCCTTCGAACATCGTGGATAGCGCCATGGCGATGATCGGCACGATCAGGCTGTTATAGGCGGCTTTTGCGGGCCCCACAGCCCGGATGATCCCGAAGTAAAGGGGGAAGGCCAAAGCCGATGCGAACAGGCCGAGATAAAGAACGCCAGCAATATAGGAAAAGCGATAGTCGACGACCGGAGGCCCTTGGGTGGCGAGGGCAAGGGCGGCATCGGCGATGACGCCGTAGAACATGCCCCAGGCGATCATGCTCGCCATCGGCCGCATGCGCAGCCGCTCCGAAGCCTGGAGCACGTTCGAAACGGAGGCCGAGAGAACGCCGCAGATGGTGAGGCCGATGCCGAGCCAAATCTCGGAAGGTGCGACAGCGCTGGTCCGCATTTCCTGCACGAAAAGCAGGGCGATGCCCGCGACCGCGATGGCCGATCCGATCAGGAACCCTCGCGTGATGCGATGTTTCAGGAACAGCCAGCCCAGCGTCGTATTAGGCACCATCAAGAGCGCGAAGACGACCGCGACGAGGCCCGACGTCACATGATGCTCGGCCGCATAGACGAAATTGAAATTGAGGAAGAATTGCGGAATTCCGAACATGAGGGCGAGCTTGTGCCCCTCCGGTCCGATCCGCAGCGAGGCGCCGGTGAGCCGCGCATAAGCGAACATGGCCGCGGCGGCGATGACGAAGCGGTAGGTGACGGACCAGATGGCGGGAACGACGCCCAACTGGTCGCGGATGACCAGCCAGGTCGACCCCCAGATGAAGGTGATGACGATGAAGGGGGCGAAAACCCTCGGGTCGCGGAAGCTGCCGCCCCCGGCGCTCACAAGGCCTCGATCGCGGCGGCGAGCGCGTCGATATCCTCTTCCCTTTGGTCCCAACTCACGACCAGCCGTATTTCGCCCGGCGCCCAATTGTAGAAATCGAAACCTTTCGCGCGCAGGCCCGCCGCTTCTTCTTGGCTAACCTTCAGGAACAGCTCGTTCGCCTCGACCGGATGCACGAGCCTCTTGCCCGCCGCCCCGGCAACGCGCTGGGCGCCCGAATTGGACGCGCGGGCATTGCGAAGCCATACATCGTCCTTCAGCATCGCCAGGATCTGCGCGGCCATGTAGCGGCCCTTGGACAGCAAATGCCCGGCCCGCTTGCGGCGATAAAGCGTCGCCCGCGCCTCCGCCTCATGGCCGAAGAAAATGAGCGCCTCGGCCGACATGCCGCCATTCTTCACAAAGCCGAAGGAGAGGACATCGACCCCCGCCTTCCACGTCACCGCGGCGGGCGTGCAATCAAGCGTCGCGACCGCATTGGCAAAACGCGCGCCATCCATGTGGAAGCCCAATTTCTTCGCCTTCGCGATCGCACCCAGCGCCGCCACCTCGTCCGGCGTGTAGGCAAGGCCATATTCGGTCGCGTTGGTGATCGACAGGGCATGCGGCTGCACCCAGTGGACGCCGTCCGGCATCCGCTCCAGCATGCTCTCCACCGTCTCCGGCGACAATTTCGCGCCAGCGCCTTCGCCCAGGATGAGCTTCGCGCCATTGGTGTAGAATTCGGGCGCGCCGCATTCGTCATTCTGGATATGCGCGTCGCGGTGGCAGAGAATGCCGCCATAAGGCGGACAGAGCGCGGCGAGCGCCAGCGAATTGGCGGCCGTGCCCGTCGATACCCACAAGGCTTTCACCTTCGTCTCGAACAGATCGGAGAAAGCGGCGTCGAGCGCCTGGCTCAACGCATCCCCGTCATAGGCGGTGTCATGATGATTGGCGGCGTGAAGCGCCTCCATCACTTCCGGGCAGGCGGAGGCGGCATTGTCGGAAAAAAAGCGCATGGCCGCGCCATAAATGGGTCGCCGCAAAGGTCAACGAGGGATCGGCTCAAGCCCCCCCTTCTTCTAATTGCTTGAGCAGGGATGTCATGAGATGCCAGAAGGATCGGTAGAATGCCGCGCCTGGCACCCAACTGGCATGAAACCATACCTCCATTTCATCGTCCGAGGACATTGCAAGCGGATTGAGCAACAAAACAGCATCGTCTTCTTCAGTCGACTTATAGTAAGGGCTAAGCTGGATGGTTGTCGCGATTTGGCGACTGTGGCGATCGCCGCCTTCGGACCACACGGCGATTTCTTCCACATGCTCCTGCTTGAAAGGGACGATTTCTTCTACTGGAAGGATTGACGAAATCGACCAAGCCGGACTCCGCCACCCATTCGATACTTTGTAAAAAGCCCGCAAAGAGGGCGGGAAGCGCAGGCCCAGCCGCGACTCCGCTTCGGCGATCGCGCTTTCTGGGGCGGGCTCTTCTCCTAGCCAGCGTTTTTTGATCTGAGTGAGGGATAATCTTTCCCTGATATCCTCGTCGGCGATCGCAGCATCGGACATTCGCTGAAGCAGGGAACGCCATTGGGGCTCCGTGACGGCCGCAGCGCCTTCGCCATGCACCTCATCCGAAGCGCCCGAATCCATAGCATGACCGCCGAACATCCCGGCTATTTGCGCGGGCGTCAGCATATCGCCTTCCAGCGGCGCTCCGGCAAAACCTTCTGCAAAATCGATTAGCGCCTTCTGATCGGGCTGAAGAGAATTCATCTTCTTCAAAGAACCCAGCCATTTGGAAAAATAATTGGATTCCGTCATGATTACTGCCCCTTTTTGTTGGGGGCACGTTTATCCCCCTCAACCTCGTTACGAAGACGAAGTTAATAGGATATTGCGGCGGTCTCTTGCCGGAATCATTCATCAGTCGGGAAGGGTCCGATGGTGCTGCCGGTGAGGATTGAACTCACGACCTCAGCCTTACCAAGGATGCGCTCTACCACTGAGCTACGGCAGCATCGCCATCGGCGAGGCGGCGCTATGCGGGGGGTGTCCCGATATGTCAAGGCGGCTTGCGGCGAAGGGCGGCATGCGGCTAGCCAACCCTCATGAGCAAGGACGATCCCGAAAAGGCCCGCCGTCTCGCCGAGGCGCTCCGCCAGAACCTCCGCCGCCGCAAGGCGCAGGCGCGAGGCACCTCAAATCCAGCCAAGGGCCACCGCGACGCCGAGGACTATGGCGACGGCGGCCGCGAGGGTTAAGCCGCGCCGCCGCATCACAGCGCCGCGCATTGGGCGCGGAGCCAGGCCAGCGGTTCGCCGTCCAGTTGCGGAGCGACGATGTCCAGCACCTTCCGGTGATAGGCATTCACCCAGTCCCGTTCGGCCTCACTCAGCAGCGCAACGTCGATCAGCGCCGGATCGAGCGGCGCGAAGGTGAGCGTTTCGAAGGTCAGCATGCTCTTTTCCGCGCCCGGAACATCGGCGGGGACGACCAGCACCAGATTTTCGATCCGGATGCCATATTCGCCCGTCTTGTAATAACCGGGCTCGTTCGAAAGCATCATGCCCGCGCGCAGCGGTTCGTCCGATCCCGCCTGGCTGCTGCCCGCCTGGGTGATGCGCTGCGGCCCTTCGTGAACGGAGAGATAGGAGCCGACGCCATGGCCGGTGCCGTGCGCGTAATCGAGACCTGCGGCCCAAAGATATTGCCGCGCCAGCGTATCGAGCTGCACCCCGCGCGTGCCGGCCGGGAAGACCGCGGTGGCGAGCGCGATATGCCCTTTCAGCACGCGGGTATAGCGATCGCGCATTTCTTGGCTGGGCGTGCCGACCGCGACGGTGCGGGTGACGTCGGTCGTGCCGTCCGGATACTGGCCGCCCGAATCGACGAGATAGAGCGAGTTCACCTCGATCTTCCGGTTCGTCTCTTCGCTCGCCTTGTAATGGACGATGGCGCCGTTCGGCCCCGCGCCTGAAATCGTGTCGAAGCTGAGGTCGCGCAGGTCGCCGCCCTGACGCCGGAAATCCTCCAGCTTGTCAGACGCAGTGAGCTCGTTGAGGCCGCCTTTCGGCGCTTCGAGTGACAGCCAGTGGAGAAAGCGGACGAGCGCCGCGCCGTCGCGCGCTTGGGCGGCTTTGTGCCCGGATATTTCCGCCGCATTCTTAATTGCTTTGGGCAGGACGGCGGGATCGCGCTGGCGCATCACCTTGGCGCCCGCGCCCTCCAGCGCTTCGAAGATGGCCGCGACCGCACGTTCGGGGTCCGCGACGACGGCTTTGCCGCCGAGCGTGCCGAGATAGGATTCGAAATTGCTCCGCTCATGCAGCCGCACGCCGTTGCCGAGATGCTGGCGCACATCGTCGCCCACCTTCTCGCCCGCGACGAAGAGATCGGCGGTGCCATCGTCATGCACGACGGCGAAGGACAGAGCGACGGGCGTGTGGCTGACGTCGACCCCTCTTATGTTGAACGTCCAGGCGATCGAATCGAGGGCTGAAAGAATGGCGGCATCGGCGCCTTCGCCTTTCAGCCAATCCGCCATGTCCTGCCGCTTCGCCGCCGAGGATTTGCCCGCCAGCGCATCCGGATGGACGATCAGCCGCGCCTTGGACGGCTCAGGCCGGTCGGCCCAGACGGCATCGATGGGATTGCGCGGCACCGCGACCAGTTGGGCGCCCTTGTCCGCCAGCGCCGCCCGCGCCTTCTTCACCCAGTCGCTGGTGTGGAGCCAGGGATCGTAGCCGATCCGCGCGCCATTTTGGGCATGTGCCTTCAGCCAATCGGCGATGCTGGTTTCCGGCACCGATTGGTAGCTCCAATATTTGCCGTCCACCTGATCGCGCACCTGCAAGGTATAGCGCCCGTCCGTGAAGATCGCCGCTTCCTGCGGCAGCACGACCGCCGCGCCCGCAGAGCCCTTGAAGCCGGTCAGCCAGGCCAGGCGCTGGGCATAGCTTCCGACATATTCGCTCATATGCTCGTCGGTCAGCGGCACGACGAAGCCGTCGAGACGGTCGGCATCGAGTTGGGCGCGGAGGGCCTTCAAGCGATCTTCATAGCTGGACATGGGCGGCTTTCCGATTGAAACTGCGCTTCAGATAGGCCGATCCGGCACGTTTCGCCACCGGGTCCGTATCAAGGGGGCAACATCCATGCGTTTCGCGCTTTCTCTCCTTCTCCTCGCTGCGTCTGCCGCGGCGATCGCTCAAGACACGAAAGAAACGATGACCGAAGCCAGCACCACACCGCCCAGGGCCGAAAAACGCGCTTATTCCTACGAACGCCACGGCTATACGATCGAGGATCCTTATTTCTGGCTGAAGGACCAGGGCTATCCCAAGGTCGATGATGCCGATGTGCTCGCCTATCTGAAAGCCGAAAACGCCTATTTCGACGCGCACATGAAGCCCCATGCGGCACTCGTCGAAACCCTGTTTCAGGAAATGAAGGGACGCGTGAAGGAAGACGATTCCTCCGTGCCGCTGAAGGACGGCGACTGGCTCTACTGGTGGGCTTTCAAGCCCGGCGCGCAATATCGCACATGGTATCGCAAGCCGGTCTCCGGCGGTGCCGACCAAGTGATCTTTGACGAGGTCGCGGAGGCAGCCGGGAAAGACTATTTCCGCCTCGGCGCGATGCAGGTGAGCCCGGATGGAAGGCTCGCCGCCACCCTGGTCGACGATAACGGGTCCGAACGCTTCAAGCTCAAGATTCGGGATCTCGCGACCGGCAAGGATATCGAGACTGTATCGGAGGTCGGGATCGGTTCTCCGGTCTGGACCGCCGACAGCAAGGGCGTGGTCTTCACCGAAGTGAATGAGAATTGGCGCAGCTACCGTGCGCGTCTTCATTGGCTCGGCCGCCCGGTGGCCGAAGACAAAACGCTTTATGAGGAAACGGAGAATAAGGGTTTCTCCGTCGGAGTTTCCAAATCGCAGGATGAAGGGCTGATCTTCATCGCGACAGGCGACAACACGACGAGCGAAGTCCGCTTCGTGCCCGCTTCAGCACCGGAAGCGCCGCCGGTCCTCATCGCCCCGCGCAAGGAGAATCGCCAATATTCGGTGGACGCCGCGCACGGAAAGCTGTGGATCCTCACCAATGACGATCATGTGAATTTCCGCATCGCCGAAGCCTCGACGATGAAACCCGGCGAATGGAAGACGGTGATCCCCGGCTCGGACCGCGTCTATCTGCGCGGCATCGCCTCCTTCCGCGATCACCTCGCCATTACCGAACGCGTGGACGGCCTCGACCAGCTGCGCCTGCGCCAATATGACGGGAAGGAATTCCACGTGCCCTTCCCAGAGGCGAGCTACACCGCCTCTTTCTCGGGCAATCCCGAATATGCGCCAGACGCCTATCGCTTGTCCTATTCGTCGATGGTGACGCCGGCGACCGTCTACGATTTCAATCCGAAGACCAAGCGGCTCGAAACGCTGAAGGTGCAGGAAGTGCCCTCGGGTTACGATCCCACCCAATATGCGACGGAACGCCTGACGATCACCGCGCGCGACGGTGCCAAGGTTCCCGTGTCGATCGTCTACAAGAAGGGCTTCGAAAAGAATGGCGAGGGGAAGGTCTTTCTCTATGCTTACGGCGCCTATGGCTATGCGGTGCCGCCGAGCTTCGGGACGCAGCGCCTCAGCCTGCTCGACCGCGGCTATGCCTATGCCATCGCCCACATCCGGGGCGGCGACGACCTTGGCTATCAATGGTTCCTGGACGGCAAGCTCACCAAGCGCACCAACACGTTCAACGATTTCGTCGACGTGGCGAAGGGGCTGATCGCCGCGAAGTTCACAAAACCGGGCAATATCGCCATCAACGGCGGATCGGCGGGCGGCGAGCTGATGGGCGTTGTCGCCAATACCGATCCGGGCCTGTGGGGCGCGGTGGTGGCCGACGTGCCCTTCGTCGACGTCCTCAACACCATGCAGGACGAAAGCCTGCCGCTGACGCCGGGCGAATGGCCGGAATGGGGCAATCCGATCACCGACAAGGCGGCGTTCGACTATATCCGCTCCTATTCGCCCTACGATCAGGTGAAGGCGCAGAATTATCCGCCGATGCTGGTCACAGGGGGCCTCAACGATCCGCGCGTCACCTATTGGGAACCGGCCAAGTGGACGGCGAAACTCCGCGAGCTCAAAACCGACGACAACGTCTTGCTCATGAAGATCAACATGGGCGCGGGCCATGGCGGCAAGTCGGGACGCTGGGAGCGCCTGCACGAGGTGGCCGAATCCTATGCCTTCGTCCTGACCCAGATGGGCGGAGCCGAATGACGCCATTCGAGCGCAAGATCACCGCGACCCAGGACGACATCGACGAGCTCGGTCATGTCAACAATGCGGTGTGGGTGCGCTGGATCCAGGACATGGCGACTGCGCATTGGACCGCCGTCGCCGATCCCGATCATGTCGACGCCTATGTCTGGGTCGTGACACGGCACGAGATCGATTATCTGCGCGCTGTGTTGCCCGGGGAAACGGTGACGGGCCACACCTGGGTTGGTGAGGCGCCTAAGGGCGCGCGCTTCGACCGGCACGTGGAATTTGTCGGCGAGGACGGAAAACCGCGCGTCCGCGCCAAAACGACCTGGGCGATCATCGACAAGGCGAGCGGCCGCCCGATCCGCGTGCCGCCGGACGTGGCGGCGCCGTTCCTCAAGTGAAGTCTCGCACCGCCTCGACGATCTTGGGATAGGCCTTGCCGTCCACGCCAAACCCCATATGCGTGCAGTCGATCTCGACCTGCTGGTCGCTTTCATGGGGAAGCCCCCGCGAACAGGCCGGCGCGACGACGCCGTCTCTGCGTGACCAGAGGGCGAGAGTCGGCACCGGCGGCTTCGCGGGTATGTCCGCATCGATCGGTGGTGCATCGACCGGATGCCCTGCCACCAGTTCGTAGATCCGCCATGCATTATTGGCGCGCAATGAGCCGGAAAAAGGCGACCCCAAGGTGACGACCTTGGCGATAAGGTCGGGCCGCCTCTTTGCCACCTCCCGGGCGTAGATGCCGCCGAGGCTCCAGCCGATCACAATAACCGGCCGTCCCTTGGCGAAAATCTCCAACCGTTCGACGAGAATATCCAGCGTATCGTTGCGCGCGCCGCGATTCATGCCCATGCCCCAACCGGTGACGCGGTAACCGGCCTTCGCGAACGCGCGTTGCAAACCCAATGTAGTCCGGTCGTTGGCAAGAAAGCCGGGAATGATAAAGACGGGCTGCCCGTCCGCCGGCCCCCTCTCCCCGACATGACCGAAGCCGCGCCAGAAGCGGCTGATCAGGCTGAGGCCTTCTCTCAGCAGCAATCGCTTGGGTGGGGCCTTGTCGTCGGTCATGTCTATAGAACGGAAACTAAAGGAACTCGCCGCCCATCAGCGGCTGCAGCGCCTTGGGCAGGCGGACCCGGCCATCGGCGGTCTGATGATTTTCGAGCAGCGGCACGAGGATGCGGGGGGAAGCAAGCGCCGTATTGTTGAGTGTGTGCACGAAGCGCACCTTCCGCTCACCGTCCCGCCAGCGCAGATTCGCGCGGCGCGCTTGCCAGTCGTGCAGGGTCGAGCAGCTGTGCGTCTCGCGATACTTATTTAAAGAAGGCACCCAGCTTTCGATATCGTTCATGCGATATTTGCCGAGACCCATGTCGCCGGTCGACGCCTCGATCACCTGATAGGGAATCTCAAGATCGTTGAGCAGCATTTCGGCGTTGGCGAGCAACTTCGCGTGCCACCCGGCGGACACCTCCGGATCGTCCTCGCAGATCACATATTGCTCGAGCTTGTAGAATTGGTGGACGCGCAGAAGGCCCCGCACGTCGCGGCCCGCGCTCCCCGCCTCGCGGCGGAAGCAGGGCGAGTAACCGGCATAGAGAATGGGCAGCTGCTGCGCTTCGAGTATCTCGCCGCTGTGAAGGCTGGTGAGCGCAATCTCGCCCGTCCCCGCGAGGTAAAGCTCGTCCTTCGGAATTTCGTAGGCTTCTTCCTCATGCCCCGGGAAGTGCCCCGTCGCGACGAATGCGGACGGGCGCGCGAGCGCAGGCACCGTCATCATCGTGAAACCCTCGGCCGACAGCCGCTGTTGCGCCCAGAACATCAGGGCCTGCTCGAGCAGCGCGAGCCGCCCCTTCAAGCAATATTGACGAGATCCCGAAACCTGGGTGATGCGGCCGAGATCGGCCCAATCGTTCATCTCGATCAGCGCGACATGGTCGCGCGGCTCGAAGTCGAACTGCGGCACCCGGCCTTCCTGACGAACGACGATGTTGGAATTTTCGTCCGGACCGACCGGCGCCCCCTCCCACGGAATGCCCGGCAGACGCAGCAGCAGGGCGTTTAGCGCGTCGCTTTTTTCAGAAAGGCCGCCTTCGATCTCCGCGATTTCCGCGCCGATCGCCTTGGCCTTGGCGCCGAGCGCCGGACGCTCCGCCGGATCGGCCGACTTGAAGCTGTCGCTGATCGCATTGCGCTCGGCCCGCAAACGGTCGACCTTCGTCTTCGCCTCCCGCACTTCAGCGTCCAACGCCAGCAGCGCGTCCAGATCGACGGCGACATTCTTGTCGGCAATCGCCTTATCGACGACGCCGCGATTCTCCCGGATGAAAGCAAGGCTGAGCATGATCCGCGCTTAAAGCAGCAAAGCCGCGTTGGACAAGTCAGTTGCACCCCTCTGACGAAGAAAGGGCGGCCAGCACGAAGTCGCTAATCCTGTACTCGCATCGATTATAGGCGCACTTCGCCGAAAGTGGCTGTTTCGGGCATCGGCAAGCCCGACGCCTTGTAGCTGCCTGTCAGTTCTTCCTTGCGTGCGCGCAAGGTATCCCCAAGGGCGTCCATATCGAGTTTCGCTTTGCGCGCTTGGGAAAACATGCCTTCCAGGCGTTTCTCCTCTTCCTCGACATGATGTTCGATCATCTCGGAAAGCACCTTGACCTTCGCGTCATGGAAATCATCTTCCGGTCCGCCGGCCTCGATTTCGGCGATCAATACCTTGGCGGCATCGTGTTCGACATAGGCCTCCTTGATCAGATCCTCCTCCACCTTGCCTTCACAGGCCGGGTAGAAAATCTCTTCCTCAATCTGAGCATGCACCGTCAGCTCCAGGCAGATTTGCGCCGCGATCTTCCGCTTGGCCGCGGCGCCCGAAGCAGCCTCAAACTTCTTGAACAGGGCCTCCACCGTCCGATGATCCTCTTTGAGAAGGGCAATGGCATCGGGCTTCTTGTCGCTGGGCATCGGGCATCTCCACCGTTTCATCCCAAGAACGGGGGAGCGAACAGCATCGTTCCGTAAGCACCCGGGATGCGCGGAATTTCTTATAGGGATTCGGGAAAATGCGGGGACGGATGTTTAGAAATCGCCTCGTTACAAGGGCCTGTTCGATAGGGATTACCGATTGGCCCTAAGTTTTCCGGCAATCAATCTCATCCATGCCATAGGCCAAGGTCGGCGCCACATGCATGGTGACGATAACGGCGGCTTTGCCGGCCAGGTCGAAAGCCGCCGCTGGCATCAGCCGTGCGCCGCCGCAAAATAATCGGAGCGCATCACCTCTACGTCCGAGAGGAATGTCACGCCGGGCCGCTTCTCGAACAAGCGAGCCAGGCCTTGCGCTACCTCGGCGATCGCCTGGTCATCGGCGACACCGACGAACATGACGAGCCCGCTCTGATCGTTGAAGATGGTCTTGCCTTGATGGAAGCCGCCATGGCCCATGCCCGCGACATCGCGGATCATGGTCCAGCCTCCAACACAGGCGGTTTTAAACAGATCTTCGACAAGAGGATGGTCGCCTGCATGAACGACGACCTCGATCTTCTTCAAGCGATGCAGTTTGAGGATGTGAGTAGGGTTGTTCATGAGTTGATCTCCAAATTGTCGGCGGATTTTGAGAAGCTGATCCCGGCAAGTTCGCTGTCCCGGCGCCACCGCAATGCCTTGCCGGTATGTGGATCGATGACCACCAAAGTGACCCATCCGTTGCCGAACAGGCGGGCGAGGATGTCGTTCGATGCGACCACGGCTTCGACGCGATCAAAGGGGGCGAGGACGATCGTCAGCAATCGCTGGGGCACATGGAACGGCACGCCATCGTCGGTGAACAGGGATTGCCTGGGCAGCCCTATCCTGAGGTCGCCGCCATTGCCTTGCACGACGCCAATGCCCCCGACGACATTCTGCGTCACCTTGTCGCCCGATCCGTAGCGTTCATTGTCGACGGTCGAGAAGAAATATTGGCAGTTGATCCACTGCGCCACCACCATCGGCGCGGTGAGGATCGTGGCAAGTGCCGTGCCTTCGCCGTCGGCTTCCCAATCGTAACTGTGCAGGAAGGCGCGACCGCCAAGGTCGATGTGGCTGGTGAGGGAACGGGGGGCGACGATGAAGGCCGCATTGCCGGACAGGCCCCATTCCGGCCTGATCTCGCCCCAATGGACAGCGCCGGTGAGCAGTTCGGCGGCAGACCGGTCGAGCAGGCGCGCGCGCCGCTCCCGGTTGACGGCGCCTGCCTTCGCAAGGCTGTCCATCAGCGCCGTCAAATCGCCTTCATGGCTGTCCGGCACGTCCGCCTGATCGAACAGGGTAATTTCGTCCGTCGTCGTATTATGCTCGGCGGCGATAAAGACGGTGCTTTCCGGAAGCGTCACGCCTTTTCGGGCCATGCCGGAGCGCACTTCTGGGTCATTGAGAATGGCCGCCAGAATGCGAGCATTGTGCCCCCCGGCATGACCGCCGCAGGCGCCGCAATCGAGCGCGGCTGAATAGGGGTTGTTCACCGCGCTGCCGCCATGGCCAACCAGGGCCACCAGCCGTGCCGTCTTTTGCGAAAGGCCCGTGAGTTTGAACAAGGCGAGCGCGTAGCCGATCTTGTCCTCCAACGTGAAGGGCGAGTGCAAATCGGAGCCGGATTGGCTGAGAGTGGGAGCCAGGACATCAGCCCTAGGTGGCATCAGCGCCACCGCGATGCGCTTGGCCAAATTCGGTGCGATCGTACGGGCGGCCATTAGCAGGCCGGCCACCGGTCCGGTGGCCTCCGCCGTCGCGAAGGCCGTTGCCGTGCCTTGCTTCACCGTGTCGAACAAACCAACGGTCTGCTTCGCCTGCTCGCTCTTCATCGCGAGCGTTGCTGCGTCCCTTTCGCGGCCTGGAACGGCACCTTCCGCCACATCGTGTTGGGGGGACAGAAGCACAGGGAGAAGCCGTTTGCGCCGCGTTTCGCCGAGAGGATGAAGGGCGATCGGCAGACCAAAGAAACCGGCATAACCAAAGGTTTCATAACGGCCCTGGTCCTCCAGCGCCTTGCGGAACGGTTCCGAACGCACATCGATGCAGAATACCAGCTGAGCCTCGGGCGCTTCGGCTGAGACGGGCGCCCTTGCAGCCGACTGCAGCTGCGGCATCAAGGCATTGCGATAGGTCCATTCGGCAGCCGTCAGGAAAATGCTTCCAAGCGCGCCCCCGTCCATGCCCGCAATCTCGTCGAACCGGGCGCGTCCTGCCTGGGTCAGGCTCGCCAGCATGTCGGACGTGAGGTTGAAATGTGCCGCCAATGCCTTGGAAACGTCTTCGGCTTTCCGCGCTTCCGGAATAGGCGAGACGGCCCCTGCCCTTTCCAGCAGCATCCACAGCGCAAGCAGATCGGCCATTCCAGCCGGTGCGACCTCGCTAATATCGGAGTCCGCATATTCGTTGCGCCACCTGATATGTCCGGCCCAGCCGGGAAGGCGGGCGACATAGGCCGCAAGCCGGCCCTGTTCCTCGCCTTGCGCAACGCCGAGCGCCGCTAGCCCCTCGGCAATGGCCTCGAGTGGGTCGCGCGGCACGCTCAGCAGCAACTGCCGGCCAGCTTCGCCGGCCAGTTTCCCAAATTCGGGATCCTGTCCGGCGATGGCGAGCACCGCCCGATACAAGCCAAGGTCGCGATAAGGCATCGGGCTTGCCGCCTGAGCCAGATCGAAGAAGGCCGCGCACCACTTGGCGATGAAGGCCGCATCGGGCGCCAAGTGAGCAGACACCCCCATTTCATCTCCGCCGGGCAGATGGAGAAGACGGGCCATCAGCAAGTCCAATCGCGACACGTCGGGCCCGATCAGCTCGAAAGCGCGATTTAGCCCGCCGAGCTTCTGGATCGCGGCATCGCGCAGAGCGCGTTCCTGGACCTTTCCGGCCTTGAGGAGCGTGCGCCACGAAGCGAGCGGCAGGCTTTCGCGCGCGCCGAAATGCCGCGCTGCGACCGTGACGGCTTCCTCGAAGGGAAGCTCTTCGAAACCGGACAGGGGATTGACGGCGATGGCGCTTTCGAGCGGCCATAACGGGGAGACCGTGCGTGCCGCCAAGGCCACCAGGCTCGCCGCTTCGGTCCGGGTCAGGACTGGCGCAACGGCAGTGAGGGGAGCCATCATGTTCATTTCGGTTCTCCTTTGCCAGCAGTCAGGGTGCCGGCATTGATCAAGCGGACGTAGAGCGGGATGGGCAAAGCGGTGCCGTTGGACAGGCGCCGCTGCTGCCAGGCCCAGCTTCCAAAAAAGACGGCGAGAAGGAGCAGAAGGGCCCAATCGGGCATCAGGGGCGGTGCATCGGAACCGGCTGCGGCTCGGGAAAGCGTCAGCCCCAGGGTGTGAAAAATGATGAGAACCGCCAATCCCGCGATCAGCGGCAGCTTGCCTCTTGCAGCGGATCTGCCGCCGAGAAAGGCGATCAGCGTCACCAGCGCCGTCGCAATGCCGAGGAGTAAAGGCATCAGGCTTGCGCCGCCCTGGCCGGACCCGACCAGAAGGACGGCAGCAGCAAGCGTTCCCGTCATGGTCAGCAATGCCGACCGGTTGGAGACGGGCGTCACCGCACCGCCGGACTTGATGCCGACCCCCGAGCCTGAGCCGAGAAAGAGCGCGGCTTTGAACAGGCCGTGGGCAATGATGTGCCAGAGCGCTGCCGCATAGGCGCCAAGCCCGCAGCTCATGATCATGAAACCCATCTGGGAAATGGTGGAACCGGCCAGCGCGCGCTTCACATCGGGCCGTACCATCATGATGCCCGCGCCGTAGAGTGCCGCGCCCAACCCAGCAGCGACGGCCACCGCACGGGCAGCGGGAGCGGCTTCCAGGATGGGAGCAAAGCGGATCAGCAGAAATCCCCCGGCGTTGACGAGGCCTGCATGCATGAGGGCCGAGACCGGTGTCGGCGCAGCCATGGAGGAGAGCAGCCAGCCGGAGAAAGGGGGCAGCGCGCAACGGACGGCCGCAGCAGCGACAAGCAGCATAGCCGCCGCACCTGTTAGCGAAGCAGGCATCGCCGATGCTGCAACGAGTACCGCTTCAATATCTGGAGAACCGGCCCACAGGGCGAGAATGCCGAGCCCTGCGAGCAAGGCCGCATCGCCCGCCATGAAGGTCATCCTCATGCGGCGCTCGGACATCCGCGCTTCGTTCCAGCCGGAACGGTGGCCGACCAAAGCGGCGAGCAACTGGCCGCTGGCGCACCAGCCAACGGCCATGACAATTAGATTTCCGGTGAAGAGAAAGACCAATATGCTGGCGGTCAGCAGGCCGAATAACGCAAAGAAGCGAGCGGATCGCCGATCCGCTCGCATGTAGTGCAGTGAAAAGGTCGCGACCACTGCAGCCACGAAAAGCGTCAAAATCGCCATGGCGGACGACAGGTCCAACCGGGGAGCGGACGCATGCTGCACTCCTGCCCATAACGCGGATAGGCCAAGGCCAAGCCACAGAAGAAGAGCGATCGGCGCGCCTGGCGCGGTGGATAGCTTTACTTTTGAGAACTGCATGAGAACCCCTTTCGAGAGGGCCTATGAAGCTTGGGATACTATTACGAAAACGAGTTGTTGAAATATCAATCATTGACAAGGCAAATGGATCGCCCTTTTAAGCCGGGCATGCCTGGAACCCGATGCCTCGATCTCGACCTGCTCCGCTGCTTCGTCACTATCGCCGAAACCGGCAGCTTCACGCGGGCGGGCGATCGTCTCGGTCGAACCCAGTCGACCATCAGCTTGCAGGTCAAGCGGCTGGAGGATCAAATCGGGCGCGCCGTGTTCATTCGGACGCCGCGTTCGCTCGCACTGACGTCGGAAGGGGAAAAGCTGCTTGGACCGGCGCGGCAGCTTCTGCGCTTGAACGACGCTGCCATTGCCGAGATGTTCGAGCCCGACATGACCGGCAGGGTCCGGATCGGCGTGCCGGAGGATTTTGCGACGGCGCACCTGCCGGTCGTTCTCGCCGCCTTCGCCAAGGCGCATCCCTTGGTCGAGCTTGAAGTCACTTGCGATCTCACGCTCAATCTTTTGGATAAGTTCCATGACGGCGGGTTCGACCTCGTCCTGGTGAAGCGGGAGCCCTCAGCGCCGCTGGAAGGCGTCAGGGTATGGCGCGAGCCTCTGGTCTGGGTGGCCCGCGATCAACTCGCGGCTACCGGGTTGGAAACGGTGCCTTTGGTGGTTTCGCCCGAGCCCTGCGTCTACCGCAAACGCGCCATGGATGCCCTGCAAGCGATGGGCCGCAAATGGCGCGTCGCTTATACCTCGACCAGCCTTGCGGGAAGTCAGTCGGCGGTGAACGCAGGCCTCGGTATCACCGTGCTGCCAAGGGAGATGGTGCCAACCTACCTGACGCCGATTATCGACGATCCCGAGCTGCCCCCGCTTTACGATACAGAAATAGCGCTTATCGAGGCTCCGGGGCTTTCCCAAACGGCGCACCGTCTCGCCCAACATATCGTCACGGCGCTTGAACGCGGGGCCTGACCGATGCCTATATTCGACGCCAGCCGGGATCAATTCTCAGCGGGTACGGGGGTGCTGTCAGTCTAATGCTAACTTGTCTCTGATTTGGGAAGCGGGGACAAGTTCATGAGGTCGATATCTTACAAGCGACACCGCTTTCCGGCGGAGGTTGGGACGTGCGGCGCCTTCCCTCGCCAAGATTCAGACAGGGCAGATTCCAGTTCGCCACGATATGCCGATGATCAAGGCGCTTCGAAGTGCCCATAGGATGGTTGGGACCAGCACAGACTTCCCGCCCACGATGGAAGTCGCTCCCGCGACTCCCTACCTCCGGCGGATTGTCAGACTCGCTTACCTTGCACCTGACTTACAGCGGATGATCTTCGATGGCCGTCAGCCTACGTGGCTGACGCTTGCCCGCCTTATGCAGGACGATTTTCCAGTCAGCTGGCAACGGCAGCGCGAGATTTTCGCCTCGCCCGAACCGGCCTGAGCTCCCTCTTCCCTCCGCGTCCTTGTTCTAGCTCTTTGCGAGCCTGATCGTCTGATTCAATTCCCTGATCAGCTCAGAAAATTCCCTGTTCTCATGAGCAGGGAATTTGTTCTTTGTGGCACCGCAAAAGCTTGATCTCTCGTGGGATTTTTGCGTTGCTCGAAGCAACGGACCACATCCGTATCCCTGAAATCGAGATTATTCCCTGTTTATCGAGCCAGAGCAGGGAAACTCACCCAACCATCGAAACGCCGGAGACTGACCGCGAAAGCCCGCGCCAATGAGGCCTGAACTCTTGCTGAGAACGGGAGGCAGATTCGAATGAGGTGAGATTTCGCCCGCATTTGCGGAGGCTTGCAGGGACCCAAAGCTCTCAAGAGACTAGTTGTGGGGGTTGATGGCGGAGACGGAGGGATTCGAACCCTCGATACAGTTTCCCGTATGACGCTTTAGCAAAGCGTTGGTTTCAGCCACTCACCCACGTCTCCGGAAAAGCGCCGACGGAGGGGGCTATAGCCAGACACTTTCGAACGATCAACCGATGTCGGCGTGGCGGCCCGATCTTTCTGAAAACGGCTGTCATTTGATGAGGCCCAGCGCGCGAAAGCTGCGCCAACTCGATCGTGCGATGATGACATGGTCGTGGACCGCGATGCCAAGCAGGCCCGCCGCCGCCGCCAGCCGCTGCGTCGCGAGGATGTCGGCCTTGCTCGGTTCCGCGCTGCCCGATGGATGGTTGTGAACGAGGATGAGGGCGGTGGCGTTCACCCGGAGGGCTGGCCGGATGATCTCGCGGGGATGAAGGGCCACTTCCTGAACGGTCCCGATGCCGACAATCTCCTCCGCGAGCAGGCAGTTGTCGCTGTCCAGGCACAGGACGCGCAGATGTTCGGCATGATCGCGTGCCATCGCAATGCTGAGATAATCGATGAGCGCGTGGGAATCGGAAAGCACCGGACCCGCGGTTAAGCGAGCGCGGCGCGTTTCGAGCGCGACCGCGCGCACCGCTTGGAGGAGGCTGACGGTGCGCCAGTCCCCGCAATGCGGCATTTGTTCGTCGGGGTGGGCGTCGAGCAGCGCCTCGATCGAGCCGAAGGTCGCGATCAGATGTTCGGCGCGTCGCGCGGCCTCGAGCGGCCAAGTGATGCGGAGGAGCGCTTCCAGGAGGGATCGGTCCCGTAAAGCGTCAGGCGGCGGCGGTGCCGGACCGTCGCTGCGATCAAAAGCAGCAGCATAGGATAAGCGAGCTTCCCCACCGCCAGCCCGTAGATCCAGGGCACGATGCCGGGATCGTAGGCCTTGGCGGCGTGAACGCCAACGGTGAGTCCATGAAAACCGACCATCCATATCGGCCAGATCCGATCAGCGCGAAAGGCGAGCGCGAGCAGCAGCGCGAGCAGCACGATGTCGATGATCAATATGTCCAATTCGACAGCGTGGAACATGTTCGACGCGCCCTTCTGCACGAGCCAGGTAGCCCCCGCGGCGGCGAGGAACGCGACCGCGGCGATCCGTTCCGGCGCGCCGCCCTTCCAAAGCGCGAAAGCGACGGTGGCGACGAGGGCGGTGTTGAAGAGGATGAGCGGAAGCATGTCCGGACCCGACCATGACGGGCACGGCCGGGTCAAGAGGGCGCGTCATCAGGCGACGTCGCGCAGGCGCCGGACCTCGCCGGTCATCGGGCCCAGGAATTCCTCCTTCGGGCTTTCGTCGCCAAAGCTGATTGGCGGCAAACCCATTTGCTCGCGCGTGCGATCAAGATATTTGTGCGCGGCGACGGTGTGCCGGCGGGCGGCGATGAGAGCGGTGACGGCCTCGCCGACATTGTCGAGCGCCGGTTGGCCGGCCAAGGCAGGCAGATTGGCTTCCTGGCGGGCCCGCGGCATCTGCGCCGCAAGCTCGGCGCCGCAACAGACGGCTTCGTCGATGATTTCTTCGAATTTCCGGAGCAGGAGGGCGACGCTTTGTGCCGCCTGAAGTTTTTCGTCTGACATGATTATCCCCTTGCGCGCCGGCGCAAGGGTCGGTCGCGTCATGACGACTTCGTCGTTATTGAAAATTCGCGAGCGGAAATCCGACCAGCGTCGCGAGAACGTTGAGCCCGGTGGCAAGCATGCCGACCGCCACCATGGCGAGGATCGGGATCGCCACGACCCAGATCAGCGTGTCCTTGGTTCCTAATCCATTATGCCGTCCTCCCCTTTTGCGGAGAGGCAAAGGAAGGCGGCGTTCAGGCATCGGATCAGCCGAATAAAAGGCTTGCGCCTGCCTGAAATGCCGCCCGTCCGCTTGCCCTTCCGGCTCGCTTCGGGCGAGGGGTTCGGGTTCCGCTGCGGAGAGGGACGAGGCAATGTCCGGCGCTTGATATATTATCGGCTGATATGCCCCGTTTTCATGATGCGCGAGCAGGCGCGCAGCTTCGATCCGGCTGCAAACGCCGAGCGTGTGCATGGCAATCCTGAGGCGCTGATCGACGGTATGGGGAGAGATGCCAAGGGAGCGGGCGATATCCTTTGACGACATATGCCGATAGACCATGCGCAGGCATGCTTTCTGTCCATCCGTCAGCCGCTTGAGTCCGCTTTCAGTCACGCGGCGATGATAAGCCGAGTTTGGCGCAGGGCTAGATGGAAGTTGCGGATCGGGCCTGCCTCGCCGGAAAGGAAATCGTCGATCCGGCGCAAGAACGACTCGGATCGCCGCCTCATTCATTGCGGCGAAAGGCAAAACGCGGTTAACGTGGGGTTACTATTCGTTCGGGGGAGGTTTGCGATGAAGTCATCCGTTTTGAAGCTGGTCGCCGCCGCCGGACTGATTTTGTCCAGTCCCGCTTTGGCCCAGATTACGACCATCGATCCCAACGATGCCGGGGAATATGAGCCCGCCGTGGACGGCCAAAGCCCGCAACCCGCGACGCCCTCTTCTTATCCCTCTTCCTCTACCACGGGCACCGATCAGGCTCCGCCCCCGGCCGGGGACTATGTGCCGGTCGACGGGGGGCCGCAGGAAAGCGCGGCGCCCGCTTATCAGGCTCAGCAGCCCGTACAGGGCGATGCCGCGACCCGCGCCAGCGCGGCGGTCAGCACCGCCGTCCCGCGCAGCAATGTCTTCGACGCGGCAGAAGGAGTGTTCGGACGCGGCGCCGAAGGCCTGGCGGGCCTTATCGAAAACATCCTCAAGAAGCAGGGCGAGCCGACCGCCTATATCACCGGCCGCGAAGCGGGCGGCGCGGTGGTCGTCGGCCTGCGCTACGGCTCGGGCACCCTCCATCATCAGGTGCAGGGCGACAGCCCCATTTACTGGACCGGACCGTCGGTCGGTTTCGATTTCGGGGCGGACGCGAACAAGGTCTTCGTCCTCGTGTACAACGTCAACGACAAGGCGGATATGATGAAGCGTTTTGGGGCGGTCGAAGGCAATGCGTTCGTGGTCGGCGGCTTCAACGCCTCCTATCTCCGCCATGGCGACAAGGTGCTGATCCCGATCCGCATGGGCGTCGGCGTCCGCCTCGGCGTCAATGCCGGCTACATGAAATTCTCCGAAAAGAGCAAGTGGTTCCCGCTGTAAGGGGCAAAGGGAAGCATGAAGCGATAGTTCCGGGTTCGCACCGTCTGCCTTCCCGACTGTCCAAGATCATGAAGCGCTCATTTCCTGATCCCTCAAAGCTGACGAGATGGATCAGCTGACACGCGATTCCTGTCAGTTTTGTCAGTTTCCAGCCCTGTTTGGATGTTGCCGAGGTTTGGAGAGGTTCACGGAAAGAAAGAGCAAGGCCGGACAGTAACATGGCGGCTAGGCTGTAGGAAAATAGTTTCGCCCGATTTCCATCAGCTGCATCATTCCAGCGAAAGCTGGAATCTCTCTCGTGTTGTTCGGGAAGCCGCAAGATTCCAGCTTTCCCTGGAATGACGGTTTGGAGGAGAGGCTCTCTCTTCAGTTAAAGTCAGATGCGGGAGCAACCAATTCTTCTCTGTTCAAAATGCCCGCCCGTTCCTAACTCACCGTCATGCCCCCAACCACCCTCATCGACCGCGCCGTCATCCGCCTGACCGGCGAGGATGTGCGCGGCTTCCTGCAGGGCCTCGTCACCAATGACGTGAGCTTGCTTACTGAAGATACGCCGCTGTGGGCGGGGTTGCTGACGCCGCAGGGCAAGGCGTTGTTCGACTTCATTCTTTGGGCCGAGGATGAAGACGTGCTGATCGATTGCGAAGCGGATCAAGCCGATGCGCTGGTGAAGCGCCTCACCCTTTACCGCCTGCGCCGTCCCATCGCGATCGCGCGGGACGACGCGCTTGCCGTCCATTGGTCGCTGACCGGCGACGGCGCGGCCGACCCCCGCCTGCCGGAACTCGGGCATCGCTGGATCGCGCCGCCGGGCGAAGCGGCGGAAGGCTGGCTCGCCCATCGCCTGTCGCTCGGCGTCACCGAAGGCGCGGCGGAACTGGGGCAGGACAAGACGCTTTGGCTGGAATGCAACGCGGCCGAGCTGAACGGCGTCAGCTTCACCAAGGGCTGTTATGTCGGCCAGGAGAATACGGCGCGAATGAACTACCGGTCCAAGGTCAATCGGCGGCTGGTGGTGGTGCCAGCCGGTGCGGCCGGAGAGCGGACGCGCGCTCATTATCCCGACCTAGGCCTGGCGGTAGAGCACCGCCGCGTCGACGACCTTGGCAACGCCATTCTGCCGGATTGGCTGAAAGCGGCCCTCAGCTGAGCTGCGCGAAGGCGCGGACCGGGAAGGTGCCCATGCCAACGATTTTCGGCGGTACGGCGGTCAGTTGGAAGCCGCTGTCCGGAAGCGCACCCAAATTGGTCATATGCTCACAGATGAGAATGCCCGCGCCGAGCAGGATGGTGTGCACCGGCCGTGCCTTTATGCGCGTGTCGTCGATATTGTGACTATCGATGCCGACCAGCTTCGCGCCGCGATCCATCAGCAGGCGCGCCGCACCTTCGGTCAGAAAGGGGTGATTTTCGAAATAGGCATCGGTGCGCCAGTGGCGGTCCCAGCCGGTGTGGACGAGCACAGCCTTGCCGCGCACGTCGAGGCCTTCGAATGCCGTTTCATCCACGGCGAGGCTCTGGGATCGCACGACGATGCCATCGAGGGCGGACATCTGCTCCAGTGCGATCGCGGCGAGATCGGCGCCGTCGGCGAAGCGATGGAACGGGGCGTCGAGATAGGTGCCGGTATTCGCCACCATGTCGATCCGGCCCATTTGGAAGGTCGATCCGTCGTCGTAAAAGGCACGCGACGCCTCGCGATCCCAAAAGTCGCAAATATGCGGGCCGGGCAGCCCCTTGTAAGTCGTCATGCCCGCTTCGATCACATGGCTGAGGTCGATGAGCCTCCCGCCGTCTTCATGCGCCATAAAGTCCCCAATCCAATCGCCATCCAGACCACGTTGAGCACCGCCGAGGGCAATGCGCCGTGGTACCAGCCGTTGACGATGAAACCAGCAGCGCCGATCACGTTCAAGGACTGATAGAGGGCAGATCGGGCCATGACCCTGCCGATGGACAGCAGGAAATAGGCGGCGAGAATGAGCAGAGCGCCTGCCCATCCCGCCGCTTCGACAAGGATTTCCACCCCGCTCAGGTCGCGAGGTTCCGGAGCACGTAGTGGAGGATGCCGCCGCCGCGATAATATTCAAGCTCGTTCACCGTATCGATCCGGCAGCGCGCCTTGAAGGTGAAGGCCGAGCCGTCGGCGCGGGTGACCTGAACGTCGACGTCCTGGCGCGGCTGGAGGCCGGCGACGGCGGTGACGGTGAAGGTTTCGTCGCCAGTGAGGCCGAGGCTCTCGCGGTTCTCGCCGCCGAGGAACTGGAGCGGAAGGACGCCCATGCCGACGAGATTGGAGCGGTGGATGCGCTCGTAGGTTTCGGCGATGACGGCGCGGACGCCGAGGAGATTGGTGCCCTTCGCCGCCCAATCGCGGGAGGAGCCGGTGCCGTACTCTTTGCCCGCCAGGATGACCAGCGGGGTGCCCTCCGCCTTGTAGCGCATGGCGGCGTCGTAGATGGGGAGGACTTCGCCGGTGGGGACGTAGCGGGTGACGCCGCCCTCGATGCCGGGGGTCATCTGGTTCTTGATGCGGATGTTGGCGAAGGTGCCGCGCATCATGACTTCGTGGTTGCCGCGGCGGGCGCCGTAGCTGTTGAAGTCGGCGCGGATAACCTCATGATCTGCAAGGAATTTTCCGGCCGGGCTGTCCGCCTTGATCGCGCCCGCGGGGCTGATGTGATCGGTGGTGATGGAGTCGCCGAAGATGGCGAGCGGACGGGCGCCGACGATATCCTCCACCCCCTTGGGCGTCATCGTCATGCCTTCGAAATAAGGCGGGTTCTGGATGTAGGTGGACGTTGGCGACCATGCATAGGTATCGCCACCCGTCACCGGGATAGCGCGCCACTGAACGTCGCCATTGTACACATCCGCATAGCGGGTCGAGAACATGTCCGAATTCACATAGCGATCGATGAGCGAGCGGACCTCCTCGTTGGTCGGCCAGATGTCCTTGAGGTACACGTCCTGGCCGTCCGAGCCCTGGCCGATCGGCGAGGTGACCATGTCGTCCGTCACCGTGCCCTTCAGCGCGTAGGCGACGACGAGCGGCGGCGAGGCGAGATAGTTGGCGCGCACGTCCGGCGACACGCGGCCCTCGAAATTGCGGTTGCCCGACAACACCGACGCCGCGACCACGTCGCTCGCGTGGATCGCCTTGGAGATCGGTTCGGGCAGCGGACCCGAATTGCCGATGCAGGTGGTGCAGCCATAGCCGACGAGATCGAAGCCGATGGCGTCGAGATCGTCCTGCAGCCCGCTCGCCTCCAGATAATCGGTGACGACCTGGGAGCCGGGCGCGAGCGAGGTCTTGACCCACGGCTTGGAGGTGAGGCCCTTCTCCCGCGCCTTGCGCGCGACAAGGCCCGCGGCGACGAGGACGGAAGGGTTGGAGGTGTTGGTGCACGACGTGATGGCCGCGATCACCACGTCGCCGTGGCGGATGCCGTGGTCCGTGCCCTCGACCGGATAGACGTCGGCCAGCTCGGCGGCGGGCTGTCCATATTCCTTTTCGAGATTGACGCGGAATTCCTCGTCGAGCTTCGAGAGCAAGACCTTGTCCTGCGGGCGCTTCGGCCCGGCGAGCGAGGGCTCCACGCTGCCCATGTCGAGGGCGAGCGTGTCGGTGAAGATCGGGTCCGCGGCCCCGGCCTCCAGCCAGAGGCCCTGCTCGCGGGCATAAGCCTCGACCAGGGCGACCTGATCGGCGGACCGGCCGGTGAGGCGGAGATAGTCGAGCGTCTTATCGTCGATGCCGAAGAAGCCGCAGGTCGCGCCATATTCCGGCGCCATGTTGGCGATGGTCGCGCGGTCGGCGAGCGAAAGCGCCGACACGCCCGGGCCGTAAAATTCGACGAAGCGGCCGACGACGCCCTTCTTGCGCAGCATCTGCGTGACGGTGAGGACGAGATCGGTGGCGGTGATGCCTTCCTTCAAGGCGCCGGTCAGGTGGAAGCCGACGACTTCCGGGATCAGCATGGAGACCGGCTGGCCGAGCATCGCGGCCTCCGCCTCGATCCCGCCGACGCCCCAGCCGAGCACGCCAAGGCCGTTCACCATCGTCGTGTGGCTATCCGTGCCGACGAGCGTGTCGGGATAGGCCACTTCCTCGCCGCTCGCATCCTTCGAAGACCAGATTGTGCGCGCGATATGCTCCAGGTTCACCTGGTGGCAGATGCCGGTGCCCGGCGGCACGACCTTGAAATTGTCGAAGGCCTGGCTGCCCCATTTCAGGAACTCATAGCGTTCCATGTTGCGCTGATATTCGAGCTCCACGTTGCGCTCGAACGCCTTGGGCGTGCCGAATTCGTCGACCATTACCGAGTGATCGATGACGAGGTGGACGGGCACCTGCGGATTGATCTTTTCCGGATTGCCGCCGAGCGATTTCATCGCGTCGCGCATGGCGGCAAGATCGACCACGGCCGGAACGCCGGTAAAATCCTGCATCAGCACGCGGGCCGGGCGATACTGGATCTCGCGCGGGTTCGCGCCCTTATCCTGCTGCCAATCGACGATCGCCTGAATGTCGTCGCGGGTGACGGTCTTGCCGTCTTCGAAGCGGAGCAGGTTTTCGAGCAGCACCTTCATGGAGAAGGGGAGCCGCGACACATCGCCCAGCGCCTCACCCGCCTTCTTCAGCGAATAATAAGCGTAGGACTTGCCGCCGACATCGAGGGTGGAACGGGTGTTCAAGCTGTTGTTGCCGACCTGAGTCATGATGATCCTCGTCGCGAAGTGGTACTTCGCGCCGGGTTGAGACGCGGAGTCCTGTTGGAATTTGGGGGCGCCTTAGCAAGCGTGGGGCGATGGGGAAAGAGCAGGCTCTTCCACATGCCCGAGAAGTGGAAACGTGGATGTCAAACGCGCAACGGCGAGCGGAGGCGATGAACCATTCTGGAGCAATATTTTCCAACCTATAAGGAACGTCGTCTGCCTTATTGAAGTTATACTTCCTGTGGGGCTGGAGATAAGCATGATGAGGCTCTCACTACACGCCCTCATATACTTTACCTTATTGGGCGCATGCTCAACGGCAACTCCGCCTAATCCGGCAAATGAGCGACGGTCGATCGCACTCCCCACGGCGCCTGCAGACGGTATCATTCAGATCGAGAGATTAGGAAGGCTGCGTTATGAAAACGGCTGCCTTCTTTTCTTTGCAGAAGGCGCCCCAGCGCCGCTGTTGACGGTCTGGGCGCCGGATACGGTCTTTGACGGTCAGTATGTTTGGTCTCGATCAACTGCCGGTCGCTTGGAAAGATACGCTCTTGGGCAACGCCTTCGCGTTGCGGGCTCCCTCCAAAATTCAAACGAAGCAGGCCAAATCGCAACTGTCCGGCCATTTCAAATGCGATGTCCTCAAGATCTTTTTTTCATTAAGCAAGTCACGCATAATTGATGCGGTTCAAGATAGATCTAAGATTATATTTCTGCATATTTACAGCAGACTATCAAATTCATCGGTATATATAATATATTTGGAACACTTGGCTCAGTGTCTTGTTTAGATATGCAATTCGATGAGGTGTTAGATTGTTTAAGCGACGCACTCTAGCGCTTGCTGCGTTATCACAGACACTCGGCGCTTGCTCCAGTGCGGAATCCAATTATCCCTATACGAGACTTTCTCCCAGTGCAGGTATCAAAGTTGCAGCCACCACTATCGATGGCACTATGACCTTGAGGCGAGGCTGCCTAGGGTTGCGGGGTAGCGACGGCGTCTTTCGCCCGTTCATTCTTTACGGAACGCCCAATATCAACTTGTCACCCGGAAAGGTTTCTATTCGATTAGGGCAGCAGACCGTTGGCGAAGGTGAGGCGGTGACTGCCGTCGGTCAGATAGTGAAAATTGATGAGGTGCGCGCAGTATCGGACCAAATTACGCCAGAAATTTGTGGAGAAGAAGGCGTGATGATTAGGCGGTTTGTCAAAAATGTAGGTGGAGGCGTTCAGTGAAATGCTCAGTAAAGGCGCTTCTGGCAGGCGTATGTTGCATAGCGGGATCGGCTCAAGGTCAAGACATGCCTCCATCACCTTCTGAAACAACAACAGCAAAGGTCGATCCGATGCAAGTGCGGGCTACTACGCTGAAGGATGCGTTCGGCCTTGATATACAAGAAGCCAATAGGCGAGCCGCGCTCGAGTCAGCTGTCTGGGACGCCATAACCCGCATAGCGGAAGCTTTTCCAGAAAGCTTTTCGGGCTTGGCGGTTTCCCACGTGCCGAACTATGAAGTGAAGGTTTACGTCTCCAAAGACATTGCCCCCCCTGACATCCTTAGTCTTGTCAATCCCTCTCTGCGCTCGGTAGTAAAGATCAAGAGAGTTGCTTTAAACCGACCGGAGCGCAACGCCCTCGTCAACGAAGCTGCAACGGCGCTTCGTAGACAAGGAATCAGCTTTTCGGTCAGTTACGACCTCGACGGTGATGGTCTCGACGTCGGGTTAGCGAACCCTTCTGACGCTGCTAAAGCGAGGGCATCCCTGCCGGATCAGGCGCAACGGAACCTGCGCTTTTCTAAGGGCGGTTCGCATAAACAAAAGGCGTACACGCGACCGACAGGAGTGCTAGCCTCCGATCAAACCTATGGGGGTTGGGAACTTTATCGGTCGAAATCGGGAGTGGTAAAGGGAATTTGCTCTATCGGTTTTACCGGCCGTGACAGTTATGGCGATACGATTGCAATTACCGCAGGGCACTGCCTGACAGACCCCTATGCCCAACAGCAGACCTATACGAGCAACCGCCACCTGACATTACCTGTAGAGGGCTATCGGAGTGGCGGATCGGACTCAGCGCTCGATGTTGGACATCTCAACATGCAGGGGGTCGCCGCATCGGGTGGTTGGGTATGGACCAAGAACAATGTCGAACCGTATGAGCGGGAATATGCACTGGTAGGTGTTCGGACCGGCGCCTACCAAGCCGGTCTTGTCAATACAGTCAGCAACTTCAGTGGAGGGTACCTCAAGCTTGCAGGCGTGAAACCGCAGTCCGCCCAGGGGGAAGGACTCAGCATCTGCAAATATGGTGTGATGACGGGCCTTACGTGCAGCGTCATCCTCAATGACTATTACTCGGATGCCAACGTTACCGGCTTCATAGAGACCTACTATAGCCCCCAATGGTATCTGGTGGGGGCTGGCGATAGTGGTGGACCAGTATTTACCACGCCTGATGCCAACAGCACAATTTGGGCGCTTGGCCTAGTAAGCGGAGGCCTGGATCTCAACCACCCAAATGCAACTGTGGAATGTAAACGCGATCCCGCCAACTTCTGCACGATGACATACATGCCAGCGGATCGGATCGATGACTTCGCGCCTGCTCAACTCTTTATATATCCGTCAGGAACAGTTTACCCAGGCGGTTATTGAAGGTGAGGCCAAAAAGTCCGACTCCCTTTAGCTTTCAGCTGCGCGCGGGTTTCAGAAATTTTACATGATCGGGCGGTTACGCCTTACTGACCGAATCTTATCGTCTGAACGATTTGATCTGCGTCCGCGCAGCGGGGTTTTTCGGCGCATCTCACGGTAATATGCAGGCCAGAGCCGGCCATGGATGTGCTGGAATTATGTAAATCCTGAACGATGGGCACGAAGTAATCGTGAACTGTGGTGAAACCATCCTCATTCGCAGGTTGGATCGATAAGGAGGCTTGAGCATCACGTCCGCCGATCTTCACAGAATAAATTTGGCAGGACGATGTTTTACAACCCGGATGAGCCAGCACTCCATAGTCGAACCTGACGAACAGGCCAGCTCCCTTGAAAGACTTCAGCGGATTCTCGATGCCGCTTTCATCTGTTTCGGACATTCCGGATGGAAGAGCGGCGGTTACTGCGGGCAAACGGCCACTTCCAGGAAGAGCTGCGACTTTCTTCCAGCCTTGAGGCGGGGCTGATTGGGACTTAGCGCCATCGCCTCTGCTGTCACAGCCGGCACATGCCATTCCGATGGACAAGGTTATGAGAAGCCATTTGGTCATATACTTCCCTTCATAACATGCATGGCCTCGATTTGAGGTTTCCTCAATATATCATCCAGTTGGTTGTTCGACTTTGCAGTGCAACCTTGTGCCAAGCTGGCGGAGCGCGACCGTGCTTTGCTCTAGTAAGTTGGGCCCCATATTCCCCCTTCCCGTCATTCCAGCGGAAGCTGGAATCTCGACCGGCTTTTCCACCACGGCCCCACATCATTTGGATTCCAGCTTTCGCTGGAATGACGGGTGGGTAGGTGGGTGATCTATGTCGGGGGCGGCGGCGACTGACTCCGCTCCGCCTTGATGGGGGAGGCCGGGTGGGGGTGATCTACGACATAGAGCGCCGCCTTTCCGGAAGCCTCACCCCCACCCAACCAGCGCCGGGTCGGCTATGCTCCCAGCATGGCCTGAACAGCGCGGGGCGCTGATCGCCCGGCGCTCTCATCGAGAGGAAGGGCTTTAAGGGTCGACATGTGGTAAAATAGCTTTCCTACAGCGTGCCATATAGGTTATCTCCTCTTTCAGGAGGTGGCATGATGGCAAGCAAGAAGGATGGGCCGCGGGTGCGGCATGACGGGTTCACGCCGGAGCGGCAGCGGCGGTTTCTGGAGGCGCTGGGCAAGACCGGATGCGTGCGCGACGCGTGCCGGGTGGCGGGGGTGAGCTCGACCGCCGCCTATCGCGCGCGGACGCGGATCGCGGGGTTCGAGGAGAAATGGGAGACGGCGCTCGCCATGGCGTCGACCGAGCTGGAGGCGGTCGCGTGGAAGCGGGCCGTCGAGGGCGCCGAAGTGGTGACGGTGCGGAGCGGCGAAGTGGTGTCGACTGTGCGCAAGCCTTCGGACAGCATGCTCCGCCTGCTCCTCCAGGGCGCGAACCCGAACAAATATGGCCGGACGGCGCGGGCGGCGGATGAAAAGGAGGTCGCGGCGCGGTTGCGGCCGAAGATCGAGGCGGAGGTGAGGAAGGGGCTCAAGGCCTCCCCGGAAGAATTGACCGAGGCAATCCTCGCCAAGCTCGCCGTGCTGAAGAAAAGGCGGGCGGCGGCGCGGGAGGCGGCGGAGGGCGGGCGCGATGGCGATGCGGGGGCAGACAGCGGGACGGCGGGCCAGTAAACTATTGCACGGTTGCAACAATTTCGCGCTTTAAGAGGGGGTGGAGGACTTTTTTTGTCCTAGGGCAAACGCTTCGTCGTGCCGGAAAAACCGTTCATCCGGCGCGGATTTCCGCCATTCCGGGCCGTTTTGCCGAAGGGGGAGGCACCTTAATCGCGGCTTCGTTCATGTCAATGCAATGCAACCGGCGGCCCCGGTCGCTCGTTATGATGCCAAGTTCGAGTGAAAAGGAGCCTTTGTAATGGCGACGAACATTCTGGAAGCGCGCGGCGGCTGCATCGTCCCCAAGGCTGGCGAGCGCGGCTATCATATCGTCTATCGCGAGCATGACACCAATTATTGCCCCGGTTGCGGGCGCACCCATTGGTATATCGGCCGGGCGATGGCCGAATGCGCGTTCTGCGCGACGGCCCTGCCGCTGGAAAACGCGCCGATGATCGCGGGCGGACAGACGGTGCGGACGTGCCGCCGGCCGATCTACGGCTCCGCGGCGCACGCCTTCGCGGCCTGAGGCGACGCGTTCGGGCGCCGGCCCTCCTTTTCCCCCGCCCGCCCTGAGAGCGAGCAGCCGGCGCACCCCTTCAGGGGCTTAAAAGAGAGCCCCCTGTACCTGCGTGAAGTAAGCGTAGGAAGAAGGCGTCCTGTTTTCAGGGCGCCTTTTTCCTGACCGGGATGGGCGCGTTGCAGATGTCGACGCCGCCCGCGGGCCGTTCGTAAAAAGCGTCCTTGCGGTTGGCGCGGAGGTGGAGATAGCGGGCGAAGGACGGGCTCGCCTGATCCAGCATTTCGAAGGCCGGACGATCGGCGGCGGGCAGGTCGGCGGCGAGGCGGACGGACGCGATCGGAATGTCCGACGCGCGATTCTCGTAAATGCCGAGCGCGCCCTGCCCGCGCGGGCGGGCGGAGAGATGCTCCATCCCCGCCACCACGCGGCCGACGATGGCGATGTTGCGATCAAGCTGGCGCGGGGCGTGGCCGATCACGGCGTACAGCTCCCCGCCGGTGCCGGTGTCGGGCGCGAGATCGCGGGCGACGCCGACATATCCGTAGCAATGGGGGATGGAGAGGGCCTTGGCATCATAGGCCACGGGCCAATTGCCGAGGAACCCGGCGGCGGGCGTGTAGGCATCGGCGCCTTTGAGGGCGAGCGGCGCGGCCCCGCCCGGCTGCCGATCCAGCCAATATTCGTGCGGCGGGAGCTTCACGACGCCGGGCGGCAAGGCGCGCTCCGTTTCATTGAGGCCCCATTGGGTGACGTAATTGTCCTGCACGCGGTAGATGGCGGCGCCCGTCGCCCAATAGCCGGCGCGGGCCAGCGCCTTGATGTTGGCGACGTGGACCGGCGCGAAGGCGGGGGCGAGCTGGATCACGGTGCGGCCGCCGCCGGAAAAATCGATGACGAGCAGGTCTTGCGGATCGATCGCCCGCCATTCGGACGCGGGCGCGGCGGCGACCACCTCGGCCGGAGTCTGAAGCGGCTTCGCGGCGTCCTGCGACATGGCCGCGCTCGCGGCCGTGGCGAAACTCGCCAGAATCCAAACCATGCGCATGCCGTCCCTCCTGTTGCCGTGCCGAGGCGGCATGGTGGCGCGGCGGCGGATTAAATCAAGTCTGACACGATTTGGGACGAATGGCGCACCCCCGTTGATCCGGGCGGGCAAATATGACAAAGGGAAGGCCCCACGAGCCGGTTTTCCGGTTCTGAAGGCCCGGCCGATCCGTCATTGGCCGGGCCTTCACCGTTTTCAAGGAGGACGAAAACGGCAAGCCGCACCTGCCCCCACGACAGCACGGCACATATCCTTCGTCCGGGCGTCACCCGGATGGTCCCGCCGCGAAGGGAGCTACACGGCGGGACCAAGGTGGATGCGACTGGACCCCACGAACCTTCGCATCCTTCATCTTTCTAGCGCGGCGCGGCAGGCGGAGGCATTCATCCGCTGGTTAAAAATTCTATATCTTTGGATATAGGATCGCCCCCAAAATGTGGGGGCGCTGAAACGGTTCAGCCACGCAACGAGCGCCGCATTTCCTGCGTTACACGCCGATGACAGAGAATTCCTTCGCCCTCCAATCGCTCACCCTCAGCGAATTCGCCCTGCGCATGGGCGCGGCGACCCTGCTGCCCTTCCTGATCGGCCTGGAGCGCTTCCTGCGGCGCAAGCCGATCGATTTCCGCCCGTTCGTGATCATCGCGGTCGGCGCCTGCGGCCTTGCCATCGGCGCGCTTGAGATAATGGCCGGAACCGCCGATCCCCAGGCGTCGATCGATCCGTCGCGGGTGTTCGAAGGCGTCATCACCGGCATCGGCTTCCTGGGCGCGGGCGCGATGTTCCGGCGCGGCGGCTTCGTCCAGGGCGCGGGCTCCGCCTCCGCCATCTGGGCGGCGGGCGCGATCGGCCTCATCTGCGGCTTCGGAGAACTCTTGCTGGCCGCGACGATGACGGCGATCATCCTGATCCTGCTGATCGTGTCGGGGCCGTTCACCGAGGAATGGGATCCCGAAGCGCATCCGGAGGAGGCAAAGGACATGGATGCGACGGTGGGCGGCCACTCCTAGACCGTTGCCGGCGGCCATGCGCCATGGCCGGCCACCCGCCCGCCGCTTACCCTAGGCTTGATCGGGGGTTCGAAGGGCACTGCTTATCCGGAGAGGTCCGTGTTCATGGATGCTGGATCAAGTCCAGCATGACGGCGGGAGGGGAAGAGGAGAGGGTTTGATTTCTGCGGGGGAATGCCTTTCCTCTCGTCGATCAAACCGGGCCGCTTCGTCGGCGGAAGATTGCCTTTCCAAGGCTTTGGCGTGATCCTGCCGCAAAGGAGGACCGTCCATGACCCTTTCGCTTTCGCTTCGCCTCGCTTTGTTGACTGGCCTGTCCGTGACCGCCCTGGCGGCCCAGGCGCAGACCCCACCCATGACCGCAGGTCAAATAGGCCGGAATGCCGCGGAGGAAAGCGATCGGAACCGAGAGGAAGCCAGCGAAAATTTTGACGCCTGTTTGAGACGTATAGAAGGTAAAGAAGACTGTGTCCCGGGCACGGTGCGGCGCGAAGGCGGAAGCGCCGGCATGGAAGAGGAAGAAGCCGAAAGCGCGGAACAGGCCGGAAATGCAGCCGACGCGGGTGAGGGAGGGGCAGCAGCGGAGGACAGCGCCGAAGCGCAGGTCACGACCAACGATATGATGGCGCAGGCCCAGCAGCTGATGGCGGAAAACGAGCAGTTGATGCAGCAATATACAGAGGCGCTGGCAGCCGGCAATTCGGGCGCGGTCAACGGCCTGCTCGCCAAGATGGCGGCGAACGGCGCGGCGCTGACCGCGCTGCAGGGCGGCGGCGGATTGGGCACGCTCGGGCAATCGTCGATGAACGACGCGCTGGCGGCTGCGATGGGAACTGGCGGCGGCACGGGCGGCAGCGGCATGGCGGGCACACGAACGGCCAAGAAGAAACCCGGCGCCATGGTGAAGGACATCAAGCCTGCCAAAACGGCGGCGAAAGCCGAAGCCGATCGCAAGGAAGAAGCACGCCTCGTCCAGCTTGGCCTGAATACGTACAAATGGCGCGGCGCGAAGGTGCCAGAGGGGAAAGCCTTCAACGAAGATGGCAGCCTGACCGATTTCGGCCGTCAGATGGCGCAGGTTGGCAGCCAATATGAGAAGGAAGCGAACGAAGATCTTCTCGCCCCGTTGGTGCCGGTGAAAAGAATGACGGCAGCCGAGGAAGCGGACGCGATGGAACTTGTCCAGCTTGCGTCCGAAAAGCCCAACCATGCAGGTGTGAGCGCCTTTCCCGCCAAGGGCAGCATCATCGTGGACGGGCAGCTGACGGTGGAAGGCGAAAGGCTGGTCGCGGAAGGCAAGCGCATTCGAGACACGCGGGCGCAACTGCCGCCTTTGAACGGCAAAAACACCTTCCCCGGGCAGGTCGTGACGCCGACGGGAGAATTGGAAGCCGGCTTCAATGAAGCGGTCAACGGAAAGGCCGTAAAATCGCCGCTTGCGCCCGAGCCGACCGATGCGGAGGTGAATGAAGCTGTGGACCAGGGCCAATTGGAAAAATTGAAGCAAATGCGCGAGCAGATGAAGGCGGAGGAGGAAGACGATGTCATTGCGCCGCTCACACCCAAGTGAGCGGATTTGCGATATTCAAAATGGCGGAGAAAAGGTAAGAAGGTGCGCCTGGAGTTATTCATGCGCCCCATTTTCCTGATCATTTCTCCCCTCGCCCTCACCGGCTGCATCGCCAAGACGGCGGTGGATGTCGTCACCCTGCCCGTCAAAGCGGCGTCGAAGACGGTGGACGTGCTGACCACCAGCCAGTCGGAAGCCGACGAGAAGCGCGGGCGGGAAATCCGCCTCCATGAGGAATGTATCGGCAAGGAGGACCGGCGCGCGCGCAAGGAAAAGCGCGAGCCGGATTATGGACGCTGCGAAAAGGACTGACGCCCCGGCGATGGAAGTGGAGAGCTTTACGGTCACCGGTACCCTGTGGCTCTGGCAGGCGGCCGAGGCGCAGGGCGGCGGCTGGCATTTCCTGACCGTCGACGGGCCGGTCGCGGCGGAAATCCGTTATGCCGCGCTGGGCCGCGCCAACCGCTTCGGCGCGATCAAGGTGGCCGCGACGATCGGCGGCACGACCTGGCGGACGTCCCTGTTCCCGCACAAGGAAAGCGGCGGCTTCCTGCTGCCCGTCAAGGCCGATGTCCGGCGGCGGGAGGTGGTCGCCGCCGGCAGCGCAGTGGTCGCGGAATTGCGGGTCTGACCCCGGCCGCCGGCGCCTAACGGCCGTTGGCGATGGCGAGCAGCCCGTTGCAATCCACCGAATAGAGCGCCGCGACGATGCGCCCGTCGAGGCTTTTCGCCAGCGCCCCGGGGGAGGCGTGGCGCGAGAAAGCGGGCCAGGCGTCGGGATGGGTGTAGAAGAAGACGTTGCGCACCAGCGGGCCGCCCCGGCTGCGCGTGTCGCCGACGATCAGCAATTCTTCGCCCGCATCGTCGCCTTCGGTAATCTGTTCCCGGCGGCAGCCGCCGGCGGTGTTGCCGGCGATCTTTTCCGGCTCGCCATTCGAGGTAGCGTTGAGGTTGATGCTGAAATAGCCTTCCTCGCCGCCCTTCGCCGCCCATATGTCCATCCTGAACATGTGCACGCCGTCCCGCGTGACGACCGTGGGAACGGCGCGCAGCGAAATCTCGCCGCTCGCCAGCGGCGGCAGGCCGGCGAGGTGGGTGAGGATGCGGACCGCGGCGCGATACAGGCCGTCCTTCACCGCCGCCGGGGCGATGGACTTCACCTGATTGTCGAACGGAATCTCATCGGGCACGTCCAGGACGGGGCGGCCCTGACGGCTGCCCTGCGCCCATCCGGCGATCGCCTTGGCGGCGATATCCTGACGAAGGGCGGCGGCGCGGGCGAGCTTCGCGTCATCGGCCTTGGCGACGAGTTCGGCCCCGGCCGGGACGGCGCGGGCGTTGGCGAGTGCCATCAGCCTGTTGCAATCGGCGCCGTAAGCGGCGGCGAGCAGGCGGCCGTTGAGGCTTTCGGCCGCGGCTTCGATGCTCTTCTTGTCCGCGAGAGCGGCCCAATTGCCATTGTTGATGTCGAGCACGAGACCGCGCACGGCCAGGCCCGTGCCCGCCTTGCGGGTGCCGATGGCGAGGCTCTCGTCGCCCGCAAAGGCGCCGTCGGGCGCCTGTTCGCGCCGGCATCCGCCGGGCGAGACGCCCGCGTTGCGCAGCGGCCTGCCGGACCGCACGTCGCTCGGGTTGAGGCGGAGGTGCATTACGCCGACCTCCTTGCCGCGCGAGGCCGTCACCTTGACGTTGAGGACGACATCCTCCCCTTCCACCCGGTACATTTCGGGTTCGGCCTGGAGCTGGATGGCGGGATCGGCGAAGGACGGCAGCGCCGCGACGTAAGACAGCAGGGTCTGCGTCCGGTAGAGCATCAGCCGCCGTTCGGCATCGCTGAACGTGCCGCCGATGCGGGGATGAAGCGGGATGGCCGAAGGCTGGAAAAGCCGGGGTCTGCCGGCGGCGCCCTTCGCCCGCCAATGGCGGTCGAGCGCCACCGTCACCTTTTCCCGCGCCGCCGCCATGTCGACCAGCGTTTTTTCGTCCAGGCGGAGGATGTCGGCATCCTTCGGCACATCGGGGACATCCTGCGCGATGGTGGCGCCCGGCAGGGCCGCCGCGCACAACCCGGCGGCGAGGACCGCCTTCAGCATCCGGCGCCTGTCCCGCTTCATTGGCCGTTCGCCAAGGCGAGCAACTTGTTGCAGTCCAGCGTCTGGACCGCCGCGACGACGCGGCCGACGATCGATTCCGCCTGGCTGTCCACATCAAGGCGCGGATTGATGTTGAGACCGCCGCCGCCTTCGATCTCGACGGCCTTGATCGCCGTTCCTTTCGCACCGCCGACCGTGCCGATGCGGTAGACCTCGCCCCCTGTGCCGGAGCCCTTCGCCTTCTGTTCCCGGCGGCATCCGCCCGCCGTCCGGCCGACCGTGCGCCATTCGCCCGGCATCCCCTTCACCGGGCTGGTCGTGACGCTCACCGTCGCGATGTCCCCGGCAAGCTGAAATTCGTAAGTCACGCCCATCGTGAGATAGGCGCCGTCGTTCATGTTAAGCCGGTAGAGCGACATCCAGCGCGGCGTGACTTGGATGTCCGAATTCTGCAGCGAGGGCTGGGCGAGGAGGAAGGCGGTGATGGCCTCCAGGCGGCGCTGCATCAACGCGCGCTCCGCCTCGCTCACCGAATTGGCATATTGCTCGCTGACCCGAAGCTCGGGAAGGTCGATGGACGGCTCCCCTTCCGGTTCGCGCCCGGCCCAATGGTCGACAACCCGGTCCGCGAGATCGCCATAGGCTTTCGCCTGGCTATCGAGACGGCTGGTATCCTGCGCGGCCGAGGGCGCGGAAAGCAGGAGGGCGGCGGCGACCGCCGGGGAGAAAAACGCGTTGCGCACGACAAGCTCCTTGCCGGCCGGAATAGGCCGGTATCGGAGGAAGCTTTAGAAATCGCCGCGCGCAGGGCCATCCCCTTTCGACGAAAGGGGAAAATCCGGGCGACGAATGGGTCAGAGCAGGATCGAGACGGTCTTGGTTTCCAGATAAGCCTCGATGCCCTGACTGCCATTTTCGCGGCCGAAGCCCGATTGCTTGTAGCCGCCGAAGGGCAAGGCGATGTCGGCGCCGGACGGGCAATTGCCCCACACCATCCCGGCTTTGATCTTCGCGGTGAGGCGATGCATCGCGGAGATGTCGCGCGTCCAGACGCTGGCGGCGAGGCCGTAGGGCGTGTCGTTCGCGGCCCTGGCGACCTCGTCGAGATCGTCGAAGCGCTGGGCGACGAGGACGGGGCCGAAGATTTCCTCCTTCACCACGGTCATGTCGGGCTTCACGTCGACCAGCACAGTGGGGCTGACGAAATAGCCGTCTCCACCGAGCGCTTCGCCGCCGGTGAGGACGGAGGCGCCCGCCTTCCTGCCCGCGTCGATATAGGAGAGGACGCGCTCATGCTGTTCCTGGGAGACGAGCGGGCCCATCCTTGTATCGGGGGCGAGGCTGGGGCCGACCTTCCAGTCCCTGGCATTGTCGGCGACGGCTTCGAGCAGGCGGTCGAACACGTCGCGATGGGCGTAGAGGCGCGAGCCCGCGATGCAGACCTGGCCCGCATTGGCGAAGATCGAGCGGGCGGCGCCGGCGGCGGTCGACGCGATGTCGACGTCGGGGAGGACGATGACCGGGGACTTGCCGCCAAGCTCCAGGGTGACGCGCTTCAGCGTGTCGGTGGCGGCGCGGTTGATGATCTTGCCAACCTCCGTCGAGCCGGTGAAGGCGATCTTGTCGACTTGCGGATGGCGGACGAGGCGGTCGCCCGCCGTTTCGCCAAGCCCGGTGACGATGTTGAGGACGCCCGCCGGAATGCCGCTTTGCGCGACGAGATCGCCGAGGCGGAGGGCGGTAAGCGAGGTCTGTTCGGCGGGCTTCAGCACGATGGTGCAGCCCGCGGCGAGGGCGACGGCGATCTTCTGCACCGCCATCATGAGGGGGTAGTTCCACGGCACGATCTGCGCGCAGACGCCGACCGGCTCGCGGCGGACATAGGAGTGGAAGGTGCCGGTCGGGTGCATGGCGGGCTCGATCGTCTGGCCCGCGAGCTTGGTCGCCCAGCCCGCCATGTAGCGCAGGGTCGCGACGCAGCGGGGGAGATCGTAGCCGCCGGAGAGCGCCATGGGCTTGCCGTTGTCGATCGATTCGAGCTCGGCCAATTCGTCATTATGCGCTTCGAGGAGGTCCGCGAGCCTTTCGATCAGGCGCGCGCGGGCATAAGGCGGAAGGCCGGTCCAGCGGCCGTCGTCGAAGGCGGCGCGGGCGGCGGCGACGGCGCGGTCGACATCGGCGTCCGAAGCATCGGCGATGCGGGCGATTTCCTTGCCCGTCGAGGGATCGACGACGGCCAGGGTCTTGTCGTGGGAGGAGGCGACCCATTCGCCGTTCACGAACAAAGCGGGCGCCCGCTGCAGCAGCCGCGCGGCGCCTTCGGAATAAGCGGGCTGGGCGGCGATGCTGGTCATGTCGTTCATGGACTTGTCCTCTTTGGCGGCGAGCGCTTGCCTGGCGCTATCGTCCCGCGCCGCGAGCCAGTCAATGACCTTGGGGGCACCGCCTCGCCACCGTCACGGCGGGACAGGAATGCCAAGGCTTTACAAATTCTTAGAGAATGAGAATGATGGATGCCCGAGCGATCGGAACGGTTCAGTGGGGTGACTGAACGGGAGGAGCGGAGTCCAAGGGAAGCGCTCCTCCCCAATCGCATCACGCCGCATCGGGATAAAAAAAAGGACCGTTCCTTCCGGAGAAGGAACGGTCCAGTGGGGTGACTTGTATCGGAGCGAGGCTCCGAAATTCACAAAATCATGGCGTCATCGGACCCGGGCAGGCGCGCTGCAGGAAGCTGCATTTCACGTCCGCCATCAGCGTGTTGCTGTTGCCGGTATCACCGTAGTTGATCATCCAAATGATCACACCGCCAGCACCTCCGCCACGTACCCAATTGCCTTTCGCTTGGATGGACCGGCCGTTCTCGTAAGTGACATAAGCTATGCCCCTGCGATTATGGTGGATCCCCGTTGAAGGCGGCGGAATATAGCCTTGGGGGAATTCAGCGGCAGGATAGGTGCGGTAGATCGCTTGAGCTTCTTCATCGAAGACCATCTGGCCGTTATCGATGTAACCCAATTCCTTCATCATATTATATTCAAACCCCTGCTCAGGGGGGTTATAATATTGCACATTTTCGGTGTTGAGGCGCGGCGTACGTCCAGGGTTTCCATTGCCATCGACCAAACCCAAGCCATAAGCTGTGCCGTAAAAACCCATGCCTATGCCTATCTTTTGGCGCGCATTGACAACGCCAGCCAATTCATAGGCGACGATACTGCTGTTGAGATCAACGGGAGCATCATTCGTCTTAGGCGTATTGCCTGGGTCGGTGCGCCAATAAGCGCCGAAGATGGGGCTGTTGAGCCATGACCCCCAGCCACCACCGACCCAAGTCGAGCCGACGCCGTAACTCATCATGTTATACTGATCGACCATGTTGGCCACGTCGACCTGATATTGGTCGGGCTGCTGGCCCTTTTTGACAGTGTAAGCCGAGAACGTGATGAGGATCGGCGTGCCCTGATAGAAAGGACGAGCATTCGCCTCCGCGCGGATTTCATGAATAAGGGCCTTTAGGCGCCGGACAGATTCGGTACCGGGGATGGCGGTTCCGCAATCTTGCGCGCTGCAACCGTCCGCCAGCCGGTTTTCCCAATCGACGTCGATGCCATCATATCGATGCAGGACAAGATAATCGACGATGTTCTTGACGAACCGCGGGCGCAAATTGTCGGCCGAGCTGAGATTAAAGCCAATGCCGTCCAGGCCATCACCACCGAACATTAGAATTGCCTTCGTTCCGGCCGCATGAGCTCGAGCGATCAGCCAATCCTCCACGGAAACGCCGGCCTGCGGCGAACCAGGATTGGTCGAATCATGGAAGGTGCCCCCGGCCAGGACGATATCGCCCGGACCCTTGCCTGGCTCAGGAATGGAGCCCCCTCCAGGAGCGACGCGCGCCAGGACGATATGCGTCATCGCGGTCATGTCGACTTCCTGCGGCTGGTACATCTGGTCCCAGAAATAACCAGCATAATAGCCGTTGACCCAAGGCTGACGCGGCGCCGCCGGATCCACGATCACCGTTGCGATGGCACGGAAGCTCGGATCGTGGCTCGCGGTTGCAATGACCGAATATTGGCCGGGCGTGGCCGGAGCCGTGTACAAGCCCGTGGTGCCGCCTGAAGGCGTAATCGTCCCCTGCCCTGCGGGCACCGAAAGGCTGCAGGTGGCGTTGCTGACGCCCCTCAACGTACAGGTGAACTGCTGCGTGGCGGAAGGCTGGAGACGAATCCAGACGCCATCAGGTTGCCCAGTCGCAGAGATCGACAATGTTGGGCGAGGCCCGACATTGACCGTCGCGACGGCCGTCTTGGTCGGATCGGCAACCGAGGTGGCAACGACATGATAGGTGCCACCCGTTTCCGTCGGGGTCGGCGGATTGTAATAACCCGAAGTGGAAACAGTACCGCCAATAGCGCCTTCCTGCACAGACCATGTGCAGGCCGTGTTCGGGCTGCCGGTGACGGTGCACTGGAATTGCTGAGTTCTATCCGCATCCAAGTTGACCGTCGCAGGCGTAATCGCGACTGAAACTCCCTGGATTACCGTCACTGCCGCTGTAGCCGTCTTTGTTGTATCGGCAGCCGCAGCGGCCGTGACCGTGTAGGTTCCAGGAGTCGACGGCGCGGTGTAGAGCCCCGTCGCGCTGATTGTGCCGCCGCTCGTCGACCAGTTGCAATTGGGGTTGGCGCTGCCGGCGACCGTGCAAGTGAATTGCCTGGTCGTTCCAGTTTCCACATTGGCCGTAACAGGATTGATTGTAACAGAAACTGGCGCGGCCACCGTGACGGTCGCGGTGGCCGTTTTCGTCGCATCTGCGGCGGCGGCAGCGGTAACCGTGTAGGTTCCGCCATTCGCGGGCGCGGTGTAGAGACCGGCAGCGCTGACCGTGCCGCCGGTGGCGGACCAATTACAAGCAGTATTCGTGCTGCCTGTCACAGTGCACTGGAATTGGGCGGTGCCGTTTGTGAGGACATTTGCCGTTGCCGGGGTAATGGCGACGGCAACAGTGGGCGGTGGCGGTGGCGGTGGCGACGAACCCTTATCGCCGCCGCAAGAGACCAGCATCAAAGCCGTCAAACCCAAAGTCAGATTTCGTACCATCACGCCGATACCCCCTTAATCACGCCACATGCGGGCAAACCGGCACCGAGCTCAGTCCGGCCCAATTTCCCGACAGAAAAGGATGGGGCGGCGAAGATGGGTGAAGGCGGGGTCGTGGTCCCGGCTTCGGCGCTCCCTCCCCAGGAGCTGTCATCTTCGCCGCCAAACGCGGTGAGCAACGACACCGCGTCAAGGTTTTTACGTAAAGCCACCATTTGCCCCACAAATTCCGCTCTCGTAAAACCTGGATGCGTCATTGCTCCAGCCCGGAGAGCAATCCACGCCTAGTAGACGAAGGCCTAAGATTTCGTAGACGAACGTGACGGCGAGTCCATTTGTGATGGCAGATCGGCCGGATTGCGCGGCGCGGGCGCGGCGGCGGCATCGAATTCGATCCGAATCGGACCGAGCGATGGCAGACGCCTTAGCGGGCCAGCGCCTCGGCGATCAGTTTGCGGCTGTTCCCGACGCCGTAAAGGGCGATGAAACTGCCCATGCGCGGCCCCTGGCTGGTGCCGAGCAAGGTTTCGTAGAGCGCCTTGAACCAATCGCGCAGGTTTTCGAAACTGTGGGCCTTGCCGACTTCGAAGACCATGTTCTGGATCGTGTCGGCGTCGGTATCCTCCGCCATTCCGCCGAGCTGGGCGTCGAGGTCGCGGAGCGCGGCGGCCTCCTTTTCATCGGGCGCGCGGCGATGGAGGCTGTCCTTCACGAAATCGCGGAAATAGGCGCCCGCATAGCCGATCAGGGCATCGAGTTCGGGATGGGTTTCCGGCGAGGCGTCGGGCGCGTAGCGCCTGACGAAGGCCCAGAGCAGATCCTTGTCGTCGCTCGACGCGACGCCGACCAGATTGAGGAGAAGCGCGAAGGTGAGCGGCATCCGCGCCGCCGGCGGATTGCCCGCATGAACGTGGTGGACGGGATTGCCGAGCTTCTTGTCCGCTTCCTGCGCCGGATAGGCGGCGAGGAATTGCTGATATTCGTCCACCGCCCGTGGAATGATGCCGAAGCTGAGCTGCTTCGCCCGCTTCGGTTCGCGATAGAGGTAGAAGCTGAGGCTTTCCGGCGGCGCATAGGTCAGCCACTGGTCGATGGTGACGCCGTTGCCCTTGGTCTTCGAAATCTTTTCGCCATTTTCGTCGAGGAAGAGCTCGTAATTGAAGCCTTCGGGCGGGCGGCTCCCAAGGATACGGACGATCTTCGAGCTTTGGGTAACGCTGTCGATCAAATCCTTGCCCGCCATTTCATAATCGACGCCGAGCGCATACCAGCGCATCGCCCAGTCGACCTTCCACTGCAGCTTCGCGCCGCCCTTCAGGATCGACTGTTCGACCGCTTCGCCGGTCGCGGGATCGGTGTAGCGGATGAGGCCGGTTTCGGCGTCCACGACCTCGACCGGAACCTGCAACACCTTGCCATTGACCTGGCTGATCGGGAGGACCGGCGAATAGGTCTGGCGGCGCTCTTCGCGCAAAGTCGGGAGCATGACGCCCATGATTGCGTCATATTGGCGCAACACCTGGCGCAGCGCATCGTCGAAGGCGCCTGAGCCGTAGCAGTCCGACGAGGCCCTGAATTCATAGTCGAAGCCGAAGCGGTCGAGAAAAGCCTTCAAGAGATTGTTGTTGTGATCGGCATAGCTTGCGTGGCCGCAGCCAAACGGGTCGGGCACGCGGGACAAAGGCTGATCGAGATGGTCGTGCATCATATCCTGATGCGGCACGCCGGGCGGCACCTTGCGCATGCCGTCCATGTCGTCGGAGAAAGCGATGAGGCGGGTCGGCCAATCGACGATTTCGTGGAGGGCATGGCGCACCATCAGGGTGCGGGCGACCTCCTGGAACGTGCCGAGGTGCGGCAGGCCCGATGGGCCGTAGCCGGTTTCGAAGACGATGCCCTTTTCGCCCGGACCGTCCGGATAGCGTTTCAAGAGCTTCCGCGCCTCTTCATAAGGCCAAGCCTTTGAAACCTTTGCGGCTTCGCGGATCTCTTGCGGAATCGTCACTGTTGCCCTTTCGTTCCGGCTGTCCCAAATGGAGCGGATGACGGCCTCTTTGCCTTATCCGGCGCTCTACGCAACCCATGGCGGCATCTGGATCGCCGATCCTGAGGGCAGGGTGCGCGGCGTCGGGCGCGGCGAAGCGATCGCGCGCGCCGCCGAAACGCCGATGGTGATGCTGAACGCGCCGTTGGTGGGACAGCGGCTGGGCTATCCCGATTTGTCGGGGCTGGATTTGCTGGAGCTGTTCGCGTTCGTGCATCCGGCAAGATTCGTGGTGCCCACGCCGAAAGGGCTGGCGGGAGTTTTGAGATCCTCCCCGGTACGGGGAGGTGGCAGCGCGGTAGCGCTGACGGAGGGGCTGGCAAAGGGTTCGGGGCAGCCCCTCCACCAGCCTTCGGCTGGTCCCCCTCCCCATGCTGGGGAGGATTTTGACGGTGCATACGCCGCTGCATTTCTGCTCGAAGCGGCCGAAACACTCCTCTCCACCCTCGAAGACCCCGCCTGGCCCGAGCGCGAGGGCGCCTGGGCTTCGGCGCAATCGCTTTACCGGCTGCGCTGGCCGTGGGCGGCGGCGGTGGCGCAAAGATTGAAGCGGCCGGAGCGGGATGAGCGGTGGCTGTTTTCCAAGCTCCCGGAATGGGAGGAAGGCGGTGCCCGCGGACAGCCCCGGCCGGTGCGGGTGGCGCCGGAGGACGCGGTGGAACGGCTGGCGCGGCTGACCGGGCAGGGCGCGGAAGCGCGGGAGGGGCAGAAGGATTATGCCGCCGCCGCCGCCGGAGCGTTCGGGCCGCGCGTGGCCGACGGCCTTCCCAACATGCTGCTCGCCGAGGCCGGGACGGGGATCGGCAAGACCCTGGGCTATCTCGCGCCCGCTTCGCTGTGGGCGGAGAAAGCGGACGGGGCGGTGTGGGTGTCGACCTATACCAAGGCGCTGCAGCGCCAGCTCGACAAGGAAGGATTGCGGCTTTTCCCCGATGCGATTGAGCGCAAGAAGAAGGTGGTCGTCCGCAAGGGGCGGGAAAATTATCTGTGCCTGCTGAACTTGGAAGACGCGCTGCAAGGCGGCTTTGCGGGCCGGGCGGCGATCCTGGCGCAACTCGTGGCGCGCTGGGCGGCCTATACCAAAGACGGGGACATGGTGGGCGGCGACCTGCCGGGCTGGCTCCCCACCCTCTTCCGGCGGGCGGGATCGACGGCGCTGACCGACCGGCGCGGCGAATGCGTCTATGCCGGCTGCCCGCATTACCGGAAATGCTTCATCGAGCGGGCGGCGCGGGCGAGCCAGGATGCGGATATCGTCATCGCCAACCATGCGCTCGTCATGGTCAACGCGGCGCGCGGGCGGGAGAGCGGCAATCCGCCCACCCGCCTGATCTTCGACGAGGGCCATCATCTGTTCGACGCGGCGGATTCGACGTTCGGCGTGGCGCTCAGCGGGCAGGAAGCGATCGAGATGCGGCGCTGGCTGATCGGGCCGGAGGGCAAGTCGCGCGGGCGGCGGCGCGGGCTGTCGGCGCGGCTGAGCGACGTTGCGTCCTATGACGAGCAGGGGGCGCTGGCGCTCGACGCGGCGGTGCAGGCGGCGGGTTTGCTGCCGGGCGACGGCTGGATCGGGCGGATCGCGGAAGGAGTGCCGTTCGGGCCGCTGGAAAAGCTGCTGAGCGCAGTACGCGGCACCGTCTATGCGCGGGCCTCGGCGCAGGATGCGGGTTATGGGCTCGAGACCGAAATGGCCGAGCTCGACGGCGATATCGTCGCGGCGGCGCAGCCGGCCGCCGAGGCTCTGGAGGCCTTGATGCGGCCCTTGATGGCGCTCGCCAAACGGCTGGAGGCGGTGCTGGAGGACGCGCCGGACTGGCTCGACGCGCAGGCGCGGGCGCGGATCGAGGGGGCGATTGCGGGGCTGTCGTGGCGGACAGGGACGCTCAGCGCGTGGATCGCGCTCGTGTCGCGGCTTGGCGGTCCGGCCGATCCCGATTTCGTCGACTGGCTCGGCGTCGAGCGGGCGGAGGGGCGCGAATATGATATCGGGCTGCACCGGCGCTGGCTCGACCCGACGCGGCCGCTCGCCGAGACGGTGCTGAAGCCCGCGCATGGCGTGATCGTTACGTCCGCGACCCTGCGCGGGAGCGAGGATTGGGGCGCGGCGGAGGCGCGGACCGGGGCCTGGCACCTCGATCGCCCGCCGCTCCACTTCGAAGCGCCGAGCCCGTTCGATTATGGCGCGAACAGCGAAGTGCTGATCGTCACCGACCTGAAGCGCGGCGATATTCCGCAGCTTGCCGGGGCCTATGCGCGGCTGATCGAGGCGGCGGAGGGCGGGACGCTGGGGCTGTTCACCGCCATCCAGCGGCTGAAGGCGGTCCATGCGCGGATCGCGGACCGGCTGGCGCGGGCCGGGCTGCCGCTCTACGCCCAGCATGTCGATCCGATGGACACCGGCACCCTGGTCGACATCTTCCGCGACGATCCGCGCGCGTCCCTCATCGGCACCGACGCCTTGCGCGACGGGGTCGACGTGCCGGGCCATTCGCTGCGGCTCGTGGTGATGGAGGGCGTGCCGTGGCCGCGCCCGACCGTGCTCCACGCGGCGCGGCGGGCGGCGGGCGGGGGCAGCGCCTATGACGACCGCGTCGTGCGGGCGCGCATGGCGCAGGCGTTCGGACGGCTGATCCGGCGGGCGGAGGACAGGGGGCTGTTCGTCCTTCTGTCGGCGGCGGCGCCGTCGCGGCTGATGACCGCCTTTCCGCCCGGCGTCGCGATCAGCCGGGTGACGTTCGACGAGGCGGTGGCGCGGGTGCGGGCGCGCCTTTCCAGCGCCGCCTTTTTGGTGCAAGAAAGCGATCCGGACGTTACGGCATCCGAAAGGGCGGAATGAAAATCCTGACTTTGCTGCGCCACGCCAAGTCCACCTGGGACGATCCGGTAGCGCGGGATTTCGACCGGCCCTTGAACCGGCGCGGGCGGCGGGCGGCGCAGACGGTGGGCCGCGCGATGCGGGCCGAGAAATTGATCTTCGACGCGGTGCGCGCATCGCCCGCCCTGCGCGTCGTCGAGACCCTGGCCGATATCGAAACCGGTTATGGCCGCGCCTTGTCGCCCGATTACGACCAGCGCCTCTATCTCGCCGCGGCGGAGACGTTGCTGGATATCGTGCGGGAGACGGATGACGGCGTCGAGCGGCTGATGATCGTCGGCCACAATCCGGGCCTCGAGCGGCTGGCGCTGATGCTGGCCGGGCCGGGTGCGCTGCGCGAGGAAGCGGCGGTCAAATATCCGACCGCGACGATTGCCGAAATCCGGTTCGACGTGGCGCATTGGGCCGATGTGGCGGAAGGCGAAGGCACCATCGCCCGTTTCATCCGGCCGCGCGATCTGGATCCCGAGCTGGGGCCGGACGAGGACAGTTATTGACCGTGTTAGGCGCCCCTTAGTCCCGTTCCAGCCACCAGCGCTGGACCCAGCCTTTTTCGTCGCTGACCGGACGGCCCGACGCGTCGCGCGCGGGCGCGAAGCGGTAGCGTTGCTGGATGAGGCGGCAGGTGGTGGAATCGAGGGCGTCGCTGCCGCTGGAGCGAACGACGGAGCAGCGGCCGACGCGGCCATCGGGCTCGACGGTGAAGCGGACGAGCACTTCGCCTTCCACCCCGGCCCGCTTCGCCGCGCGCGGATAATCGGCATTGACGATCCGGCCCGCAATCTGCCGTGCCCGCGCCGCCGCGCCGCCGCCGCCCGTGCCGCTTCCCGCCCCGCCGCTCCCGGTGCCCGTGCCGGTCCCGCCCGCGCCGGTGCCGGGGCCCGGGACGTCGGAGGCGCCCTGCGAGACCGAGGCGCCGATGCCGGGCACCGGCGCGGCGACGACGGGCGGCGGTGGATCGAGCCGCACCCGCGGCTTGGGCGCCACGATGGGAGACGCCTCAGCCTTCAACCCGGGCGGGGCGGCGCGGCCTTCGGGTTCCGGCATCCGGCGGCTTTCGGGCTGGACCGTTTCGACGACCGGCGGCGGAACCGGCAAGCTGATGTCGAACAGCTTCAGCGGAGGATCGAGCGCGGGCGCGGCATGCCGGTCGAGCCCGGCGATGAAGGCATAAGCGAGCAATGCGTGGACGGCGCCGGCGACGAGCGCCGATTTGACCCTGTCCTGCGTCGCGGTCTCGATCATCGCGGAAAGCCTAGCCGGTCGAGAATGATAGGATCCTGAACGATTCAGCGCGCGGGGCGATCCAGCCGGGCGCCGGTCAGCCTTCGTCGAGCGCGTCCTGAAGCAGCGCGCGGAGGGCGGCGAGCGCCTCGACCGGCATGGCGGGCGGCGCGGATGGGGCGGCCGCTATGGATGGAGCGGGCGCGGATTGAACAGGCTGGGCGGAGGGCCCCGCCCCCTTCCCCGCCAGCATCTGCTGGACGCCGCGGATCGTATAGCCTTCCTGGTCCAGAAGCTGGTGGATGCGGCGGGCGAGCGCGACATCGTCGGGCCGGTAATAACGGCGGTTGCCCGCGCGCTGCAGCGGCTTCAATTGCGGGAAACGCGTTTCCCAATAACGCAGGATATGCTGCGGGACTCCAAGCTCGGCGGCGACTTCGCTGATCGTGCGGAACGCGCCCTCGCTCTTGGAATCCGCCATTCCGTCTCTTAGCCGCCGCTGACGATACGCTCCCGCATCAGCTGGCTGGCGCGGAAGGTGAGGACGCGGCGCGGCGCGATCGGCACTTCGACGCCCGTCTTGGGATTGCGGCCGATGCGTTCGCCCTTGTCGCGCAGGATGAAGCTGCCGAAGCCGGAAATCTTCACATTCTCGCCATCGGCGAGCGCCGCGCACATATGGTGCAGGATGCGTTCGACGACATTCGCGGATTCGGCGCGCGACAGGCCGATTTCGTCATGAACGACGTCGGCGAGATCCGCGCGCGTCAGCGTGCCGGCCTTTGGCTCCCTCATTATTCCTGCGTCCGCCATGACAAAAAACCTTTCCCCCAAAAAATTCCCCGCCGGGACATTAAGCGCAGCGACGCAACAGTCAATCCGCACTTTGTCGTTTCATTTCAGTAACGAGCGATCGCGGCACCCCAGGTAAAGCCGCCGCCCATCGCCTCCATCACGATGAGGTCGCCCTTTTTGATTCGTCCGTCCCGCACCGCCGTGTCGAGCGCGAGCGGCACCGAGGCGGCCGACGTGTTGGCATGCCGGTCGACCGTGACCACCACTTTTTCAGGCGCGAGGCCGAGCTTCTTGGCGGTCGCATCGAGAATGCGCTTGTTGGCCTGATGCGGGACGACCCAGTCGACCTCGTCCGGCGCGTGCCCGGCGGCGGCGAGCACTTCGTTCAGGACATCGGCGAGGTTCACGACCGCGTGGCGGAACACTTCCTTGCCCTTCATGCGGAGCTTGCCGACCGTGCCAGTCGTCGACACGCCGCCATCGACATAGAGAAGCTCGTTGTGGCGGCCGTCGGCATGGAGGCGGGTGGCGAGGATGCCGCGATCCTGCGTTTCTTCCGCCTTCAGGACCAAAGCGCCCGCGCCGTCGCCGAAGAGGACGCAGGTGGCGCGATCCTCCCAATCGAGGATGCGGCTGAAGGTTTCCGCGCCGATGACGAGCGCATAATCGGCCATGCCGCCCTTCACCATATTGTCGGCGACGGAGAGGGCGTAGAGAAAGCCGGTGCAGACGGCGGCGACGTCGAAGGCGATGCAGTCGTCGATGCCGAGCGCGGTCTGGACCTTCGTGGCGCTGGCCGGAAAGGTCTGGTCGGGGGTGGCGGTGGCGAGCACGATGAGGCCGATCTTGTCCGCGGGCACGCCCGCCGCTTCGAGCGCTTTCCTTGCCGCTTCGGTGGCGAGGGTCGCGGTCGTCTCGCCGTCGGCGGCGATGTGGCGCTGCTCGATGCCGGTGCGCTCGACGATCCATTCGTGGCTGGTGTCGACGCGCTGCGCAAGATCGGCATTGGTGACGCAGCGCGCGGGCAAGGCGGAACCGGTGCCGATAATCGTCGAACGCCTCATTTCGCGCCGCTCCCCCTAATATGATCGGAGGGAAAGCGGTCCAGATCGTCCATGATCTTGCGAGTCAGCTCTTCGCGCACCATGCGCGCCGCGACGCGGATCGCATTGGCGACGCCCTTGGCGGTGGCATTGCCGTGGCTCTTCACGACCAGGCCGTTCAAACCGAGGAAGACCGCGCCGTTGTGATTGTTCGGATCGAGATGATGCTTCAAGAGCTCGGTCGCCGGGCGCGAGATGAGGAAGCCGATCTTCGAGCGGACGGAGCTGGTGAAGGCGCGCTTCAGGAGGTCGGTGACGAAGCGGGCCGTGCCTTCGGCGGTCTTCAGGGCGATGTTGCCGGAAAAGCCGTCGGTGACGACCACGTCGACATCGCCCCGGGCGATCTTGTCGCCTTCGACGAAGCCGTCGAATTGCATGGGAAGGGCGGTGGCGGCGCGGAGAGCCGTGGCGGCGTCCTTCAGCTCATCCGTGCCCTTCAGCTCTTCCGTGCCGATGTTGAGGAGCTGCACGCGCGGCCGTTCCAGCTCCAGGATGACGCGGGCATAGGCCGCGCCCATCACCGCGAACTGGATGAGGTTGCGGGTGTCGGCCTCCGTATTGGCGCCGAGATCGAGCATGACGATGTCGTTGTCGCCAAGCGTCGGGAGCAAGGCGGCGAGCGCCGGGCGGTCGATGCCGGGGAGGGTGCGCAAGGCGAGCTTCGCCATCGCCATCAGCGCGCCGGTATTGCCCCCCGACACGGCGGCGTCGGCACGGCCGTCCTTCACGGCGGCGACCGCCTGGCCCATGGAAGTGGTCTTGGCGCGGCGGATCGCCTGGCTCGGCTTCTCGGTGCCGGCGATCACATCGTCGCAATGGACGACTTCGCAAACCGACGCGAGCTCAGGGTGCGCGGCGAGCTCGGCGCGAATCGCGCCTTCATCGCCGAACAGCAGGAAGCGCAGATCGTCGCGGCGCTGAAAGGCGAGAGCCGCGCCCGCCACCAGAACCGCCGGCCCGACATCGCCACCCATCGCATCGAGGGCGATTCGCGGCGAACTGCCCATGCGGTTAATCCCTGCCCTTAGGCTTCGACAGGAAGGACTTCGCGTCCGTTATAATGGCCGCAGGCCGTGCACAGATTGTGCGGACGGTAAAGCTCGCCGCAATTCGGGCATTCCTGGAACGCTTCGACGCGCAGCGCGTCGTGGCTGCGGCGCATGTTGCGCTTCGAAGGCGAAGTTTTTCTCTTAGGGACGGCCATGCTGGCACCTGTTCGTTTCTGATTCGTGTTGATGCGGGCGAAGCGGGAGGCCAATGGTCACGGCCTGTTCGGGCCACGGCCTGGCGGCCCTCTGCTCGCTCTTGAGCGTTGCGGCCTATACCGATTTTCCCCGCTGTTGCAAGCGCCGCCTCTTCGTGCGAGCAGACGGCGGTACCATGGGGGAACCAGCATCATGATCCTGCCGATCACACTCACTATCGCGGGCGCCGCGGCCCTCCTCAATTTCTGGCTGTCGTGGCGCGTCGGCCAGATGCGGCGGCACCACAAGGTGCTGATCGGCGACGGCGGCGCCCAGGCGCTCACCGCCCGCATGCGCGCGCAGGCCAATTTCGTCGAATATGCGCCTTTCTACCTCATCCTCCTCGGCCTCGTGGAAATGGGCGCGGGATCGGCGACCTGGCTCTGGATCGTCTCCATTCTCTTCATCCTCGGCCGCATCCTCCACGCCTTCGGCATGGACAAAGGCACGCTCAACCGGCTGCGCATCGGGGGCATGATCCTCACCATGCTGCCGCTCCTCGCGCTCGCCATCTACGCCATCACCCTGGCTTATGCGCAGCCTGTGGGCGGCGAAATGCGGCTGGTGCCGAGTGGCGATCAGGCCCTGCCGTCGAGCGCGGGCGGCACGAAGCTCAACTGAGCGAGGCGCCAGCCGCGCTCCGGCTCGGCGGGCCAGGCGCCCTTCAGGTCGAGCGGCGCGTCCGCCGCCGCGCAGACCACTTGCGCATGGATGAAGCGGCCGGTTTCGCGCAGGCGGATATCCGCATCCGGATAATGGCGCCTCAGCAAGCCGATCAGCGCCTGCGCATCTTCCGCCAGCTCATCGCTGTCGAGCGCGCGCGGGGCGCCGTCGGCGAGTTCGGCGGTGGCGATGCGGAGCGCGTTCACGCCGTCGCGCAGGATGCTCAACGCGATGAGCATCGCCGCCGCCGCGTCCGCCCACCACAGGCCCAGCCCCAGGCCGACCACGCCGCCGACGCCCGCGACCCCCGTCATCCAATCCGCCTTCTGCATCAGCGAATCGGTATGCAGCACCTTGTCCTGCAAGCGCCGGGCGACGGGCAGCTTCATGTGGCCGAGGATGACCGGCGGCACGACCGAATAGAGGAGCGCCGCGACCATCAGCCAGCCCGACCAGAAGGTCGCGCCGAACAGCGTGACCGGCGGGATGGTCGCATGTTCCGCCTTGAGCAGGGTCATCCCCGATTCGAAGAGGAGCATGGCGCCGACCGCGGCGAGGGCGACGGCGGAAATGAGGAAGGCGATGCTGTTGGCGCGCTGAAAACCGAAGGGGAAGAGCCGGGTCGGCGGGCGATGTTCGATCCGGACCGCGACCAGGAAGACGATGGCGGGGACCATGCTCAGCATGTCCTCGATCCAGGCGGTGCGCATCGCCTGGCTCGCCCCGGCGGTGAGGCCCATGACGGCGACGATCGAGGCGAGCCAGGCGAGCGTCCACCATTCGAGGCGGATGGCGCGGCGCAGGTCGGGCTCGATTTCCGGCGGAATGCGCAGGCTCATGAAGCGGCCCCGCGCATCGCCTTCGCCTCGTGGTGGAGGAGAGCGATCCAGGCATTTTCGCCATTGCGGGCGGCGGGCACCAGCAGGACGTTGCCATAGGGCGTCCCCCGTTCGGCAAGCGCAGGAAGGAAGCTGACGTGGAGGCCCCAGGGCGAGCCCGCGCCGAATTCGCCGACGACGAGGTCGAGATCACCGGCGTCGAGGCGGGCGAGGAGATGTTCGGCGCTGCCGCCTTCGACCTGCGCCCGCGCGCCCGTGCGGCCCGCCACGCGCCGGATATAATGGCGGGCGCCGGACGGATCGGCGAGCCCGGCGACGATCCCGGCGCGCAACAGATGGGCTTCCCGCACCCGGTCCAGCGTTCCGTCCGGATCGCGCGGCAGGGAATCGCAGCCGGCGAGCAGGAGGAAAGCGACAAGGGCCGATACGCGAATCATTCCGGTGCCCAAACGCTCGCCGGGACGGGCGCGTTCCGGATGCGGCTTGCGCCGTCCGCCCGGTTGTTGCACCTCTCCCACCCTATCTTGATTCCGCGCCGGGCGCGGACGGTTCCATGGGGGGTCTCTCAAAATGCTGAAGCGCGCCGCGGCTTTGTCGCTCTTTCTCCTGTCCACAACCGCGATGGCGGCCGACGACAAGCCGAAATGGGACGTGATGAAGCCGCCGCTCAAGACGCGGGCCGTGAAGGTCGACACGACCGAAGGCACGTGGATGAACGTCGACGTCAGCCCCGACGGCAGGACCATCGCCTTCGACTTGCTGGGCGACATCTACACCATGCCGGTGACGGGCGGGAAGGCGACGCGGATCGCGGAAGGCATCGCGTTCGAGGTGCAGCCGCGCTTTTCGCCCGACGGCAAGCAGATCGCCTTCACCTCCGACCGGGGCGGCGGCGACAATATCTGGATCATGAACGCGGACGGATCGGGCAAGCGGGCGCTGACGTCCGAGAAATTCACCCTGCTCAACAATCCGAGCTGGAGCCCGGACGGCAAATATATCGCCGCGAGGAAGCACTTCACGACGCAGCGTTCGGCCGGCACCGGCGAGGTCTGGCTCTATCATGTCGGCGGCGGCGAAGGCGTCGCGCTGGTCGAGCGGCCCAACCCGCAATTCCAGAAGGAATTGGGCGAGCCGACCTTCGCGCCGAAGGGCGACGTCATCTATTTCACCCGCAACGTGACGCCGGGGAACGTTTTCGAATATGCGCAAAATTCGAACGGCGACCTGTTCAACATCGAGCGTTACGAGCTCAAGACGGGCGAGCGGTCGACGGCGGCTTCCGGCTTCGGCGGATCGGTGCGCCCCGCCCCGTCGCCCGACGGCCGCTACCTCGCCTTCGTGCGGCGGGAGCGCGCCAAATCGAAGCTGTACGTCAAGGATCTGAAATCGGGCGAGGAGCGCAAGATCTACGACGCGCTCGACCAGGACATGCAGGAAACCTGGGGCGTCATGGGCCTGTATCCCAACATGGACTGGACGCCGGACAGCCGCTCCATCGTCTTTTGGGCGGGCGGCAAGATCCGCCGCGTCGACGCCGACGGATCGAACGCCGCCGAAATCCCGTTCCAGGTGAGCGACACGCGCGACGTGGTCGATCCGGTGCGGCCGGTGGTGGACGTGGCGCCGGACAGCTTCACGACGAAGATGCCGCGCTTCGCGTCGGTGTCGCCGGACGGATCGAAGGTGGTCTTCGAAAGCCTGGGGCGCCTTTACGTCAAGGATATGGCGGGTGGCGCGCCGCGCCTGCTGACTGGCGCGGACGGCGACTTCCAGCTGTTCCCGGCCTGGTCGCGCGACGGCGGGCGCATCGCCTTCGTCAGCTGGAACGACGGGAGGCTCGGCGAAATCCGCACGGTGGCGGCGGACGGATCGGACATGCGGACGGTGACCGACACGCCGGGCCATTACCGCCGCCCGGCTTTCTCGCCCGACGGCCGGACCATCGTGTTCGAGCGTACCGGCTCGGGCGGGCTGACCGCCGAAAGCTGGTCCGAAGACAACGGCATCTTCAAGGTCGCGGCATCGGGCGGCGCGCCGGTGCTGGTGACCCGCGACGGCGGCAATCCGCATTTCGGCGCATCAAGCGACCGCCTGTTCCTCGAACGGCGCGGCGACCAGAAACTGCGGCTCGTCAGCGTCGACATGAACGGCAAGGACGAGCGGGTCCACGCGCAGGGCGCCATGGCGACCGGCTATGAAGTCGCGCCGACCGGCGACGCCATCGCCTTCCGCGAGAATTACAGCGTGTTCGTGACGCCGTTCTGGGGCGGCGCGAAGACGATCGACGTCGGCGCCAAGGGCACGCAATTGCCCGTCACCAAGGCGAGCGGCGACGGCGGCCAGTATCTGCGCTGGGCGAACGGCCGCTCCCTCACCTGGAGCCTGGGGCCGACGCTCTACACAGCGGATGCGGGCGCGCTGATCGGCACCGGCGGCGACGCGCCCAAATATGCGGCGCCCAAGACGGGCGTGTCGCTCGCCCTGCCGGCGCGGGCGGACAAGCCGCAGGGGCTGGTCGCGCTGACCGGCGCGAAGATCGTCACCATGGCGGATGCGGCCGGCGGCATCGTCGAGGACGGCGTGATCCTGATCGACGGCAACAGGATCAAGGCGGTCGGGCCGCGCGGATCGGTCGCTATTCCGGACGGCGCCAAAGTTGTGGACGTCGCGGGCAAGACGATCATCCCCGGCCTGATCGACGCCCATGCCCACGGGCCGCAGGGCGAGGACGATTTGATCCCGCAGCAGAATTGGGAGGAGATGGCGCACCTCGCCTTCGGCGTCACCACCATCCACGATCCGTCGAGCACGGCGAGCGAGATTTTCCCGGCGGGCGAGATGCAACGGGCGGGGCTGATCCTCGCGCCGCGCATCTTTTCGTCCGGCGAGATCGTCTACGGCGCGAAGCTGCCGGGGCGCTACGCCGTCATCGACAGCTACGACGATGCGCTCGCCCACGTCCGCCGCCTGAAAGCCGAAGGCGCGCACAGCATCAAGAATTACAACCAGCCGCGCCGCGACCAGCGCCAGCAGGTCGTCGCCGCCGCGCAGAAAGAAGGCATCGCCGTGGTGCCGGAGGGCGGCTCGCTGTTCAACATGGACATGGCGCTGATCGCGGACGGCAACACGACGCTGGAGCACAACATTCCGCAATCGATGCTCTACAAGGACGTGCTGGAATTTTACGGCGCGACCAAGGTCGCCTACACGCCGACGCTCGGCGTCACCTATGGCGGGCCCGGCGCGGAGCCTTATTGGATCGCGCGTGACGAGGTGTGGAAGCATCCCCTGCTCACCGCCCACGCGCCCGCCAGCCAGCTCCAGCCCGAGCTCGTCCGGGTGACGAAGGCGCCGGAAGAGGATTATGCCGACAAGGTGAGCGCGGCGACCGCGAAGCTGCTTGCCGAACATGGCGTGACGGTGAGCGCCGGAGGGCACGGCCAGCAGCAGGGCCTCGCCCTCCATTGGGACATGTGGTCGTTCGGCCGCGGCGGATGGGCGCCGATCGACGCGCTGAAGACCGCGACGATCAACCCGGCGCGGGCGCTCGGCTTCAAGGATATCGGATCGCTGGAGCCCGGCAAGCTCGCCGATCTCGTGGTCCTCGACGCCGATCCGACGGCGGACATCCGCAACACCGACAAGATCGCTAAGGTGATGCTGAACGGCCGCCTGTACGACGCGATGACGCTGAACGAGGAAGTGACGGGCGAGCGGAAGCGCCAGCCTTATTATTGGGAGAAGTGAGGCGATGAGCCCCTCCCATCAAGGGGGAGGGGCTTAGCGGCGCGCTTGCTAACGGTTCGGTAACCCTTCAGGTTCATGAAGGCACGCGAACGACAAGGGGGGATTGCCGTGTTGACCCTGCGCAATGCCGAAGACCGCGCCTATCGTGCCGCCATCGTCAGCGGCGCATGCCTGGACGATGCCCGCGCCGTGGAGCGGCGCTGCGATATCGTCAGCCGCGCCACATTGCTGTTTCGCGGCCAGAAGATACCGGCGGAGGTGCACAACATCTCTTCGCGCGGCACGATGATCACCTGCCCGATCATTCCGCGCCTGGGCGAGACCGTGATCGTCCAGTTCGACCGCTGCACGCCGATCCATGCCTTCGTCCGCTGGATAAAGGACGGGCAAATCGGCCTGCGCTTCGGGCACGAGATCATTCTCGCCTGAAAACCGGCGGATAGACGTCCGGCAGGGTGGCTTCCGCCCGCAATTTCTGTCACTGACCGCGCCACGACAAGAGGTGAGACGTGACGCGCATCGACGACATTCCCGGATTAATCGACGACCTTTGCACCATCGCGGACCGGTCCACCGCCTGCCTCCGCACCGCGCTTGCCCGCTATCTTAAGACCGGCGAGAAACCCGATCCGGCGGAACGTGCCAAGGGCTTGTTCGCTTATCCCGAACTGCGCATCGATCACCGGCAGGAACGCGCCGCGCCCTTCCCGCCCCGCGCCTTCGGGCGGTTGAACCAGCCCGGCCGCTACGCGATCAGCGTCGCGCGGCCGCACCTTTACCGCGCCTATCTGGAAGAACAGCTCGGCTATCTCGTCGCCGATTATCAGGTCGAGATTTCGGTGGGGCCGTCCCCGAGCGAAATTCCCTATCCTTACGTGCTGGACGGGTCGGACGATCTGCGCCTCGACAGCGTGCACACGGCCGAGCTCGGCCGCTGGTTCCCGACCACCGAGCTTTCGCATATCGGCGACGAGATCGCGGACGGCATCTGGATCCAGGCGCCGGACGCGCCGCGCCCCTTGTCGCTGTTCGACGGCCCGCGCGTCGACTTCAGCCTGGCGCGGCTGCGCCACTATACCGGCACGCCCGCCGAGCATACGCAGCGCTACATCCTGTTCACCAACTATGTCCGCTACGTCGACGAATTCGTCCGCTGGGCGGTGGAGGAATTGGGCCGCGAAGGGAGCCCCTATAGCGCCTTGTCGGCGCCGGGCGGCGTCTATGTGACGAAGGATACGCCGGATGCCGAGGCGCTGGTCGCGAACGGCAATTGGCGCAAGCACCAGATGCCGGCCTATCATTTGATCGCGAAGGAGGGGCTGGGCGTCACGCTCGTCAATATCGGCGTCGGACCGTCCAACGCGAAGACGATCTGCGATCACCTCGCCGTGCTGCGGCCTGAAGCGTGGCTGATGATCGGCCATTGCGGCGGCCTCCGCCCCAGCCAGACGATCGGCGACTATGTCCTCGCCCACGCCTATCTGCGCGACGATCATGTGCTGGACGACGTGCTGCCGGTCGAAGTGCCGATCCCGGCTATCGCCGAAGTGCAGCAGGCGATGTTCAACGCCGCCTTGCGCGTGACGGGGGAGGATGCGGCGGATTTGAAGCGCCGCCTGCGCACCGGGACGGTGGTGACGACCGACGACCGCAATTGGGAATTGCGCTTCGCCCAATCCTCGCTGCGCTTCAACCAGAGCCGCGCGGTCGCGATCGACATGGAATCGGCGACGGTCGCGGCGCAGGGCTATCGCTTCCGCGTGCCTTATGGGACGCTCCTCTGCGTGTCAGACAAGCCGCTGCACGGCGAGATCAAGCTGCCCGGACAGGCGAACAGTTTTTACGAACGCGCGATCAGCCAGCATCTGCGGATCGGGATCGAGACCCTGTCGATCCTGCGCGAGGAAGGCGACACGCTGCACAGCCGCAAGCTCAGGAGCTTCGACGAGCCGCCGTTTCGCTAAAGCCTCTCTCCCCTTGCGGGAGAGGATTAGGGAGAGGGGTATGGCTGAAGCCGCTCGATGCGGCTGAAGGTATCTTCAGGCTCGCTTCGCTCACACCCCTCTCTCCAACCTCTCTCCCGCAAGGGGAGAGAGGCTATTTGTCCAACCGCTTCACGAGCGCGACGAAGGCGTAGATGAGCGGGGGCACGAGGATCGCCGAGAGGACGACCTTGGCGAGCAATTGGCCCGGCAGGATCAGTTCGACCGGCGCGACGCCGTAAAAGGCGATGAAGATGAAGATCACGGTGTCGACCGCCTGGCTCAGCACGCCCGCGACGAGGCCGCGCAGCCAGAGGAGGCCGCCTTCGGCGCGCTTCATCTTGGTAAAGATGAAGACGTTCAGGATCTGCGAGGTGCCGTAGGCGATCATGCCGCCGAGCATCAGCCGCGCCGACTGGTTGAGGATGAGGTCGAAGGCGACCCGGCGCTCTTCCTCCCAGAAAGCGGCGGGCGGCAGCGCGAGGACGAGGCGAATGAGGATCATCGACGTGATGAGCGGAATGAAGCCGTAGAGGACGAGCTTGTTCGCCGTCTCCCGCCCCTTGGTCTCGGCGATCGCGCTCGACGTTACGACGAGGAGCAGGAAGGCGAAGATGCCCGCTTCCACCGCGAGCGGCCCCAGGGCGACCAGCTTGTTGCCGAGAACGCCCGCGATGCAGGTCATGCCCCCGTAAAAGATGGAGAGGATGAAGAGGGAGCGGGAGATGCCGGATTGGCCGGACGTGGTGGCAGTGGTCATTGCACTTCCTAAACAGGATGGGCCGGATGTGGCAATGGCGTGGCGAGCCCCTCCCCCTTGATGGGGTAGGGATGGGGTGGGGGTGATGCGTCCGGAAGGAACGAGTTCTACGTCGTAGATCACCCCCACCCAACCTCCCCCATCAAGGGGGAGGGGTTTATAGCGTAAAAAGTCTTTCCATTCGTGCGTGTTCGCGCCATGGGAGAACCTTCGTCCCAATTGCCGACCTTCACCCGAAAGCTGCTGCCACAAGTGTTTGAAACCAAACTGGACGTGCTGGCGATCGGCGACGCCGTGGTGGACGTCATCGCCAATGCCGAGGATGATTTTCTTGAGCGGGAAGGCCTGGTCAAGGGATCGATGTGCGTCCTGACGCCCGAGGAAGCCGAGCGGCTCTATGCCCATATGGGCCCGGCGCGCGAGACGAGCGGCGGATCGGCGGCGAACACGATGGCGGGGATCGCCGCCATGGGCGGACGCGCCGGGTTCGTCGGGCTGGTGGCGAAGGATCAATTGGGCGACGTCTTTAGGCACGACATTCGCGCCCAGGGCGTGGAATTCGCGACTCCGGCGTGCGCCGACGGCGTGCCGACCGGGCGCTGCCTGATCCTCGTCACGCCCGATGCGCAGCGGACGATGAACACCTTCCCTGGCGCCGCCCACTGCCTGACCCACGACGTGCTGGATCACGACCAGATCCGGTCGGCGGCGATCCTCTATCTCGAAGCCTATTTGTGGCGCGCCGAGGGGCCGCGCGCGGCGATGAAGCGGGCGATGCAGGTGGCGAGAGACGCGGGCCGGAAAGTCGCCTTCACTTTGTCCGACATCGCACTCATCGCTCTCCACCGCGCAGAGTTTCGGGAGATTATCGACGGCGGCATGATCGACATGCTGTTCGCGAATGAGGAGGAATTGAAGGCTTTGGCCGCCCTTCCCGGTCTCGACGCCGCCATCGCCGCCATCGCGCCGAAGGTCGCCTGCCTCGTCGTCACCTGCGGCGCGAAGGGCGCGCGGGCGGTGGCGGGCGGCGAGAGTGTTTCGGTTCCTGCCGTGTGGATCGACAAAGTGGTCGACACGACCGGCGCGGGCGACCTGTTCGCCGCCGGGTTCCTGATCGGCCAGGCGCGCGGGCGGTCGCTGGAAGACAGCCTGAAGATCGGCGCGCTCGCCGCGTCGGAAGTCATTTCCCATTATGGCGCGCGTCCCGAAGCGGACCTTCAAGAATTGATCGCCAGCATATGAAGATGAAGCGCCTCGCCGTCTATTGCGGGTCGAGCATGGGCGCGGACCCGCGCTTCGCCGATCTCGCGCGGGAGCTCGGCACCGAGATGGCGCGGCGCGGCATCGGCCTCGTCTATGGCGGCGGGCGGCTGGGTCTGATGGGCGTGGTGGCGGACGCGGTGGTCGCGGCGGGCGGCGAGGCGCATGGCGTCATTCCGCAGGCGCTGATCGACCTGGAGGTCGCGCATAAAGGCCTTACCGAATTGCACGTCGTCGGGTCGATGCACGAGCGCAAGGCGAAGATGACGGAACTCACCGACGCCTTCGTGGCGCTGCCCGGCGGCATCGGCACGTTCGACGAATTGTTCGAGGCCTGGACGTGGAATGCCTTGGGCTATCATGCCAAGCCGTTCGCGCTCCTGAACGTCGTGGGCTTCTGGGACGGCATGATCGGCTTTCTCGATGGTGTGACGGCACAAGGCTTCATGTCGCCGGCGCGGCGGGGGCAGCTGCTGGTCGCCGAGACGATCGGCGACGCGATATCGAAACTGGACGCGGCCATTGACGCGGCCGAAGCGAAAATGGTGTGGTGAGGGCCGGTTAGAGCCCGTGGGGGAGGTTTTTCTGAACATGACCAGGATTTTGACCGGCCTTGCCGGCATGGCGCTCATTCTTTTGATCGCGTTCGCGCTCTCCTCCAACCGCCGGGGAATCCGCCTGCGCGTGGTGGGCGCGGCCTTTGCGCTGCAAGCGGGGATCGCGGTGCTGGTGCTCTACGCGCCGTGGGGGCGGCAGGCCCTGGCCTTCGCGTCGGGCGGCGTGTCCAACCTCCTCGGCTATGCCAATGCGGGGACGGCCTTTCTGTTCGGGGGCCTCGCGAGCGATCCGCTGGGGCAGAATTTCGCGATCCAGGCGCTGCCGGTCATCATCTTCTTCGCCGCGCTCATCTCGATCCTCTATTATCTCGGCGTCATGCAGTTCGTGATCCGCTGGATCGGCGGAGGCCTCGAGAAAGTGACCGGCGTGTCGAAGGTGGAATCGCTCTGCGCGGCGGCCAACATCTTCGTCGGGCAGAGCGAATCGCCGCTCGTCATCCGGCCCTATCTTTCGACCCTCACCCCGTCGCAGCTCTTCACCGTGATGACGGTCGGCATGGCGGGCGTGGCGGGCACGATCCTTGCCGCCTACGCCGCGATGGGCATCCGCATCGACTATCTGCTCGCCGCTTCCTTCATGGCGGCGCCGGGCGGCATTCTGATGGCCAAGATCATGATGCCGGACGCGCCGGAGCGTGGGGACGAATTGCCGCTGGGCGACGATCCGGAAGCGGAGACGATCGCGCTCGCCGAAGCGACGCATGACGAGGAAAAGCCCGCCAACATCATCATGGCCGCGAGCCAGGGCGCGCAGACGGGCGTCAAGCTCGCCGTCGCGGTGGGCGCGATGGTGCTCGCCTTCGTGGCGCTCGTCGCGCTCGCCAACGGCCTGCTGTCGGGCGTCGGCGGCTGGTTTGGCATCGAGGGCCTGACCTTCCAGCGCATCGTCGGATACGTCTTCCAGCCGGTCATGTATCTGATCGGCGTGCCGTGGGAGGAAGCCGGGCGCGCGGGCGGGCTGTTCGGCGAAAAGGTCGTGCTCAACGAATTCGTCGCCTTCATCAGCCTCGGCGCGCAGCAGGGCACCTTGTCCCCCGCGACCGTCGCCATCGTCACCTTCGCGCTGTGCGGCTTCGCCAATTTCAGCTCGATCGCGATCCAGATGGCGGTGACGGGCAGCCTTGCCCCGAACCAGCGGCCGGTGATCGCCCGGCTGGGTGTGAAGGCGTTGATCGCGGGCAGCCTCGCCAATTTGATGAGCGCGGCGCTCGCCGGAATGATGATCGGCGCGGCCTGACATCAAGACGCTGGAATTTTTAGGAAAAGCGGATCAAAGGCACAGGCCATGACCAAAGCATCCTCCATCGCCTCCGTCTCGCTCGCCGCGTCCGAAACCGATCCCGAGGGTTTTGCGCGCGAGCTTGGGCAATCGTTCGAACGCTACGGCTTCGCGATCATCGCCGATCACGGGATTCCGGCCGATCTCATCGCCCGCGCGGAGGAGAAGGCGAAGGCCTTCTTCGCGCTGCCGGACGCGGCGAAGCGCGCCTATCATATCCCAGGCGGGGGCGGCGCGCGCGGCTACACGCCATTCGGGATCGAGACCGCCAAGGGCGCGACCGAGCATGATTTGAAGGAATTCTGGCATATCGGCCGGGCGCTTGCCGAGGGGCATCCGTTCAAGGCGGCGATGGCGGACAATATCTGGCCGTCCGAAGTGGAGTCGTTCAAGACAACCTTCCTTGAGCTCTTCGCGGCGTTCGACAAAGCGGGCGGGCGCCTCCTGTCCGCCATCGCCCGCCACCTCGGCCTCGCGCCCGATTTCTTCGAGGATACGGTGCGGGACGGCAACAGCGTGATGCGCCTGCTTCACTATCCGCCGGTTTCGCCGGAAGCCTCGGGCGTCCGCGCGGGCGCGCATGAGGATATCAACACGATCACATTGCTGCTCGGCGCCGAGGAAGCGGGGCTTCAACTGCTCGACCGCGACGGCGAATGGCTGCCGGTGTCGCCGAAGGAAGGCGAGCTCGTCGTCAATATCGGCGACATGCTGCAGCGCCTCACCAACAATGTCCTGAAGTCGACCTCGCACCGCGTCGTCAACCCGCCGCCCGAACGGCGCGGCCATTCGCGCTATTCGATGCCTTTCTTCCTGCACTTCCGTCCCGATTACCTGATCGAGACGCTGCCGGGCTGCGTGTCGGACGAGCGGCCGAACCTCTATCCCGAGCCGATCACCGCGCATGATTTCCTGATGCAGCGGCTGCGCGAGATCAAGCTGGTCTGAAGATCAGCCCGCATCCTTGAGGTTCGCGGGCCCGAAACCGTGCGGGATCAGCTCCGAGATCGGCGTCACCATCGTCTCCGTGCCGTCACCGTTCGATGAGATGACGGCGATGTCGCGGCCGCCGAGTTGCGCGGCCTCCAGGATCGACTGGCGGCAACCCCCGCAGCAGGTGACGATCGACGCGCCGCTCAAAGCGCCGTCCGCGACATGGCCGCCGGAGACGGCGATGCGCGCGATCCTGTCGAGCCCGAACGCGGCCTGGGCGGCGGTGAGCGCCGCAATCTCTCCGCAGACGCCGAGCCGGTAGCAGGCATTTTCCATATTGGCGCCGGTGACGACTTCCCCATCCACCGATTCGATCGCGCAACCGACGCTGAAGCCCGAATAAGGCGCGTAAGCGCGGAGCGCGGCCGTGCGGGCGCGGGCAACGAGGGAGGCGGTGGCGGGATCGGTCATGCCCCGCCTATAGAATGCCTGGCCGCCGCGAGGAAAGCGGGCTGTGACGGGCGCCCTACTGTCCCGCCCCGTCCATAGGCACCAGCAAGCCGTCGATCGGATGAATCGCGCCGTTCGAGGCGAGCGTTTCGCCGCCGACGAGACGGGCACTGCGGCCGTCCGCCGTCTTCACGACGATGGCGTCGCCGTCGCGCGCGAAGCTGAGCGTGCCGCCCGCCATCGTCGTCATTTCCGCCTTGCCCGACGCGACCGCCTTTTGCAGGTCGGCGGCGGTGACGAGGCCGGGGACGATATGGGCGGTGACGAGCGATGCGGCCTGGGCGCGCATCCCTTCCCCCTTCAATTCTTCCACCCGGTCCTTGCCGAGCGCGTCGAAGGCGGCGTTGCGCGGCGCGAAGATCGTATAGGGTCCAACGCCGCCCAGCGCCGTGCCGAGGCCCGCAGCCTTGGCAAGATCGCCGATGGTGCTGGCATCGCCGTCGAGGGCGGCCGTCAGAGACTTGTCGCCCGGCTCCGTGGCGGGAGCGGCGGTGTTGGCGGCGGCCATATCGTTTCCGCCGCCCCCCGCGCCGTCCCCGCAAGCGGCGAGCGGCAGGGCGAGTAGGGCCAGCATCACGCTGGCAGCGTTTCTGGTCATGGACCTCTCCCTGTTGTTGAAAGCCAGATCAGGTGATGAGCTGAATGGCGGCCTGGATCAGCTGCGTCGTCGGATCGACACGGTAGATATAGCCGTCATCATAGCGGTACATGGCTTCAGGCGTGTCGTAATATTGCGACCGGTAAGCATAGGGCACGTTATAGACCGAATAGCCCGCCGGCATCGCCTGGCCCACCGTCCAATCGTTGCCGGTCAGCAAGGCCGCGATCTGGGTGATGGCGTTGGTCGAAGGATCGACGCCGTAAAGCGCGCCATCGGCATAGCGATAGTCATAGGGGCTATCGCCATAACCGTAATAATCGACATAATAATCGGGCGCTGGATAGGCCGTATATCCGGCCGGCCAGACATTGCCGACGCCAAGCGCGCCGCCAAGCACCGGCAGGAAGCCCGACACCGCGTAGCTGCGCGGATCGATCCGGTAGAGATAGCCGTCATCGTAGCGGTAGAGATCGTCGTTTCCGTCGCGGCCGTAGCGCCACCAGTCGCTATAATAAGCGCGGCGTTCGGCAAGCTGCTTCGCCTGGCCGGGGGGAAGACAGCCATTATTCTTCTTGGCGAGGCCCGGCGGGCAGCCGTCGATCAAGCCGGTGCGGACCGTGCGGATGCGATCGGTATCGCGCAAGACCGCGACCTCGACCGGCCGCCGCTCGGCGCGCACGACGCGCTTCACGCGATCGCCGCGTTCAGCGCGGGCTTCCATGGCGCGCGCCTGCTTGATTTCCGCGCGCGCCCTGCGGTCTTCGCGCTTTGCCGCGCCGCGATTGTCGTTGCGGCCGTCATGCCGGGCCTGGACGATGACGGGGCCGCGATCCCGCGCGGCGCCACCGCCATTGCCGCGCGCGGCGTGGCCGTTGCCATGGCCCTTGCCATTCCCCTGCCCCTTGCCGGGCTTGCCGGACTGGTCCTTGCTCTGGGAATGGCCGCCGCCTTTGCCGTGTCCCTGAGCCAAAGCCGGGCCCGCCCCGATGAGGGCGAGCGCGCTCGCCGCGATCAGCATGTTACGCATACGCAATCTCCTTGGGTCGGGCCGGAAAACGCCCATCCTTCCTCGCCGGTTCCGTCCGCGCAGCGTTCCAAACCGGAATGGCGATCCGAATCGATTGACTGTATTGTGGGCCTGATACACTATGGCGCGATGACCGAATTGACCCGCACTATGCCCGCGGCGAAGCCCGGCAATCGCGCCTTCCAGCGCCTCCATACCCTCGTCCGCAAAGGCTATGTCGCGGAATTGGGCCCGGATCGGGGCGAAGGCGTCATCTGCCTGACCCATATCGGCCTGACGCCCGACCTGATCCTCCACGGCGACGGTTCGATCGAGGAGGCGGACGACCATGTTCCCCGGTACAAGCGCCGCCTGCCCGTCCTCCAGCCGATCCCGTCCGAAGCGGATGCCGACCAGGTGCGGTTCATGCAGTTCGTCGAAACCATCCCGCGCACGACATTGCGCGACCGCACGCGGCGCTGGCGGACCAAATGGGTCTACGGCCCGCTCTTCCTGCTCGCTTTGTGGATCATGAGCGCGATGATCACCGTAATGCTGGTGGAAGGGCTTTAACGCGCAATCGCATCGTTCAGGTGACCGGCAGGACGATGCGATAGGTGTCTTTGTCCCAGGCGCGGGTGTCCATGATGTCGGCCAGAATGTCGACGGCCCGCCAGACGTCTCCATAGCCCGTGTAGAGCGGGGTGAAGCCGCAGCGGAAGATGTCGGGGGCGCGGAAATCGCCGATCACGCCGCGCGCGATCATGGCCTGGCAGATGGGATAGGCCTCCCCGTGGCGGAAGGAGACGTGGCTGCCGCGCAGCGCCGGATCGCGGGGGGTGACGAGATCGAAGCCGTGGCCCGCGCAGCGCGCCTCGACGAGATCGATGAACAGGCCGGTCAGCGCGCGCGATTTGGCGAACAGGGCGTCGCGGTCGACGCCGGCGAATTCCTCGACCCCGGCCTCGAGCGCCGTCATGGCGAGGATCGGCGGCGTTCCGCAAAGGAAGCGGCGGATGCCGGGCGCCGCGGCATAATCATCGCCGAACGCGAAGGGGGCGGCATGGCCCATCCAGCCGCTGAGCGGGGAATTCAGTTCGGCCTGCAACCGCTCCGCGACGAACAGAAAGGCGGGGGCGCCCGGCCCGCCGTTCAGATATTTGTAGCCGCAACCGACGGCGAGATCCGCGTCGCAGCCGTTCAAATCGACCGGCACGGCGCCGGCGCTATGGCTCAAGTCCCAAAGAACCAAAGCGCCCTTGGCATGCGCGGCGCGCGTAATACCGGCCATGTCGAGCATGCGGCCGGTCTTGTAATGGACATGGGTGAGCAGGACGACGGCGACTTCTTCGTCGATCGCGTCGGCGATGGCGCCGGCCGCGAGGGTGCGGAGTTCGACGCCCGGCAGGGCATCCGCCACGCCCTGCGCGATATAGAGATCGGTCGGGAAATTGCCGGGTTCCGACAGGATGATCTTCCGGCCCGGCCGCGCCGCCAGCGCCGCGCCGAGCAGCTTGAAGAGATTGACCGAGGTGGAATCGGCGACGATCACTTCGGCGGGACGCGCGCCGATGAGCGGCGCGATCTTGGCGCCGATCCGTTCCGGCGCGGCGAGCCAGCCATGCTTGTTCCAGCTGCGGATGAGATCGCGGCCCCATTGTTCGTCCACCGCTTCCGCGATCCGGGCACGGGACGCGCGCGGCAGGGCGCCCAGCGAATTGCCGTCGAGATAGATCGTATCCGGATCGATGAGGAAGCGGTCGCGGTGCGCGCGGAGCGGATCGCGCGCGTCCAGAGCGCGGGCGTCGTCGAGCGTGATCGTCATTCCGGCAATCTCCGCAGCACCGCGCGCACCGGCGAGGAATCGAGGTTCGCCAGTTTAAGCGGCAAGGCGATGAGCTCGTAATCGCCCGCCTCGACATCGTCGAGGACCAGCCCTTCCAAGATGTGCATGCCCGCCGCTTTGACCCGGAGATGGGCGCCCATCGTCTTCGAATCCTGCGGGTCAATGGACGGGGCGTCAGTGCCGATCAACACGACACCACGTCCGGCAAGCAGGTCGATCGCATCGGGCGCGATCGCCATGAACGCTTCTTCCCACCTGTCATGCGGGAACAGGTCCCAGCTGCGGATCAGCACGCGGCGCACGGAAGCGTCGAGATGGGGCGCGATCATGTCCGGAGTGGCGAGCGGGCCCTTGCCGCGCAGATCGATTACCCGCGCCGGGCCGACATAGGTGTCGAGATCGACCGCTCCGATCGGCGCACCCGCCGGGTCGTAGTGCAGCGGCGCGTCGGCATGGGTGCCGCTGTGCGTCGAGAGGCGGAGGGCGGAGACGTTGACCGGGCAATCTGGACCATAGGCCCAAGTCCGCTCCTCCGTGAACGGCGTGTCGCCCGGCCAGACCGGCAGCGAGGGGCGCAGCGGCTGCGAGATATCGATGATCGGACGGTCCATCATGGACGCCGACCTTGACGCATTTTTCGGGGCGGGCGCAAGCCCGATCGCCCTCTTTACAACGGGCCTCAGTGCCGTTATTTGTTACATCATGATAGAACGATGTAACACGCCCGAAGCCCAGCCCCCGGCCGATGCGGCCATATCCGGGGACCGGATGGAGGATCTTTACCGGGCGCTTTTGACGCCGCGCGACACGAAGGAAATGGCGGCCCTGCTCGCCGATCTCTGCACGCCGGCGGAGGTCAAGGCCCTGGCGGAGCGGTGGCAGGTGGCGCGGCTGCTCGACGGGACGGACATTTCCTATCGCGACATTCACGACATCACGGGCGTCAGCACCACGACGATCGTCCGGGTCGCGCGCTTCCTGCGGCAGGAGCCGCATCTCGGCTATCGCACCGCGCTCGACCGGCTGGCGAAATAGGATGAGCGAGCCAGCGCGCCTCCACATGGCGCTCCAGAAATCCGGGCGCTTGTCCGATTACAGCCGGGATCTCCTGCGCGACGCGGGCCTCCGCATCCTGCACGGCAAGAACGACCTCACCGCGCGGGCCGAGAATTTCCCGATCGACCTCATGTTCATGCGCGACGACGACATTCCGACCTTCGTCAGCGACGGCGTGTGCGAGTTCGGCATCGTCGGCCGCAACGTGCTGGAGGAATTCGCGCTCGGCGAGGCGGCGGCGCGGTTCGAGATCGTCGCCCCGCTCGGTTTCGGCCGCTGCAGCCTGAAGATCGCGGCGCCGGAACGCGCGACCTACGAAGGGCCGCGCGCGCTGGCCGGGCAAAGGATCGCCACCTCCTATCCCCGCCTCCTCCGCGCCTTTCTCGACAGGCATGGGATCGACGCAACCATCGTCAAGATGAACGGCGCGGTCGAGCTTGCGCCCCGGCTCCAGATCGCCGCCTTCATCTGCGACCTGGTGTCGACCGGCGCGACGCTGGAAGCGAACGGCCTGCGCGCCGTCGAAACCGTGCTGGACAGCGAAGCGGTGCTGATCCGGAGCCTGAAACCCGGCGCGCCGGACAAAGCGGACGCGTCGGAGAAATTGCTGCGCCGGATCGGAGGCGTGCTCGCCACGCAGGAATCCAAATATATCGTCCTCAACGCGCCGGAAGAGGCGCTGGCGCGGATCGCGGAAATCCTGCCGGGCGCGGACAGCCCGACGATTATCCCGCTGCACGGCCGCCCCGGCCATTTCGCCGTCCAGGCGGTCTGCCAGGAATCGGTGTTCTGGGAGACGCTGCAGAATCTGAAGGGCGCAGGCGCGTCGGCGATCCTCGTCATGCCGATCGAAAAGATGATGCTGTGAAGAGGCTGGTTTGGACCGACCTTAGCGCCGAGGCGCGGCGCGATGCGCTGTCCCGGCCCGCGCAACGGAGCGATCCCGCGTTGCAGGCGGCGGTTCGCGCCATCGTCGACGACGTGCGCGCGCGGGGCTGGCAGGGTTTGGCCGAACAGGCGTTGCGGATCGACGGCGCCGAACCCCGGCCGGTTGCGGTCGCGGCTGCCGCCGGGGAAGCGCGGCGCAGGCTCGACCCCGGGCAGCGCGACGCCATCGCCCTTGCCGCGCGCAATATCGAAGCATTTCACGCGGGCAGCCTTCCCGCCGAACATGCCGTGGAAACGATGCCCGGGCTGACGGTGCGCAAAGTCTGGCGGCCGATCGAGCGCGTCGGCCTCTACGTGCCCGGCGGGCGGACGCCGCTCTTTTCCACGCTCTTGATGCTGGCGATCCCGGCGCGCGCGGCCGGCGTGCGGGAGATCGTCGCAGTCACGCCGCCGCGCCCCGACGGCAGCCTCGATCCGCTCATCGCCCTCGCCGCCGAATATGCCGGGATCGAGTCGATCTGGACGGTCGGCGGTGCGCAGGCGATCGCCGCGCTGGCGTTCGGCGCGGGGGGCATTCCGCGCGTTGCGAAGATTTGCGGACCGGGCAATGGCTGGGTCGCCGAAGCCAAGACCTATGCCGCCTCCTTGCCGGGCGGCCCGGCCATTGACATGCCCGCGGGGCCGAGCGAGCTTCTCGTCATCGCCGACGACAGCGCCGATCCTAGGCTGGTCATCGCCGACCTGTTGAGCCAGGCCGAGCACGATCCATCCGCCCAGGTGATCCTGGTGACGCCGTCGGAGCCGCTGGCGCGCGCGGTCGAGCGCGACATCGGCGCGGCGGCCGCTTCCCTTCCGCGCGCCGCCATCACGGCGGCGTCCCTCGCGAATGCGCGCATCATCGTGACGCCGGACCTCGACACCGCGGTGGCGGTCGCCAACCTCTATGCGCCCGAGCATCTCTCGCTCGCCGTCGACGACCCGGGCGCGCTGATCCCCGGGATTGTCAATGCCGGGGCGATCTTTGCCGGGCATGGCGCGGCCGAGACGTTCGGCGACTATCTGGCGGGGTCGAGCCATGTGCTTCCGACCGACGGCGCGGCGCGGGCGTGGAGCGGCGTGTCGGTTCATTCCTTCCTGAAGGCGATGACGGTCCAGGACGTCGCGCCGGAGGCGGCCCGCGCCCTCGCCGCGCCCGCCGCTGCTTTGGCGCGGCTCGAGGGGCTGGAGGCCCATGCCCGCGCCGCCGACTTGCGCGGGGAGATGGCGGCATGACCGGCCTTCCCACGCGGCTCGCCCGCCCCGAAATCCTCCGCTTGCCGCCCGCCGACATCGCGGCGGGTGCGAATGCGCTGTTCGCGGCGGACGCGATCAAGCTCGACGCCAATGAAAGCCCCTTTGCGCCCCTTGTGCCGGGGGCGCTCGCCGCCGGTCTCAACCGCTATCCCGAGCCGCAGCCCGCCGCGCTGCGCGGGACGATGGCGGCGCTCTACGGCGTGGCCCCGGACAATCTGGTCGTGACGCGGGGCGCGGACGACGCGATCGACATCCTGATCCGCACCTTCTGCGGGGCGGGCGACGCGGTGTCGATCTGCACGCCGACCTTTTCCGCCTACGCGCAATTCGCGCGGCTGCAGGGCGCTCGCGTCCTGGAAATAAAGCTGGACGAAAATTTCGATTTCGATGCGGGGGCGTTCATCGCCGCCGTGTCGGGCGAGGAGAATCTGAAGCTCGCCTTCCTCTGCACGCCGAACAATCCGACCGGCAACCTTGTGCCCGCGCGGGACATTCTCCGCGCCGCCGACGCCCTGCCCGGCACCATCCTGGTCGTGGACGAGGCCTATATCGAATTTTCCGAGGCCGCGAGCCTCGCCGGGGAAGCCGCCGGGCGCGACAATCTCGTCGTCCTGCGCACGCTTTCCAAGGCATACGGCCTTGCCGGCGCGCGTGTCGGCTGCGCGATCGGCACCCCGGAATTGATCGGCCTCGTCAGCCGCGCGCTTCCGCCCTATCCGCTGCCGGTGCCGTCAATCGACGCGGCGCTCGCCGCCCTCTCCCCCTCGCGCCGCCCGGTGCAGGACGAGCGGATCGCGCGGCTGAAGGCGGACCGGGAGCGGCTTGCGGGGCTGCTCCCATCGTCGCCGATCGTGACGAACGTCCGCACCGGCGGCGGCAATTTCCTGTTCCTCGAAGTGGAGGATCCGGACGGACTGGCGGCCAAGCTGCGCGGATTGGGCATCCGCGTCCGCTTCCGTCCCAATGCGGCGCCCGGCGGCGTGCGGCTGACGATCGGCACGGACGCGGAGAACGAAGCCGCGCTCGCGGCCTTCGGCGTTTCGCGCGCGAACGGCGCGGCACGCCGGGCGGACGTGGTGCGCGACACCAAGGAAACGCGGATCGCCGTCGCCGTCGATCTCGACAAGGAGGGTCCGCGCCGGATCGCCACCGGGATTCCGTTTTACGATCACATGCTCGACCAAGTCGCGGCCCATGGCGGCTTCTCTCTCGTCCTTTCCTGCCAGGGCGACCTGGAGATCGACGCGCATCACAGCGTGGAGGATTGCGCCATCGCGCTCGGCACCGCTTTGTCGCAGGCATTGGGCGACCGGCGCGGCATCGGCCGCTTCGGCTTTTCGCTGCCGATGGACGAAGCCGAAGCCCATGTTCTGATCGACCTGTCGGGCCGCCCCTATGCCCTGTTCGAGGGCCGTTTCGAGGCCAGCCAGATCGGCGATTATCCGACCGAAATGACCCGGCACGTCTTCCGGTCGCTGGCCGACGGTCTGGGGGCGGCGATCCATGTCCGCGTCGCGGGCGACAACGATCATCACAAGACCGAAGCCTGTTTCAAGGCATTCGGCCGCGCGCTTCGCCAGGCGATCGCCCGGCAGGGAGACGCCCTGCCCAGCACGAAGGGGATGCTGTGAAGCTCGCCATCGTCGACATCGGCTGCGGCAATATCGGCGCCATCAGCATCGCCTTCGAACGGCTGGGCCTCGATCCCATCGTCAGCAGCGACGCCGCGACCATCCAGTCGGCGGACCGGGTGATCCTGCCCGGCGTCGGCGCGGCGGGCCATGCGATGGAGCAGATACGCTGGCGCGGCCTGTTCTTCGTGCTGCGCGGGTTGAAGCAGCCGGTGCTCGGCATCTGCCTTGGCATGCAGCTCATGTTCGAAGCGTCCGAGGAAGCGGGGGTCCATTGCCTGGGCATCATCCCCGGGCGGGTGACGAAGCTGGAGCCCGCGCCCGGCCGCCCCGTCCCGCACATGGGGTGGAGCCGCCTCGACGTGTCGGATCCCGGCACCGGCCTCAAAACCGGCGATTATGTTTATTTCGCACACAGTTATGCCTGCACCGACGGACCCCACAGCGTCGCGACCGCCGTCCACGGGCGGGCCATCCCGGCGGCGGTGCGCAAGGACAATTTCGTGGGCGCGCAATTCCATCCGGAGCGCAGCGGCGACGCGGGCGCCCGTTTCCTGAAGGCATTTCTCGACCCATGATCCTCTATCCCGCAATGGACCTGATGGGCGGCCGCTGCGTCCGCCTCGCCCAAGGCCGGTTCGACGATGCCACCACTTATTCCGGCGATCCCGGGGAGGCGCTTCGCCGCTTCGCGGACGGCGGCGCGGGATGGGCGCATGTCGTCGACCTGGACGGCGCGCGCGACGGCGGCCCCAGCCAGCACGCGCTTCTTCTCCAGCTCGCCGCGACCGCCCCGCTGCGCCTGCAGGTAGCGGGCGGGTTCCGGACGGCCGATCAGGTGCGGCGGGCGATCGACGCGGGCGCCGCGCGCGTCGTCATCGGCAGCCTGGCGGTGAAGCAGCCCGACACGGTCCGCGACCTGATCGACCGGTTCGGCCCGGACCGGATCACGCTGGCGGTCGACGTCAATATCGTCGACGGCGTGCCGGTCGCGGCGGTGGCGGGCTGGACCGAGGCGTCGGGGGTGAGCCTGTGGGACGTGTGCGCCCTCTATCCCGCCGCGCGCCACCTGCTCGTCACCGACATCGGGCGCGACGGCATGATGAGCGGGCCGAACGCCTTGCTGATCGCCGAAATCGTCGCGCGTTTCCCGGGCCTCTCGGTTCAAGCGTCGGGCGGCGTGTCGGGGATCGAGGATGTGCGGACGCTGGCGAGAACCGGCGCCGCCGGCGCGATCGTCGGCAAGGCGTTGTGGGAAGGGCGGATCGATTTAGCGGAGGCGGTGTCCGTTGCCGGCGCGTAGGATCATCCCCTGCCTCGACGTCCGCGACGGGCGGGTGGTGAAGGGCATCCGCTTCCGCGACCATCGCGACGTCGGCGACATCGTCGAGCATGCGGAGCGTTATGCGGCCGAGGGCGCCGACGAGCTGGTTTTTTACGACATCACCGCGAGCGCCGAGGGACGCAGCCTCGATCCGTCCTGGGTGCGCAGGATTGCGCGGGTGATCGACATTCCGTTCGCCGTCGCCGGAGGCATCCGGTCGCGGGACGACGCCGCCCGTTGCCTCGACGCGGGCGCCGACAAGGTGTCGATCAACTCCCCCGCGCTCGAACGCCCGGCGCTGATTTCCACCCTCGCCCGCGATTTCGGCAGCCAGTGCGTCGTGCTGGGGATCGACAGCCTGCGCCGCGAGGGGGATTATGTCGTGAAGCAATATACCGGCGACGTGGCGACCACCCGGGACGCCGGGCGCGGCACCCTCGACTGGGTGCGCGAGGCGACGGAGCGGGGCGCGGGCGAGATCGTGCTCAACTGCATCGCCGAGGACGGCGTTCGGACCGGCTATGACATCGCGCATACGAAGGCGGTGATCGCGGCGACGACCGTGCCGGTGATCGCATCGGGCGGCGCGGGCGCGCCCGACCATTTTCGCGACGCGTTCGAAGCGGGCGCGAGCGGGGCCCTCGCCGCGACCGTGTTCCACGACCGGCTGATCGGCATTCAGGATTTGAAGGAGTATCTCGGCGCATGCGGGATGGAAGTGCGGCGATGACGCCCCGGGACGCATCCAGCCTCGCCTGGGACAAGATGGGGGGCCTGATCCCGGCCGTGGTGCAGCATGCCTGGACCGGGCAGGTGCTGATGGTCGGCTATATGAACGCCGAGGCGCTGGACGCGACGCTGGAATCGGGCTTCGTGACTTTCTACAGCCGGTCCAAAGAGCGGATCTGGCGGAAAGGGGAGACGAGCGGCAACCGTCTTTCGCTGGTTTCCGTTCAGGCCGATTGCGACGGCGACGCCCTCCTCATCGCGGCGCGGCCGGAAGGGCCGACCTGTCATCTCGGCACCGGCAGCTGCTTTGCGACCGAGGCGGGCGGGATCGCCTGGCTCGACCGCTTAAGCGGCATCGTGCGAGAGCGCGCAGCCGCGGATGCGGGGGAGAGCTATACCGCGCGGCTCTTGAGCGAGGGCATTGCCAGGATCGCGCAGAAGGTCGGCGAGGAAGGCGTGGAGGTCGCGCTGGCGGCGGTGACGCGGGACGCGGAGGGCTGCGTCGAGGAGACGGCGGACCTTATCTATCACCTGACGGTGCTGTTGGAGGCGCGGGGATTTGGCTGGCCCGATGTCGTGGCAGCCCTGCGCGAGCGGCACGAGGGCTAGCGGCACGGGGGCTAGCGGCACGGGGGCTAGCGGCACGGGGGCTAGCGGCACGGGGGCTAGCGGTTGAGGATGTCCACCGCCTCTTCGAAAAGCCACGGAGTCGCGGCGGCAAGGACGCGGCCGGCGCCGAAATCGTCCCCGCCCTGCCAGTCGCCGATCACGCCCCCGGCGGCGCGGACGACCGGAATCAGCGCTTCATAATCATAGGGCTTGAGCCCCGATTCGGCGACGAGATCGATGCTGCCGGCCGCCAGGCGCGCATAGGCGTAGCCGTCGAGGCCATAGCGGACCGTGCGCGCCGCGCCGCGAAGCCTGGCGAAACGCGCCTCTTCGTCCCCGACGAACAGGAAGGGATCGGTCGTCGACAGGCGCGCGTCGCCCAGCGACCGGCACCCGCTGGTGCGAATGGGGCGGCGGCCGGGCGCGTCGAGATGCGCTTCGTCCGACAGGCCGGAATAACGCTCGCCAAGCGCGGGAGCGTCGATGATCCCGGCCACCGGCCGGTCATCCTCGAGAAGGGCGATCAATGTCACCCAGCTCGGCAGGCCGCAGATGAAGGCGCGGGTGCCGTCGATCGGGTCGAGGCCCCAGGCATACCGCCCGGCCGAGGGGCGCTCCGGAAACTCTTCCCCCTTCACGCCGTGGCCGGGATGATGCCGTTCGATCAGGGCCCGCATCGCCCGTTCGGCGGCACGGTCGGCTTCCGTCACCGGATCGAAGCCGCCGCCTTCATCCTTGTTGGCGGTCTCCACCGCCTGGCGGAAGCGGCCGAGGGTTTCGGCGCGGGCGGCGTCCGCCAATGTGTGGGCGAAGTCGATCAGGTCCGGGGCAAGGCTCATGACCCCGCTGGTGCGGCATCGGCGAGGATGTTGGCAAGCATTGTATCGCCCGCTTCGGTCAGAATCGATTCCGGATGAAATTGGAGGCCGGTCTGAAGCGCGTTCCGGTCCGTGATCGCCATCGCCATGCCGTCGATTTCCGCATGGACGCGGAAGCGCGGCGGAATGTCCCGCGTGCAGAGCGAGTGATAGCGCCCCGCCGCCACCGGGCCGCCGATGCCCGCGAACGGCCCGGCGCCGTCATGATGGAGCAGCGAAGCCTTGCCGTGAACGGCCAGCGGCGCGCGCGCCACCGTGCCCCCCGCTTCCAGGACGATGGCCTGATGGCCAAGGCAGATGCCGAGAAGCGGAATGCGCTCCTTCGCCATCCGGATGAGGTCGAGGCAGCAACCCGCATCCTCCGGAGCTCCGGGGCCGGGGGACAGGACGATCAGGGCCTCGCGTTGCCCGGCAAGGGCGAAGGCCTCGCCCGGCGCGACATTGTTCCGCAGCACGCGAACCGTGGCGCCGAGGCGGTGAAAGGCCTCGACCAGGTTGAAGGTGAAGCTGTCGAGATTGTCGATGAGGAGGATGCTTTTCATGACCCCGCCCCTTCCAGCACGGAGAGCAAGGCGGAGGCCTTCCGGCGCGTCTCGTCCGCTTCGCGCGCGGGATCGGACTCCTGGACTACCCCTGCGCCCGCCCGGACGAAGGCGATGCCGTCCTTCACGACGGCGGAGCGGATCACGACGCCGGTGTCCATCCCGCCCCGCCCGTCGATCCAGCCGACCGCGCCGCCATAAGGGCCGCGCTTCGTGCGCTCGGCCTGCCGCAGAAGCTGGGTCGCCCTGATCTTGGGCGCCCCGGTCAGCGTGCCGACGTTGAGGCAGGCCTGAAGCGCGTGGAGGGCGTCGAGACCGGGGCGCAACGTTCCGGTCACCGAGGACACGAGATGCATGACCCGGGCATAACGTTCGACCGTCATCAGCCGCGCAACGCGGCGGGTGCCCGGCGCGCTGACCCGGGCCACGTCGTTGCGGGCGAGATCGACGAGCATCATATGTTCGGCAAGCTCCTTCGCGTCGAGCCGCATGGCGGCCTCCAGGCGGTCGTCCGCGTCGGGCGTCGCGCCGCGCGGCCGCGTTCCCGCGATCGGCTTCACCTCGACCGTGGCGCCAGCGGCCCCGCGATGGACGCGGACGGAGGTTTCGGGCGACGCGCCGAACAGGATGTGATCGGGCGCCGCCACGAAGAAGCGATAGGGGCTGGGGTCCAAATCGCGGAGCGCGGCATAGGCGAGAAGCGGGTCGGCGCAGGCGGCGCGGAATGTGCGCGAGGGCACGACCTGGTAGATGTCGCCCCGCGCGATATGCGCCTGCATCCGCTCCACCACCGCGCCATAATCCCGGTCGTCGAGATCGACCTCGACCGGCGTCGCGACCCTATTCTCCGGAAGGGCTGGCAAGGCGGGAACATGCGCGCATCGTTCGACGAGGGCCGACAGCCGCTCCGCCGCGTCGTTGTGGAGCCGCTCGTCCGCGCCGAACGCGGCGCAGAGCAGCAATGGCTTCGCGCCGGGCCGGAAGACGATCAGGCTTTCGGCGAGCCAGAAGATGTAGTCGGGGAAATCCAGCGGATCGTCCTGCCCGCGGGGGAGGTCTTCCAGGAAATCGGCATGATCGAAGGCGACGACGCCGAGGAGAGCGGGCGCGAACGCCTCCTCCTCCAGCCCGGTCCGAATCGCGAGGAGGCGGCGCAGGGCATCGAACGGATTGGGGGCGAGGAGGCGCTCCTCCGCATCGACGGCGGCGGTCCGGGGAAAATGGATCGTCAGCCGGTCGCCATTCCGGACCGCGCCGGCGGTTTCGCGGAGCGCGTCGAGCACCGCCATGCCGCCCGGCGACAGCGCCGTCAGCGCGGCGGACTCGCCCCGGCATTCGATCCTGAGCGCCGCCTTGTCCATCAGCAGGCTTGGCCCCTCGGTGCGCTCGAACAGCATCGTATCGCGGCGGCGCCCGCCATCGGTGAGCGCGGCGTAGAGCGCCAGCCGGTCGGGGCTGGCCGCCAGCGTGCGCTGAAAGAGGCGCGCCTCCAATCCCGTCACAATTGCCTGCCGACGGCGCGCACGATGGGGGCCAGGCTGTCCATCAGCGCCTGAAATTGATCCGGGTAGAGCGATTGCGCCCCGTCCGAGAGCGCGGCGGCGGGATTTTCATGGACCTCGACCAGGATGCCGTCCGCGCCGCACGCGGCGGCGGCGAGCGCCATCGGGGTGACGAGGTCGCGGATGCCGGTCCCATGCGACGGATCGACCAGCACCGGCAGGTGGCTGCGCTGCTTGAGATAGGGAATGGCGTTCAGGTCCAGCGTGTTGCGGGTCGCGGTTTCGAAGGTGCGGATGCCGCGTTCGCACAGGATCACCTGATCGTTGCCGGCCGCGAGCAGATATTCGGCGGCGAGCAGAAGCTCCTCGATCCGCGCGGACATGCCGCGTTTCAGCACCACCGGCTTGCCCGATTTGCCGACCGCCCGCAGCAAGGCGAAATTCTGCATGTTGCGCGCCCCGATCTGGAGCGCGTCGGCCTTTTCGGCGACAAGATCGAGATCGGCGGTGTCCATGATTTCGGTGACGACGGGCAGCCCCGTTTCGTCGCCGATGTCGCGCAGAATCTGAAGCCCCTCGGGGCCGTGGCCGCTAAAGCCGTAAGGGCTGGTGCGCGGCTTGTAGGCCCCGGCGCGCAAGGCGCAGGCGCCGGAACGCTGGACGGCGGCGGCGCTGTTGCGGAGCTGCTCGCGGCTTTCGACGGCGCAGGGGCCGGCGATCACGCGGAAGGCGGCGCCCCCGAACGCGACGCCGCCGATCCGCACGATGGTGTCGTAGGGATGAAGCTCCCGGCTCGCGAGCTTGTAGGGCGCGAGCACCGGCTTCACCGATTCCACCGACGGGTCGCCTTCCAGGCTGAGCCCGGCAAGCACCCGCTCGTCGCCGAGCGCGCCGAGAACGACGCGCTCGCTGCCCGGCATGTGCAAGGGCTTGAGGCCCGCATCCGCGATGCGGGCGAGGATGTTTTGCGCGGCTTCGGGCGACGCGCCGGGCTTCAGGACGATGATCATTGTCGAGGCTTTCGATAAGGTGGTGAGAACGAAAAAAAGCCCGCCGGAGGGGCGGGCCATGCTGTGAAAAAGAAGGGTCTCCCTTTAGCGGGAAGACCGCGTCACAACGGCGCGCCGGGGGCGGATGCGGACCGCCAGCGCCACCAGATGACGGGCGCGCGGAGCCCGGCGGCGGAGGCCGCGGCGAAGCTCAGAAAGGCGCCCATTGCTGTCATGCCCTTAAGGCTGTCAGGGCATCGCCCGCGCGTCAAGCCGGTTTTCGATCGAAGGAAAAAGACACGAACAAGGCGCTTGACGGCGCGGCGCGAAACTGTGAGGTACGCGGCCATGCCTTTTGCGCAATCCCTTTCCGGCACCGTCCCGGCCGATCTTCCGGCTGCGGGGCTTTGCGCGCGCGCGGCATCGCAGGCTTGGCTCTGGTGGTGGGATGCATCCCCCGCGGCGGCCGCCCTGCATCGATGGTGAAGACGACTTTCCAAGCGTCCTTTTCCTAAGACCAGGCCCGCCCTTCCGGCGGGCTTTTTGTTTTTGATCGCCATCATCCGAGGTTCCTATGCAAACTCTCACCGCGCCGTTGCCGACCGCGCCCGTTTCCGCTCTCCTCGCCCGGCTTCGCGACGGCCGGGCGCTCACCGCGGACGATGCCGAAACGCTGTTCGCGGCGCTCGCGGGGGGCCGGCTTGACGAGGCCGACATCGAAACCCTGCTCGTGTCGCTGCGCCGCAAGGGCGAGACGGCGGAGGAATTGATCGGCGCCGCCCGCGCGCTTCGCGATGCCGCCCTGCCGTTCGAGCGGCCCGATTACCTGTTCGCCGATACATGTGGCACGGGCGGGGACGGCACGGGCACGATCAACGTGTCGACGGCGGTCGCCTTCGTTGCCGCCAGCGCTGGGCTTCCCATCGTCAAGCATGGCAACCGCTCCGTCACGTCCCGCTGCGGATCGGCCGATGTGCTGGAACAGCTCGGCGTCCGCCTCGACCCCAGCCCCGCCGTTTCCCGCCGCGCGCTCGACGAAACCGGCATCTGCTTCCTGCTGGCGCCGCTCTACCATCCCGGCCTCGCCCACGCCGCGCCGGTTCGCCGCCGGCTCAAATGCCGGACGATCATGAACGCGCTCGGCCCCTGCCTCAATCCCGCCCGGCCGCCGGTCCAATTGCTCGGCGTGTCCGAACCCGGCCTGATGCAGCCGGTGGCGGCGACCCTCGCCGCGCTCGGCGTGCGGTCCGCGCTCGTCGTCCACGGCGCGGGCATGGACGAAGTCGCGCTGCACCGGCCGTCCGACGCGATCCGGCTGACGGACGGCAAGACGGAATGCTTCACCATCGATCCGGCGGAACTCGGCCTGGAGCCAACGCCGCTTGCCGCCGTCGAGGGCGGAAGCCCGGAGGAGAATGCCGCCCGGCTGAAGGCCCTGCTGTCGGGCGGCGGCGGCGAGGCCGAAAAAAGGATCGTCGCCCTCAATTGCGGCGCGTTGCTGGCGGCGGCGGGCGTCGCCTTCGACCTTCGTTCGGGCTATGCCCTGGCCGCCGACGCCCTCGCCTCCGGCGCGCCCTACCAAACCCTGCTGGCCTTTGCGGAGGCGACGCATGCGTGATCCCGGCGGGGTGCTCGGCAAGATCGTCGCGCGCAAGGCAATCGACGTGGCGGCGCGCCTCGGCGGGGCGGATATCGGGGCGCTGCGCGCCCGCGCGGTGCCGACAACCAAGAATCTGGGTGCGGCCCTGGCGCGGCCCGGCGCGCGTTTCATCATGGAGGTGAAGCGCCATTCCCCCTCGCGCGGCGTCCTGCGGCACGCGGTCGATCCCGCCGCGATGGCGCGCGCTTATTCCGGTGCGGCGGATGCGATCAGCGTCCTCACCGACACGCCTTTTTTCGGCGGCTCGCTCGACGACTTGCGGGCGGTGCGCGCGGTCTTTTCCGGCCCGATCCTCGCCAAGGATTTCGTGATCGACCCGCGCCAGGTGGTCGAGGCGCGGCTGAACGGCGCCGATGCCGTGCTCGCCATGCTGTCGGTGCTGGACGACGATGAAGCCGCGGCCATCATGGCCGAAGCGGCGCGGCTGAACATGTCCGTTCTCGTCGAAACGCATGACGAGGCGGAAGTCGCGCGCGCGGTCGCGCTCGGCGCGAGGATCATCGGGATCAACAATCGCGATCTCACATCGATGACGACCGACCTTGCCGTCACCGAGCGGCTTGCCCCCCTCATTCCCGCCGACCGGCTGGTGGTGTCCGAATCCGGGATCGAAGACCGCGCGGACGCACTGCGGCTTGGCGGCCTGTGCGACGCCTTCCTGGTCGGATCGTCCCTCATGGCGGCGCCGAACCCCGGCTTGGCGGCACGCGAACTGGCATTTGGGCGGGTCAAGATTTGCGGCCTCACCAACACCCGCGATGCCACCGCCGCGGCGATCGCGGGCGCGGCCTATGGCGGCATCATCCTCGCCACGGGAAGCCCGCGCGTGGTATCCCGCAACGTCGGCGAAAGGATCGCGCGGCGGGTGCGCGAAGGCGGCGCGGAGGCGGTCGCCGTCTTCCAGAACCACGATATCGGCTTCGTTTCCGAAACCGCGCACGCCATGCAGGCCGCCGCCGTGCAGCTTCATGGCGGCGAGGACGAGGCCTATGTGCAGGCCTTGCGAAAGCGGCTGCCCGGCCATGTCGAATTGTGGGGCGCGGCGGGTGTCGCGGGAAGCCTTCCGAGGCCCCGGCCGGGTTTCGACCGCACGCTCTACGATACCCAGATCGGCGTCCGCACCGGCGGCACCGGCATGCCGTTCGATTGGCGGCACCTGGAGGGCCGCGACCTGGGGCGGGACGTGCTGGCCGGGGGTATCCGGCCCGCCAATGTCCGGCGGGCCGCGCGCTATGGCGCCTATGCGATCGATATCGGTTCCGGCGTCGAGGCGGCGCCGGGCCGCAAGGATCCCGCGAAGCTCACCGCCTTGTTCGCTGCGCTGCGCATTCCGTCCCGAGGAGAAGACCAATGTTGATGTCCGGCCGCTTCGGCGCGTTCGGTGGCATGTATGTGCCCGAAATCCTGATGCCCGCTCTGGAGGAGCTCGAAGCCGCCTTCCTCGCGGCGCGGGAGGATGCCGGCTTCCAGGCCGAATTGTCGCGACTGCTCTGCACCTATGCCGGGCGGCCGACGCCGCTCACCCTGTGCCGCAATTTGGGCGGAGAGGGAACGCGCATCTACCTGAAGCGCGAAGACCTGCTCCACGGCGGCGCGCACAAGACCAATCAGGTGCTGGCGCAAGGGCTGCTCGCCAAGCGGATGGGCAAAAGCCGCATCATCGCGGAAACCGGCGCCGGACAGCACGGCGTGGCGACGGCGCTGGCGGGCGCGCTGTTCGGCCTGGAAACCCGAATCTACATGGGCGCGCACGATGTCGAACGGCAGAAACTGAACGTCTTCCGCATGCGATTGATGGGCGCGGAAGTCGTGCCGGTCACCGCGGGCGGGCAAACCTTGAAGGATGCGGTGAACGAGGCGCTGCGCGACTGGACGGCGAGTTTCGGCGACACCCACTATCTGCTCGGAACCGTCGCGGGCCCGCACCCCTTCCCCTTCATGGTTCGCGAATTTCAGAGGATCATCGGGGCGGAAGCGCGGGCGCAGATCCTGAAGGAGGAAGGGCGCCTTCCCGACGCGGTGATCGCCAGCGTCGGGGGCGGATCCAACGCGATCGGCATTTTCACCGATTTCGTCGACGATCCCGGTGTGCGCCTGATCGGCGTCGAGGCGGCGGGCAAGGGCCTCCACGGCGGGGAGCATGGCGCCACCCTGCAGCGCGGGCGCGTCGGCGTCCTCCACGGGGCGGAAACCTATGTCCTGCAGGACGAGGACGGGCAGATATCGGACAGCTGGTCGGTGTCGGCGGGCCTAGATTATCCCGCCGTCGGCCCGGAGCACGCCCATCTCAAGGCCAGCGGCAGGGCCGATTATGTCGGCGCGACCGATACCGAGGCCCTCGACGCCTTCTCCCTTCTCGCGCGGCGCGAAGGCATCATCTGCGCCTTCGAATCCGCCCATGCTTTGGCGCATGCCCTGAAGATGGCGGAGGAGAAGAGCGGTCAGATCCTGGTCGTCAATCTTTCGGGGCGCGGCGACAAGGACATGGAACAGGCGCAACGCCTTTTGGAGCTGCCGCAATGAGCCGTTACGCCACGATGTTCGCCCGCGCGGCAGCCGAAGAGCGCTGCGCCTTCGGCGCCTTCGTCATGCTCGGCGATCCCGATCTCGACGCGAGCGCCGCGATCCTCGACGCGCTCGCCCGATCCGGCGCCGACATGTTGGAGGTCGGCATTCCCTTTTCCGATCCGGTGGCCGACGGGCCCGTCATCCAGGCGGCGGCGGACCGCGCGCTGCGGCGCGGCGTCCGGCCCGGCGACTGCCTCGACCTGCTGAAGGGGTTCAGGGCCCGCCACCCCGACGTGCCGGTCGGCATCCTGACTTACGCCAACATCCTGTTCGCCCGGGGCAAGGAGGACTTCTATCGCCGCGCCGCCAAAGCGGGGGTCGACAGCGTTCTCGTCGCCGACATTCCCGCGGCGGAAGCCGAGCCCTTCTCGGACGCCGCGCGGGCGGAGGGCATCGCGCCCATCCTGATCGCCGCGCCGAACACGCCGGACGGGACGCTGGAAAAGATCGCGCGGCTCAGCGACGGCTATACCTATTGCGTCGCGCGGTCGGGCGTGACCGGAGCGGGGCAGTCGATCGCACTCAACCACCGCGCCCTCTTCGATCGCCTGGAGGCGCTGGGCGCGCCGCCGCCGGTGCTCGGCTTCGGCCTGTCGCGGCCCGATCATGTCACGGCCGCGCGGTCGGAAGGCGCGGCGGGGGTGATATGCGGTTCGGCGCTCATCGCCCGTATCGCTGAATCGCCGGACGATCCCGGCGCCGCCGCCGCCGCATTCGCGCGGACCATGACGGCGCGCTAGATTCTTCGGCTATTGTCGCAGCCTTGCCGCATGCGTCATGGAAAACCCGGCGCAGCCAGGCGTTGTCCAAATGTGATAGCTTTTGACGCGCCCGCGAAAGGAACCGGACGATGAGTGTCGCATTTCGCCGCGAAAGCGATGAGGAGCATAAGGAACCGCGGTTCGAAATCCCGATTCCGGTGGGGCCCAATCTCGTCACCCCGAACGGCCTGGCGCAGATCGAAACGCGCGTGGCCGAGCTCGAGGCCAGGATCGCCAGCGATCAGGATGCGGCGGGGCTGGAGGAGACGAAGCGCGACCTGCGTTATTGGCGGACCCGCCTCGCCACCGCGCAAGTCGCGCCGCCGCCGCCCGAGGGCGAAGTCGGCTTCGGTTCGCGGGTCCGCCTTCGTCACGATGGCGCGGTGCGCGACATCGCGATCGTGGGGGACGACGAGGCCGATCCGTCGGCGGGCCTCATCTCCTTTTCCGCCCCGCTCGCCCGCGCGGTGATGGGCGCGTTCGCCGGGGAATATGTCGACTTTGCCGGCAAGGCCGAGGCGATCGAGATCGTGGAGATTGGCGCGATCTGAGCTTCAGGCCGCCAGTCCCTCCAGCGCTTCGCTCGCCTCCAGCCATTGCGCCTCGGCGGCTTCCAGCTGCCGCTCCACCTCCGCGCGCTTCTTCATCAATTCGGTCATCGTGAGCTTGGCGAGAGCGGCGTCAGCGCCGTCCGGATCGAACATCGCGCGGTCGATGGCGCTGCGCAGTTCGCCGAGCTTCGCCATTTCGGCCTCGGCCGCCTTCGTCTTCGACCGCAGCGCCTGGCCCTGCTCGCGCGCGGCGGCGGCCAGGCGCCGCTCGTCCTTGCGATTCCCCTTCGCCGGGCCCTTCGGCGCGCCCGTATCCCGGGCCAGCACCAGGGCGGTATAATCGTCCAGGCTGCCGTCGAACTCGCGCGCGGTGCCGCCGTCCACCAGCACCAGCCGATCCGCGATCAGCTCCAGCATATGCCGGTCGTGCGAGACCACCACCACGGCGCCGGAATAATCGTTCAGCGCTTGCACGAGCGCCTCGCGCGCATCGACGTCCAGATGGTTGGTCGGCTCGTCGAGGATCAGCAGGTGCGGCGCATCCCGGGTGATGAGCGCCAAAGCGAGCCGCGCGCGTTCGCCGCCGGACAATTTGCGCACCTCCGTCATCGCCTTGTCGCCGGAAAAGCCGAACCGGCCGAGTTGCGCGCGGACGGCGGCGGGCGTCGCCCCGGTCATCAGCCGCGCCATATGCTGGAACGGCGTGTCCGCCCCGTCCAGTTCCTCCACCTGATATTGGGTGAAATAACCGACCTTGAGCTTGCCGCTGCGGCTGACGTCGCCCTCCATCGGCGGAAGCTGCGCGGCGAGCAGCCGCGCGAGCGTCGTCTTGCCGTTGCCGTTGCGGCCGAGCAAGGCCACGCGGTCGTCGGGGTCGAGACGGAAGTTGAGGCGCGTCAGGATCGGCGTCTCGCCATAACCCGCCGCCGCCATGTCGAGCGTGACCAAGGGCGGTTTCAAGTCGTCGGGATTGGGAAAACCGAAGGACAGGCTGGGATCGTCCACCAGCTCGGCGATCGGAGTCATCCTGGCGAGCGCCTTGAGGCGGCTCTGCGCCTGCTTTGCCTTGCTCGCCTTCGCCCGCCAGCGATCGACGAAAGCCTGCAATTTCTCGCGCTGGGCGCTCTGCTTTTCGCGCGCCGCCGCCTGCTGCGCCTGGCGCTCGGCGCGCTGACACTCGAACGCGTCATAGCCGCCCGGATAGAGCGTCAGCGTGCCGCGATCGAGGTGGAGGATGTGATCGACGACATTGTTGAGGAAATCGCGCTCGTGGCTCACGACCAGGATGGTCGCGCGATAGCTTTTGAGGAAATCCTCCAACCACAGCACCGCTTCCAGGTCGAGGTGGTTGGACGGCTCGTCGAGGAGCAAAAGATCGGGGGCGGAGAAGAGGAGGGCGGCGAGCGCGACCCGCATTCGCCAGCCGCCGGAAAAGCTGTCGAGCGGCCGGTGCTGCATGTCCTCGTCGAAACCGAGGCCGACGAGGATGCGGGCGGCGCGGGAGGGCGCGGCATAAGCGTCGATCGCGTTCAGCCGCTCGTGAATTTCGCCCAGACGGTCCGGGTCGTCGCAGCCCGCCGATTCCGCGAGCAGCGCCGCGCGCTCGGTATCGGCGGCCAGTACCGTTTCGAACGGCGTGGCGGTTCCGCCCGGCGCGTCCTGCGCGATATAGCCGAGCCGCGCGCCCTTCGGCATGTCGGCAGAGCCTTCGTCGGGATCGAGCATGCCGGCGACGACGCGCATGAGGGTGGACTTGCCCGCGCCGTTCCGGCCGACGAGGCCGACCCGGCTGCGGGGCGGCAGCGCCGCCGTCGCCCCGTCGAGGATGGCGCGCCCGCCAAGGCGCACCGTGATTCCATTCAGGCTAAGCATGCGCGTGCGCCTACCATGAGAAGGGTTGCCCCAAAAGCAGTGTTGCACCCGGCCGGCACGAAACCTTTGGAAAGGGGCCCAACCGCGTTTCGCGCGGCAGCCCAGGGAACAAAAAGTTTCGATGGCCGATGTCCATCGATGGACGTCGCCACGCCGATCCGGAAACCCGCTGGCCCTGAATTTCGCCACGGGAATCGGCCTAAACAGGATCGAAGGAAGAGAGGTAGAGAACTATATGGGGTGGCGAGGAAACTGCATCGCGGTGGATTGGGGAACGACCAACCGCCGCGCCTATCTTCTCGACGGCGCCGGCCAGTTGATCGGGAAAATGGAAGACGATCTGGGCGTCCTGAGCGTTCCATGCGGCGGTTTTCCAGCGGCGGTGGCCGACATACAAAGCCGCTTCGGCCCCCATCCGGTGCTGCTCGCGGGAATGATCGGCTCCAATCGCGGCTGGATCGAAACGGCCTATGTCGCCTGCCCGGCCGGAATCGCCGATCTGGCGCCCGCGATCCGCTGGGTCGTCCCCGGCGAGATCGGCATCGTGCCCGGCCTGTCCTCCGGCGAGGGCGCCCCGGCGGATGTCATGCGGGGCGAGGAAGTCCAGGCGCTGGGCGCGGTCGCGGCGGGCCTGGTGCCGCGCGACGCCCTGCTCTGCCACCCCGGCACCCATTGCAAATGGATGGTTCTGGAAGACGGGCGGATCGCGCGCTTCCGCACGATGATGACCGGAGAGATGTTCAGCCTCCTCAAAAACGGCAGCATTCTGTCGCCGCAGCTGGGCGGCACGATCGCGGCGAACCCGTCTTTTATCGCGGGCGCGACGGAGGGACTCCAAGGCGGCGACCTTCTCTCCGGCCTCTTTTCCATCCGCGCGCGCTATGTTCTTGGCCGGCCGGATGAGGGGGCCGCATCCTTTGCGAGCGGCCTGCTGATCGGAAGCGACGTGCGGGGCGGGCTCGCGTTCGACGGGCCGGGGCCGGTCGCCCTGGTCGGCCGGCCGGACCTGTGCGCGCTTTACGCCCGGGTGCTGGAACGGGCCGGACGCGAAGCCATTGAAGTGGATGGCGCGGCCGCGTTCCGCGCCGGTATTCATGCCTTGAGGGAGATGTTGTGATGGACGCCCTGGACCAATTCCGCGCCCTTTTTTCGGCCTGCCCCTTGATCGCGATCATTCGCGGCGTCCGGCCAGACGAGGCAGAAGCGATCGGCGGCGCGCTCATCGACGCGGGGATCCGCATCATCGAAGTGCCGCTCAATTCGCCCGATCCCCTGGAGAGCATCAGGCGCCTGTCCGCCGCGTTCGGCGAGACCGCCTTGATCGGCGCCGGAACGGTGCTGCGGCCGGGGCAGGTCGCCGAGGTGGCGGCGGCGGGCGGGCGGATCATCGTGTCGCCGTCCACCGACCCGTCCGTCATCCGGGCCAGCGTCGAAGCGGGGCTGGTCTCGGCCCCGGGCTATTTCACGCCGAGCGAGGCCTTCGCCGCGCTCGGCGCGGGCGCGCATGTGCTGAAGCTGTTCCCGGCCGAGGCCGCCTCTCCCGCGATGGTCAAGGCGCAGCGCGCCGTGCTGCCGAAGGACGTGCCGCTGGTTGTCGTCGGCGGCGTGAAGCCGGATAATATGGCCCCCTATCGCAATGCGGGCGCCGACGGCTTCGGCCTGGGTTCGGCCCTGTACAGCCCCGGCCAGACCGCCGGCGATGCCGGGCGGCAGGCGGCGGCCTTCGTCGCGGCCCTAAGCTGATGTCCATCCGCATCGCCATCATCGGTTACGGCAAGATCGCGCAGGATCAGCACATGCCCGCGATCCTTGCCAACCCGGATTTCGAAATCGTCGCGACAGCCAGTCCTCATCCCCACCCGGAAGCGCCGGGGCAGGCGTTCGGCACGCACGGGGCGTTGATCGCGGGGATGGCCGGGCGGCTCGATGCGGTCGCGATCTGCACGCCCCCTGCGGCCCGCTACGCGATCGCGCGCGATGCCCTTGATGCGGGGCTCCACGTCCTTCTCGAAAAGCCGCCAGCCGCGACGCTTGGCGAAATCCAGCACCTCGAGGCGCTGGCCGGGCAGAGCCGCCGCACCCTGTTCACCGCCTGGCACGCGCAGCACAATCCCGCGGTGGACGCGGCCCGCGCGCTGCTGGCGGGCAAGGTCGTGACCGCCTTTCACATCCACTGGTTCGAGGATGTGCGCAAATGGCATCCCGGCCAGGAGTGGATCTGGGAGCCGGGCGGGTTCGGCGTCTTCGATCCGGGCATCAACGCCCTTTCGATCGCGACGCGCATCCTGCCCGTTCCGCTGTTCGTGCGGGCGGCGACGTTGCGCTTTCCGTCCAACCGCCAGACGCCGATCGCCGCCAGCCTGACCTTCGCGAGCGAGAGGGGCGCGTTCGGGGCGGAACTCGACTGGCGCTACACGGAGGGCGAGAGATGGACGATCCGCGCCGAAACGGCGGACGGCGGCGTGATCGAGCTGCATGACGGCGGCGCGACCCTGCTGGTGAATGGGGAGCGGCGGGCGTTCGGCGGAGCGGGCGAATACCGGTCCATCTATGAACGGTTCGCGGCGCTCATTCGAACGGGCCAAAGCGATGTCGACAGCGATCCCTTGCGGATCGTCGCCGACGCCTATCTGGCGGGCCGGCGGGAGCTCGTCGAGCCTTTCGCCTGAACCTTAAGGAACGCCGATCGCCGAAAAGCGGAACAGGATCAGGTTCCGGTAAGTCTGGCCGGGCTCGAGCCGCACCGAGCCGAATTCCGGACGGTTCGGCGTATCGGGAAACATTTGCGGTTCCAGCGCGATCGCGTCGCCCTGGCGGTAGAGCTTGCCGCCCTTGCCGACAATTGTCCCGTCCAGGAAATTGCCGGAATAGAATTGCAGGCCGGGCTGGGTCGAGAGCACTTCCAGAACACGTCCCGATTTCGGTTCCTCGACCCGGGCAAGGAGCCGCGGCGCCGCGGCGATATGGCGATCGACCACCCAATTATGGTCGTAGCCGCGCCCAAAGCGGATTTGTTCGTCCGATGCATCGCGGACGCGCGCGCCGACGGCGATGGGCTTGCGGAAATCGAACGCCGTTCCGCCGACCAGGCGGAATTCGCCGGTGGGAATGGCGGTGGCGTCGGTCGGCAGATAATGATCGGCGGGAATGGTGAGCAGATGCCCCATCGCGCCATCCGCCGATCCTTCGCCCGCGAGATTCCAATAAGCATGGTTGGACAGGTTGACGATCGTCGTCCTGTCGGTGGTCGCGCCATAGTCGACGGCGAGAACATTGTTTTCGTCCAGCGAATAAGTCGCCGTGACAGTGAGCGTACCGGGATAGCCCTGATCGCCGTCCGGGCTGACATGGCGCAGGGTCACGCTTTGCCGCGCGCCCCGCGTCACGGAGATTATCGTCCAGAGCGCCTTGTCGAAACCCGTGGTGCCGCCGTGCAGCGAATTGGGGCCGTTGTTGACGGGCAGGAGGAAGGGCTTCCCGTCGAGCGTGAAGCGGCCCTGGGCGATGCGATTGGCGACGCGGCCGACGGTCGCGCCGAAATATTCGGAGCCGGCGAGATAGCCGTCGAGGGTCGGATAGCCCAGGGCGACGTCCGCTTTGCCGCCGTCGCGGTCCGGCACGATGACGGACTGAATGGCCGCGCCAAAGGTGATGATGCGGACCTCGACGCCATTGCCGTTGGTGAGCGTGACCGCTTCCACGACCCGCCCGTCCGGCAGCTTTCCGAATGCGGCGCGCCTCACATCCGCAGCTTTCATTCCGGATCCTTCCTTCCAAACCGATGGGCCATGGGGCGCAGTTTTTCGCCTTTCAGCCCTGGAACGGCATGTCGGCCAGTCCGGTTGCGCCGGGCTTCCATGAAAAGAGCCCGCCCGCTTGCGGTTGCCCGGCCAGGTCTTCCGCCGATAATCCGATGCGCGCCGACGTGACGAACAGGCGGTCCAGGCCCTCGCCGCCAAAGGCGCAACTGGTCGGCCGCTGCACCGGAAGCGCGATCGTCGCCATCACGTCTCCCCCCGGCGACAGGCGGCGGACGCACCAGCCATCCCAAAAGGCGATCCACAAACAACCTTGCGCATCGACGGTCATGCCATCGGGATAGCCGTCGCCCTCCCCGAAGCGGGCCAGGACGCGCCGCTCCCCCGGCTCGCCGCGATCGTCGAGATCGAACGCATAGACGATCTGCCGCGCGGAATCGGTATGGTAGAGGATGCGTCCATCCCCGCTGAAGGCCGGGCCGTTGGTGACGCGATACCCCTCGTCATGGCGGTGGACGCGGAGATCGGGATCGAGCCGGTATAGCGCGCCCGAAGCCTGGGTTTCGGAATCGTCCATCGTGCCCGCCCAGAAGCGGCCCCTCCGGTCGGCCTTGCCGTCGTTGAAGCGGTTGCCGGGAAGGTCCGGCTCCACCTCGCCCAGAAATTCGAAAGACCCTTTTTCCGGGTCGAAGAAGGCGAAGCCGCGATAAGTGGCCGCGACGAAGCCGCCGCCTTGCCGCGGCGCGAGCGAGCAAATGGGTACAGGCGGCGTCCATTGCGTCGTCGCGCCGCTGCCGATGTCGAGCCGGAGCAGCAGACCCCCTTTGATATCCACCCAGTAAAGCGCATCCTCCCGCTCTACCCAGACCGGGCCCTCGCCAAGCAGGGAGCGGCAGTCCGAAACGCAAATGGGCGTCGCGCCGTTTTGGTGATCAGCCATCCGCCCTTTTCCTCACGCCTTAGCCTCGATCGCCCGGCGAAATTCGCCGATATGCTTCAAGGCTCTGTCTTCCATGACAAAAAGATTGGGAAGCGGGCAAGCGGTGAGTGAGCGCTGCCGTCAGGCAGGGCGTTCGGGCGCCGCGAGGACGATCGCGGCGCCCGCCGGGCCGAAACAGGGATCAGCCCGGAAGTGAAACCGCATCGGTGACGTGGATGACGCCGTTCAACTGCAGCACGTCCGCCTGGGTGACATGGGCCATGCCGCCCTTCGCATCGACCAGCATGATCCGGTCGCCCATCATGCGCGCGGTCAACGTGCCGCCCTGGACGGTCGTGAGGCTGGCCTGGCCGCCGCCTGCCCGGATGCGGGACATGAGGTCGGCGGCGGTCAGCCGCCCGGCAACGACATGATAGGTCAGCACGGACTGCAGCATCGCCTGGTTCTGCGGCTGCAGGAGAGTATCCACCGTTCCCGCCGGCAATTTGGCGAAGGCATCGTTGGTGGGGGCGAAGACCGTGAACGGCCCCGCGCCCGACAAGGTATCGACGAGGCCCGCCGCCTTGACCGCGGCGACGAGGGTGGTGTGATCCTGCGAATTGACGGCATTCTGCACGATCGTGCGATTGGCATACATCGGCGCGCCGCCGACGGTGACCACGCCGTCCATATCGCCTGCGGCATAGGCGCCGCCGCCGGTGGTCATGCAGGCGGAGAGCGAAAGGCCGAGCGCGGCGATGACCGCTGTGGAACGGAGGAAGTTTTTCATTTTTGGTCCCTTGTTCATGGCAACCATCGTCGAGGTTGCGATGAAGATACGGACCGAACCGTAAAACGGATGCAGCCTGGTGCCTAAACGCGCACGAGCTTGCCGGAAGCCACGACCGGCCCGGTCGGCTGCCCGGTCGGGGAGCCGCCCACGGGCTCCACCGAAATCGCGATCGTCGCGTCGGGCCTGAATCCCGCCTTGACCGGCACCGGCACCCGGATGCGATGCGGCGACGTGGAAGCGATAAGGCCAAGCGATCGGGGCGTTCCGGAAGCCGGAATCAGCCAGAGTTGATGATCGTGGCCGGGGGCGGGCGTCGCGACGGCCGGGCTGACCAGAAGCGTGCCGTCGTCCGGATCATAAGAGACGATGAAGGCGGCGCTTCGATCCTGCGCGGCGACGTTCGCAACCAAGGCGGGCTGGTTTGGCGGGGGCTGAACCGCCGTATCGCGCTGGAAAAGACCGGTGCCGAGAACGATCAGCAAGGAAGCGGCCACCGCCGAAACCGCGGCGGAATAGGCCTTCCAGCGGTTGATGCGCCGTTCGAAGCGATGGATGACGGCGCTTTCGGTCCGAAGAGGAGGGAGCGAAGCCTCGATCCTGGGCAAAAGCCCTGCAGGGGGCTCCACCGCGTCGATATCGTCGATCAGCGGCGACAGGGTCTCCTGCCACTCCGCCACGAGCGCGGCGAAGGCGGCGTCGGACGCGATCAGCATTTCCGCACGCGCGCGATCCGCGCCGTCGAGCACGCCGAGAGCATATTCGGCGGCGAGCAGATTCCGATCCTGATCCGGCGCAAGGCTCATTGTTGAAGGCACTCCTTCAGGCTGATGAGCCCGCGCCTGATCCAGCTTTTCACGGTGCCGAGCGGAATGCCCTTGCGCGCGGCCAGTTCGGCATAGCTGAAGCCCATGTAAAAGGCTTCGCGGATCGCCCCGCGCTGCTGGTCCTGCAGGGTGCCGAGGCAATGCGTCAGCCGCCGGCGATCCTCGCCGGCTTCCAATATGGCCAATGCCGAGGCGCCGGGATCCGCGACATCCAGGGCCTCGCGGTCCAAGGCCTCCGCCGGCTTTCTGCCGCGGGCCCGGACCCGGTCGATCGCCCGGTTGCGCGCAAGCGATGCAAGCCAGGTGATCGGGCTCGAGCGCCCGGGATCAAACCCGCCCGCTTTTTGCCAGACACTCACATATACGTCCTGCAACACGTCCTCGGCCTCGCTCCTGTCCGCCAAGATACGCAGGCAGATGCCAAACAGCTTCGCGGACGTTTTGGCATAGACTTCCGCGAAGGCGGCGCGATCGCCGTTGCGGACCTTCACAAGCGTTTGTGCCAGCCGCGCGCGATCCGCACTCTTCCTCGACTGATCCGCCCCTTGCATCCGGTGAGATTCGCATGCTTCGCATCATCCGGCAAGCATTACGAAGAACGCCTCTGCCGGACATCCGCATCCCCTTCGCGCCCTGCGTTGCCCGCTTCTGAAAATCCCTGCGTTGAAACCGGTTGCATCCAATCCGGCGGCGGGGCGTATCTTGGGGCAGCAAAGGATTGGCATGATGACGATCTCCAGTTTCGACAGGCGCCGGTTCATGGGCTGCGCGATTTCGGCTCTCGCCTTGTTCGCCCGGGCGCCCGCAAAAGCCGCCGCCCGCTTCGAAGTCGTCAGGACCGAGCAGGAGTGGCGCCGCCGCCTGGGCCCGCAACGCTTCGCCGTGCTGAGGCAGGCGGGCACCGAACGGCCCGGCTCCAGCCCGCTCAACCGGGAAAAACGCCGGGGCACCTTCGCGTGCGCAGGCTGCGGACTGCCGCTTTTTTCATCGGCGGCCAAGTTCGACAGCGGCACGGGCTGGCCGAGTTTCTATCGCGCCCTGACCAATGCCGTCGTGACGAAAAGCGACCGATCGATGCTGGCCCCGCGCACCGAAGTGCTCTGCCGCCGTTGCGGCGGACATTTGGGGCATGTTTTCAACGATGGGCCCAAGCCGACCGGGCTGCGCTATTGCATGAACGGCCTCGCGCTGAATTTCCGTCCGGCCTGACGGCAGGCTTCCTGACGCATCAGGAAGCCTGCCGTCACCCTCATTTCAAGACCGCAAAGGATGCCGGCAGGCCGGTTCCAGGGCTGTGGTCCGCGCCCGCTTGATTAAGGCAGCCCTCTCCATCGTCTCCACTTGCCGGGCCGCAAGTCTCTTTCTCATCGATGACCAGGGTGGGATCTTCCTTTCGCGCCTCGCCCCATTGTCCGACGGCTGAAAGGAATTCGGAGAAGGATTCAGCCGACAGGCGCGGCTGTATCACCAAGGAATTGCCCACGAACGAAAGTTCGTAATTGGCCGAGGCCGCGAGGCTTCCCTGGCCGATGGCATAAGAGCCCGGAATCTCTCCGGCAGCGCGGCTCAACGCACCCGTCAGGCCATCCCCGGCGGCCAGGGATCCGGCGCTTATCTGATAAGTCAGCACCGGATCCGGTTGTCCTTGCAGGCGGCTTTGCGGATCGGCGGTCACGGTGATGGCGCGCCGCAAGATGGCCGCTATCGCGGTGGCCGGAAGCGCCAGCACATAATTGCCCGCGTCAGACCCGGCGAGCGCCGCCCCGTTGACGGAAACCGTCTTGCCTGTTCCGGCATTGCGATCGGCGAAGGCGAAACTTGCGGAAGCGGAGACGTGGTCGCCGGCAACGACGCCATCGATCGCGACGCTGCCGTTCGCGGCGGTCGTGCCGTCATAGACCTTGTCTTGCACGACCGCCGTGCCGGAAATCCTTCTCCGCAGGATATCGGCCAAAGCGGGCGCCGGAAGCGTCAGGGTGTAATTGCCAGCATCCGTTCCGCTCAAGGCGGCATTGGTTATGGTGACCGTCTTACCCGTTCCGGCATTCTTGTCGGCGAAGGCAAAGGTGCCGCCGGCGGTTACCGTGTCGCCGGCCACCACGCCGTCGAGGGCGATCGTGCCTGTGGCGGCGGTTGTGCCGTCATAGGTCTTGCTGTTGGCCGTGGCCGTAGCCGTGATCGTCTTCCGGAGAATGTCGGCCAAAGCGGATGTCGGGATCGTCACCGTATAGTTGCCCGCGTCGGCCCCGCTGATCGTGACATTGCTGACAGCCACGGTCTTCGCTGCGCCGGCATTCCTGTCGGCAAAGGCGAAGGTGCCGCTTGCCGCCACGGAATCGCCCGCCACGACGCCGTTCAGCGCAAGGCTGCCGGTGGCGGCGATCGTGCCGTCATAGGTCTTGCTGTTCGCGGCGGCGACCGCGAGGATGTCCTTCCGGAGAATGTCGGCGACTGCCGTCTGGTCGGCGGAGGTCAGGATGTAATTGCCCGCATCAGCGCCGTTCAGCGCAATATTGCCGACGTTCACCACCTTGCCCGTGCCGGCATTCTTGTCGGCGAAAGCAAAAGTGCCGGTGGCGCCCACGGTGTTGGCGTCGCCGGCCATCACGCCGTTCAGCGCAAGGCTGCCGGTCGCGCCGGTCGTGCCGTCATAAGTCTTGCCGTTCGCCGTGGCAGAGACCGTGACCGCTTTCCTTGCAATGTCGGCCGTGGCCGGTGCCTGGAGGGTCACGGTATAGTTTGCCGCATCCGCGCCGGTCAGGCCTAAACCGGTGACATTCACCGTCTTGCCGACGCCTGCATTCTTGTCGGCGAAGGCGAAGGTGCCGGTGGCGCCCACGGTGTTGGCGTCGCCCGCCGCCACGCCGTTCAAGGCTAGCGAGCCGGTCGCATCGGTCGTGCCGTCATAGGTCTTGCCGACCGCCGTGGCGATTGCCGTGATCGCTTTTCTGGCGATGTCGGCCGTCGCCGGCGCCTGCAAGGTTACGATATAGTTGGCTGCATCCGCGCCGGTCAGGCCCAGGCCGGTGACGTTCACGGCCTTGCCGGTGCCGGCATTCTTGTCGGCAAAGGCGAACGCGCCGGTCGCGCTGACGCTGTCGGTGACGACCGCCCCGTTGAGCGAAAGCCCGCCCGTGGCGGCGGTCGTGCCGTCATAGGTCTTGTTGCTGACGCTGGCGGTTGCCGTAATCGCTCTTTGGGCGATGTTCCCGGTCACCGGCGCTTGCAAAGTGACGGTATAGTTGGCCGCATCCGCGCCGGTCAGGCCCAAGCCACTGACGTTCACGGCCTTGCCAATACCGGCCGTCTTGTCGGCGAAGGCCAGGGAGCCGACGGCGCTGACCGCATCGGTGACGACGGCGCCGTTCAGCGCAAGGCTGCCGCTCGCACCCGTCGTGCCGTCATAGGTCTTGTCGCTCACCGATCCCGTGACGGTGATGGCTCTCCTGGCGATATTGGCCTGTGCCGTGGCGGCGCTTGCCACGGTATAATTGCCCGCGTCCGCACCGCTCAGCGTGATGCCGCTCGCGGTCACGATCTTGTTGTCGGCCGCATGCTTGTCGGCGAAGGTGAAAGCGCCATTGGCCGAAACGGCATCGCCGGTGACGATGCCGCCAAGGGCGATGCTGCCCGTGGCATCGGCATTGCCGTCATAGGTCTTGTTGTTGGCCGAGGCGGTCGCGGTGAGCGCCTTGGGCGTGACGGTGATCTGCCCGTTGCCCGCGACCGCGACGGCATAGCCGTTGAGCCCGGCGAGGCTGCCCGTGGAAATGGCGGTCGCATAAGGGCCACCCGCCACGGAGGCGCGCTCCGCAAGTCCCCCCGACGTGACGACTGGCGCTCCGGAAAAGGCCATGGCCGCCGTATCGCCCAGGAACGCGCCCGCGACTCCGGGTTGAAGTCCGGAAACCGTATAGAGGGTGGCTGCCCCCGTCAGGTCGGTGCCATAGACTTTCGTGACGTCGGCGGCAGTGAAGGTGACGGTCGGCTGGAAAGCGAAGACGTAGCGGTTGCCGCTGACGCTTCCCGGCGCGACGGAGCCGATATTGCCGTTCCAGATCGCGGTGTTGTTGCTGTTGAGAGCGCCGAACGTGTTGCCTGTAGGCGCCGCGGCGTAGACGACCCAATGGCCGGTCCCATTCGTGGTGATCGGGTTGATGGAGGCATTGTTGACGAAAGCCGCGTCCGTGGACAGGGCCACGTTCCGGCCGGTCAGCCTGCCCGCTGCGCCGATGGTCAGATTTCCACCGGTCGTGCGGATGGTCACATCGCCGCCCGCGACGTTCGCCTGCACATTGCCGGTGATCGCAAGTCCGCCGACATCGGCGAGATTGAGGCTGTTCGTGGTGAAAGCGCCAAGGTTCGTGATCTCGTTCGCTTGCGTCAGCATTGTATCCACGCTGACAAAGCCGCTCAGCGTGGCGGCCCTAAGAATGCCGGCCGTCTGAGTGACGGAACCCGCCAATGCGTTGATTTGAAGATTTTGCCCCGCGGCATTGACGTCGGCGGCAAGCCCCAGGTTTCCGGTTTCGGCGTCAAGGGTCAGTCCGCCCGCGCCGCTCCCCAGCGCGCCGGTGACGGTGAAGCCGTTAATGTCGACATAGCTGAAGCCAGCACCCGCGGTGAACGCGCCCAGCGACACGACATTGTTGTTCGAAGCAGAGTTGGACAGGCTGGTGGTGCCGGTCGAGGAACCGGAAAGCGTGCCGGTGACGATCGATCCGGCGGTCTGGCTGATGCCTGCCGTGGAAACGAGCGTTACACTTTGGGATGTGCCGGTCGTCACATCTTCAGCCAGGACAATCCCGCCCGCCGAGAGGCTGACCCCCTTGTTGGTTGACGAAAGCGCACCTTCGACGTTGAGGCCGCCGCCATTCTGGACGTTCACGGTCAACATGCCGGGCACGTTCAGGGACGAGCCCAGAATCAATCCGCCCAAGGTGTCGGTGATGGTGAGATCGTCGCGGGTGGCGCCACTATAAGGCCCGGTCAGCGCGACCCCCGCGAAATCGGCGGCCGTCATCGACATGTCGTCTCCGACAGCCGCGCCATTCACCAAGTCGAGCGTGCTGCCCGCGATCAGGTTGACGTCGCCGCCTGCCACATATCGTCCGACCGAGGACACGTCGCGCACCGTCAGGTTGCCCGCAGCGTTGAGCGTCACGTCGCCGTTATGGGTGCTGGCGACACTGCCGCCGACGGCTACCGTCATGTCGCCGGACGTGGTCGTGACCGAGAAATTGTTGGCCGCGCGATTGCTGCCGGTAAGGGTTAATGCGCGTCCGTTGCTGAAGCCGAAGCTGCCATAAGCGAAGATGTTGTCCAGCGTATTGACCTGGTTGGCGCCAAGCAGGCTGACATGAGCCTGGGTTTCTTCAAAACGCCCCGCGACGATGCGCAGGATATCAGCGGAGATGCCCGCCGTGGACGACTGCGAAATGTCCCGGAAAGTGTAAAAATCGACCACCCGGCCCAAGGCAATGACGTTCGAATTGAGCGTTATCCCGCCGCCCGCGCTTGCCAGGGAAACGTCCCCGGTCGCGGTGATGCCGCTGATAGCACCTGCGGTTCCAACGGTGAACGTGCCCGAATTGGTGAAGCCCAGCCCGCCCGCACGGATGTTCGCCGCCAGCGTGTTCACGGAATTGGTGGCGGCGAACGAAGCCGTGCCGGCGCTTAACCCCAGGCTTTCCAAGGGCGTGAATTGGCCCACGGCCTGATTGAAGGTCGCGGCGCCGGTCACATCCACCAGAAGGCTCGTGCCCGTGAACACGGCGTTCACGCGCTGGAAATTCACGCTGCTGGCCGTCAGGCTGTGACTGCCGGCGCCAAGATTAACCGTGTCGGCATAGGTCTGCGCGCCCGTGGTGGTGACGGCTCCTGAATTCAGCGTCGTGGATCCGGCAGCGTCCGTTGTCAGCGATGCAAGGGCCCTAGTGCCGCCGATCGTGCCGCTCAGCGTGGTTGTCCCCCCGGTATTGATGGTGAGGGCCTGTGCACCGGTCTGCGAATCTAGGATATTGGCAATGGTGATGTTGCCTGCGGCGCCAGCGCCGCTGCTGTTCAGGGTCGTCGCGCCGCTGAGCGTCACCGCGTCGTTATACGTCTGCGTGCCAGTGGTGTTGATGGCGCCTGCCAGGGTCGTCGTGCCGCCATTGCCGGTGGAAAGGTTGCGAATGCCAAGGAAGGTTGCGCCGGTGATCGTGGTGTTGCCGCTGTAGTTCAGCGCAAGATCGTTGCCGGAGCCGCTCACGGACCCAAAGGTGCTGGTGCTTCCCGTCAGCGTCGTTGCCCCGGCAAGAACCACATTGTCGGCGTAAGTTTGAGTGCCCGTCGTGGTGATCGCGCCCCTTAACTGCGTGGTTCCACCCGCATCCGTGCTGAGGGACGTAAGAGCGGTCGTTTGACCGACCCCGCCGGAAAAGCTGGTCGTTCCGCCACTGTTGACGGTCAGACCGAAGGCGCCGTCCACGGCTCCGGCGAACGTCACGTTCGCTATGCCGCCGGTCGTCAGCGCGGCGTTGGCGGCGAGAACGACATTGTCGTTATAGCTTTGCGCCCCAGTGGTGGAGATGTTGCCGGAGATCGAAGTCGAACCGCCGCTGTTGGTGGTAAGCGAGGCCAGCGCGGTGTTCCCGCCAATCGCGCCGCCAAAGACCGTCGATCCTGCCGTGTTCACGACGAGGTTCAGAGCGCCATTGATCGTGCCGTTGAAGGCAATGTCGCCGTTGCCGGTGCTGACAAAGGTCTTGGTGCCAGTCCCGCCCAGAACGCTGTTGCCGTTATACGTTTGCGCGCCGGTCGTCGTGATCTGCGAGAGCCCGAACTGGAAGTTCGTCGCGCCTGTCGCGGCCAGGCTGGCAAGAGCGGCGGTCGAGCCGATCTGGTTTTCAAGAAAAATCGAGGTTCCGGAGAGGTTGAGCCCGGTCTGCCCCGCAACTTCGGAATCGACGGCGGAGAGGAAGATGTTGCCGGCTCCGATCGACCGAATTCCAGCGCCTTTCAGGGTCAGGGCGCTGTTGAAATCGACACTGGATGCGGAAATTTCGCCGGAAAGGCTCGCCGTTTCATTATAGACTTGGGCGCCGCTGGTCGTGACGTTGCCGTTGATCGCCACGGTTCCGCCAACATCGGTCGTCAGCGACGTCAGGACCGTGTTGCCGCCCACATGTCCATTAAAGGTCGTAGCGCCGCTGGTGTTGACCGTCAGCGATTGCGCTCCGTCGACCGTGTTGAGCGTAATGGCGCCCCCGCCGGTGCTGGTCAGCGTCGTAGCCCCGCCAAGGGTCACCGCATCGTTGAAGGTCTGCGCCCCGGTCGTGCGCACTGTTCCGTTGAGAGCGGTCGCACCCGGCGCATCGGTGACAAGCGAGGTGAGCGCGGTGTTTCCGCCGACTGCGCCCCCGAACGTCGTCATGCCCGGCGAATTGACAACCAGGCTGCCCGCGCCATCGACCGTTCCGGAGAAAGACGCATTGCCATTCGCGCTCACCTGGACATTGCCGGTCAGGGAAGCGGCTCCAGCGATCGCCACCTGTCCGCCGCTGTTCGACACGGTGGAGTTCGCCAGCGCGACTGTGTCGCCCGCAAGGTTGATCGATCCGCCCGCCGCCTGGACCGACGCGTTGGAAATATTGAGAGTCGCGCCCGCGCCTGCCGTGAGGGTCACGCCGCCGCCGCCATTTATGGCGCCCGAGACGACCAGGCCGTTCGCATCGCGATAATGGAAGCCGCCCGCGGCGCTCGAAGCGCCCAGCGTGGTGACCGCGTTGGCGACATTGTCGAGATCGACCGAGGCCCCGACCGAGTTGGCGGTGAGCGTGTTGGTGGCGATCGTCCCGCTATTCTGTATGATGGCGTTGAACGCGCTCAGGCTGACGGAACGGCCAAGGGCGGTCGCCGTCACATCTCCATCCAGTTGGATGATACCCGATCCGCCGGCGGACAGGACGATATTCTCATTGGTCGAGGATATGCCGCTGCCCAGGATAGTGATCGATCCATTGAGGGTGTTGACCGTCAAGGTTCCGGGCGCCGTCAAGCCGTTTAAGACCAAACCTCCCGCGGTATCGGTGATGGTGAGATCGCCGGTGGTAGTGCTGAAGCTGGGCTGGAATGCCCCGCCGGTAAAGTCGCCTGCGGTTATGGCGTAATTTCGGCCGACGGTACGGGAAGCGCTGTTGGTGTTCAGCAGCTGGCCCGCCACTAACGTCATATCCCGGTTGGAAAACAGGCTGAACGTGTTCAAATTGATGCCGGCGCCCATCGGTATGGTGGGCGCGCCGCTGGAAATCCCGCCGCCCGCGACCAGGACAATGTTGCCGTCGCTATTCGCCACCGCGCCGGATGCCCTGACATTCCCGGTGACGGTGATGATCGCATCCGCGAGGGCCCGGCTGCTGACGGCGCCAAGATAAACGTTCCCCGCATCGACGCTGCCCGACAGATCGATCGGCGTGGCGCTGCTCGATCCCACCGCGCTCGACGGCACGGTCCAGCTCATCAGGTCGAGATCGCCATTGGCGTCCGGAGCGAAAGTGATGGTGTAATCCTGGGCCGCGCCGAACAGCACGTCGGAATTGGCCCCTGTCGACGAATCGTTGATGAACGAGCTTCCCTCGGTAATCACCACCGGCGCGATGAGGGCGAGGGTGCCGCCATTGACGATGAGCTGCGCGCCGCTCCGCACGGTCACGCTGCTGGTCGGCGCCGCACCCGCAAAGCTGAAGCTGTTTCCGCCGAACAGGAAGTTGCCATCAGCGATCGGCGCCGTCGTGGCGAGCAGACCGCCGACGTTGACGATCGCGCCGTTGTTGAAGACGACGCCGCCCGGAGCGGTGAACCAGACATTGCCGCCGACCGGCCCCGCGCCGCTTCCCATAGTGCCCACCACGCTGCCATTGATCGTGGCGGTGCCCGATGCCAGCCGGTTCAATACGATGTCGCCGCGGTTGTTGAATATGAAGTTGAGGTTGCGGCCGCTTGGAAGATTCAGCGTAGCCCAGTTCACGATCGTCCGGCTGTTGCCGAGCGTGATGCTCGTCGTAATGCCGCTCGTCGTAATGTCGGTGGAGCCGCTGCCATTGGCGTTGGTGGAGGTGACGATGCCGCCGACGGTGCTGACGCTTTGGGCAACCGCGTCCGCCGGGATCAAGGCAACAAAAACCGTACCCAGTGCGGCCTGGAGGAGGAGCGCCTTGCGGCCGGTGCGAAGCGTGCGGGTCATCGAAACAACTCCTGGATACGTCAGAAACGGGTAATGAGATTGACGAGAAGGCGGTCGGACGCCTTGGGCCCGCCTGCCACGGGCCGGTCGAACGGATGGGCGTAGGTGAGGTCGAGGCTCAACCGGTCGGTCAGGCCGAAACGAACGCCGCCTCCGCCCGACTGCACCTTGCGCTCACCCGATCCAAAGCCGGGATCGAGATTTTCCACCCATGCGGAATCGATGAAGCCGAACGCGCTGCCGCTTACCGGCCCCAATCCGAACGGACCGTAACGCAGCTCCAGCGCGCTCGCGGCGACGCGATCCCCCGCGACCGCCCCCGGATCATAGCCCCGGCCGATCGTATAATTGCCGATGGCAAGCTCTTCATAGGCCAGCAGCGGATCATCGGCCCATTGGAAGAGCAGCGAGGTCGCGAGGCTGACCCCCGGCGCCAGCGCCATTTCCGCGCGGCCGTTGACCCGGAGGAGCGTGGCTTGGGGATCGGCCTTCGCGCGCGACAAGTCCGCTTCTCCGCCCTTGCTCGCGCCAAGCGCGCTCAGGCCCTTGCGCAACTCAAGGCCGAGCGACGCGAAAGCGGGCATGGACAGGATGTTCGTGCGCTGATTGCCGTCCAGACGGAGATAGAGAATGCGGAGCTTGTCGTCGATCAGCCGCGCCAGGCCGTCAAAGGCATCGGACGTCTGGTCCACGGCTTCGATGCCCGCCGCGACCCAGAGATTGTGCCTGCGGTGCCGGATGGCCGGATAGGCAAGCTCGGCCGTCCCCACCAGGGATTCGCCTTCCAGGTCCAGCACGCTGATCGCGCCGCTCGGGCGGCTGCGCGCATAGGAGATGGAGCCGCGGGCGAGGAGGCCGCTCCCCCCCAGCCTGATTTCCTCCAGCAACTGGATGACGCGCTGCTCATCGAAGTCGCTGGTCGAGGAAACGACAAGCGAGGTCCGCTCGCCAAGGGACGTGAAGCTGTTGAAATCCACGCGGCCGAGCAAGGTCCAGGGGCCCGCCGCGTCGGAGCTGAAATTCTGCGCCCCCGCCAGCGCGCTGATCGCATCGCGCTCCACCTGCACGTCGAGTTCGACAGCGCCCGCTTCGCCCTCCGCAGGCCGTACGTTGGTGGACAGGCGGATGCCGGGAATGTCGGACGCGAGCAGGATTTGCCGCTGCACCACATTGAGGTCGAAGGGCGCCAGCCCCTGAAGGGACGCCATATAGCGTTCGACCTGGCGCTGCGCCGCCCCGGCCGAGCCGTGGACCCGGACGGCGGCGATGCGCGCCTCGATCACCTCCAGCCGCACGCGGCCGTCGCGAATTTCCTGCGGAGGGATTTCAACGCGCGCCAGGAAGCCCTCGGCCAGCAGGAGATCGGCCGCCTTGTCGCGAATGCGGCAAATTTCCGAAACGGGAACCTCGCGGCCCTTCAGGTCCGACCAGGATGATGCCAGCCGCTCCTGGGGAAGAGCGGTCAGGCCGCCGAAATCGATGCCCTGAAGCGTGAAGCGCAAGTCCGACGCCGCGAACGGGCAAGGGCCCGCCGAAAGCTGCCCTTCAATCCCCGAGGCCTGCCGCCCCGGCGAGATGGCGGTGCGTTCGGCCGGACTCAGCTCCTCCCGGCTTGGCAGTGCGTTCTGGGCAGCCGCGGCGGCCGGAAGCGCCATGGCCAGCATCGCCGCTGCCCACAACGGCGCCTTGGCGAGCCGCCGTGGCGCGCCGATGACCGGTTGACAAATCTTGGAAATATCCCGGCCCGCACAAAAACGCCCTGCAACGCCACCAAACTCGTCCATTCATGCCCCCTGAAGCGCCCTCGTCTTTAGCCGGCGAGGCGCGATCAGCGCTCTTAATTATATTCTGAAAAAATGCATCATCTGATCTGTCCGAAGACCGGTCGCACCAGGAATGTCCGGTTTCGGAGCAGTCAGTGCAAGGCAGGTGCTAACTTGCCCCTGATTTTGAGTGTAAGGTCAAGTTCACAAAGTGGATTTTTTTATCAATGGCACCGCTTTTCCGCGGACGCTCCGCGGCCAAGCTCAGGTTGCATGGGCGAAGGCGGCCCGTGCGTGAGGGGAGCCGGCCAAGGCGCGAACGCGTCTTGCAGAACTTAACCTGACAGCGTCGTCTGGCAAAGCTGCAGAATTATCCAAGAGCGCCACCGGCGCGATTTTCAGGCAGAAATGAGACGAGTAGTGCAGCGACGCTGGTCGCGCCTGCAACGAACATGAAAATCGCGCTCAGGCTCGTCGATTGCATCGTCAGAATCACACCCGGTGCAACCAGGGAGGGCAATGTATTGGTGAGGTTCAGCACCCCGAGATCGCGACCGCGGTGAAATCGGGACAGGATTGACAGCGTGTACGCCGAGTGCACGCCGACAAAGATGCAGTAACTTGTCATGAAAAGGGTGTAGGCGCCGCCCGCCCACCACCAGGAAATCGGAAAAGCGACGCCGAACAGACCGGCCGACATCCCCAAGCCAGCAAGGACGAGGAACGGCTTTCTTTGCCCCAGTCGATCGGATGCCGAGCCGGCCAAAAAGGCGGCCGGCACTGCGACTATCGTTCCCATGGCCATGATCGCGGCAATCTTCTGATGCACCATCCCGGCAGCGCTGTGGCCGGCAAGCGTGGCTGTGCTGAAGTGAATGAACACGTATGTCGCCACGCTGGCCGCCGCAGCCTGAACCAACAAGCGCGATGCCCACGCCAGGGGCATACCCAGCGTTCGGGCGGCATCTCCGGGGGGCGCCTCGCTTCCGCGCCCGCCTTCGCGATATCGAAGACAGAATGGCAAGATCGCCGCGAGTGTGACGGCCGAGAGGATCATCAGTTGCGCAGATTCTCCTGCCCGCGGCGCAAGCAGGAGTATGGCGCCCGACAAGGAAGCGAGGGGATGCGCGATGCTGAGCGCAGCTGCAGTCCGGCCTTTCCATCGATCGGGCACTTCGTCCGCAATGACGGCGACCAGCGGTGCGAACATCATGTTGATCATGCATTGCAAGAAAATCACGGCTGCGACGAGCGCTGCGGGCGTGCTCGCCAGCCGCATTCCTCCATAGGCAAGCGCAACGCCAATGCAGCCTCCTGCGATCCAGCTGCGCCGACTGCCCGTTGACCGATATGTTCGGTCGCTGAGCATTCCGAAAAGAATGTTCGAAACACTTGCGGCGAAAACGCCGGCTATGGTGACCAGGCTTAGCAGGCGCAGCGTCGTCTCCGGTGCGATCGCCTGGACCTTCAACGGCAGGAGGATGCTGAAGAACGGAATGAAGCTGACGAATGCGCCCACATAAGCGGCAAGATAGAGCAGAAATCCCCCTTGAACGTCGCGCAAGGATTGTGCGGCATTCCGGCCATCAGCGGAGGCGATGGTCAGCTCCTGCAAGGCCCTGTCGACCCGCGCACGACGAATTCGAATGGGAGGATCTGGCCACTGCTTAGGTCGGACCGTCCGTCCTTGATCTGGATAAGCATCTCCGCCGCCAGCGAGGTCATGCCGGCAATAGGCTGGTGGATCGCGGTAAGCGGCGGCGCGCTCATCCGGACAGTGGGTGTATCGTCGAAGCTGACGATCGAGAGCGCCTCTGGCACCGGTATGTCCAGCTTGCGCGCCATCGCCAACACGGCCAGCGCCATCTCCCCGCTGCTCGCGATGATCGCGGTCGGCGGGCTTTGAATCGCACTTAGGGTTTCGAATGCCTGTACCGCCGAAGCGTAACCGAAGTCGCCTTCTGCAACCAAGGCCGGATCGAACAGGCCATGCCGATCCATCGCTCCCCGATATCCCGCCAGGCGGTCAATGCTTGCAAGATAGTCGCGGCTTCCAGTGATGAAACCGATCCTTTTATGGCCAAGCTCCGCAAGATGGTCCACGGCTGTCGCGGCTGCCAGAGCATCGTTCATCGCGATGCTGAGGCCTTCGCCCTCGGTTCGCGATCCAAGCCGCGCGAAGGGCACTCCGTTGCGCAAGAGAATATCCGCGATCGCGGCATTCTCGGTATGCGGGGGCGTCAGGATGACGCCATCCGGCCGAAGCGCAGAGAGTGCCGCCTGGATCTGATCGACCATCTTGTCGGAATGACTGTCCACCAGTTCAAAGATCATGCGATAGCCATGCTCGGCGCAGGTCAGCATGCCGCCGAGCAGCATCTGGTCGATCCAGTCATTGCCCCGCCCCTCTCGCCATCCCGCAACGGTGGGTTCGCGGTCGTTAAGGGCCATCAGGAGATAGGATCGCGATCCGCCCAGCCGCCGCGCGGCGAGGTTCGGGAAATAGCCGAGCTTCGCAACCGCAGCCTGCACGCGTTCGCGCACTACGGGCGTCACGTTGGGGCCATTATTGATCACCCGCGAGACGGTCTGCAGCGACACGCCCGCCTCGGCCGCGACATGCTTGATGGTCACCGTTTGCCGCGTGCGCGGCGCTCCGGTGTGCCGTTCCTCGAGTGCGGCCCTATTGTTCATAGCGGTCACCATAGAGGCACACCCTGCAGGGTCAACTGACCCAAAGGAGATGGTGAGAACGTTCACAAAATAGTTGCAACCGCAGCCCCTCCCCCCCTAACAAAAGTCAAATGGCGCGCATGAATAGGGCCAGCGCGGGCCGGTGGGAGGAGATTCACGATGCTTCACAGGGCACTTACCTGCGCTTTCCTGCTCGCGACGACCAGCACCGGGGCGGCCGCCGCGCAGGGTTCGGCGATCGCCCGCCCGGAAGGCATCTGGCCCAACGTGAAAAGCAGCGTGTCCCGAAACGCCGACACGGAAGCCCGGATCGATGCCATCCTCGCACGCATGTCAATCGAGGAGAAGGTCGGACAGGTCATCCAGCCCGATATCGGCAGCATCACGCCGGCGGATGTGCGCAAGTACAAGTTCGGCTCCGTGCTCAACGGCGGGAATTCCTCGCCCTATGGCAATGAAACCGGGCCCGCTTCCGATTGGGTGAAGCTGGCGGACGAATTTTGGGATGCTGCGATGGGCGCCGACTGGGCCGGCGAGAAGATCCCGGTCATCTGGGGATCGGACGCGGTCCACGGCCACAGCAATGTGGTCGGCGCGACGCTCTTTCCCCACAATATCGGCCTCGGCAACACGCGCAATCCGGACCTCATTCGCCGCGTCGGCGAGGTTACGGCGCGCGAAATGGTCGTAACCGGCCTCGACTGGACTTTCGCGCCCACATTGGCGGTGGTGCGCGACGATCGCTGGGGCCGCAGCTACGAAGGCTATTCGGAAGACCCGGAAATCGTCCGCTCTTATGCGTCGGCGATTGTCGAAGGCTTGCAGGGCCGCGCGGGCACGAAGGAGTTCCTAGGCCCCGGCAAGGTGATCGCGACCGCGAAACATTTCATCGGCGATGGCGGGACCGAAGGCGGCAAGGACCAGGGCGACAATCCCTCTTCGGCCGATCGGTTGCGCGACATTCACGGCGCCGGTTACGCGCCGGCGATCGAGGCGGGCGTTCAGGCGATCATGTCGTCTTTCTCCAGCGTGCGCGGCGAGAAGGTGCACGGCAGCCGCGACCTCCTCACCGGCGCCCTCAAGGAACAGATGAATTTCGACGGCCTCGTGGTCGGCGACTGGAACGGGCATGGCCAGGTGCCGGGCTGCACCAATGAATCCTGCGCGGCGTCGGTCAAGGCCGGGCTCGACATGTTCATGGCGCCGGACAGCTGGAAAGGCCTTTACGAAAATACGCTGGCCCAGGTGCGCTCAGGCGAAATCCCGATGGCGCGGTTGGACGATGCGGTGCGCCGCATTCTCCGGGTCAAGCTTCGCTCCGGCGTGTTCTCGAAAGGCAAGCCGTCCACACGCCCTCTGGCCGGTCGTTACGAGCTGCTCGGGTCGGCAGAGCACCGAGCGGTAGCGCGCCAGGCGGTGCGTGAATCCCTTGTGCTGCTGAAGAACCAGGGCAAGATCCTCCCGCTCGCGGCGAACGCCAAGGTGCTCGTTGCGGGCGACGGTGCGGACAATATCGCCAAGCAATCGGGCGGCTGGACCCTCACCTGGCAGGGCACCGGCGTCACCAACAAGGACTTTCCGGGCGCCACATCCATTTTCGGCGGTATCCGGGAGGCGGTGAACGCGGCGGGCGGCACCGCGACGCTGAGCATCGACGGCAGCTACGGCGAGAAGCCGGACGTCGCGATCGTCGTCTTCGGCGAAGACCCCTATGCCGAGTTCGTCGGCGACCGGCAGACGCTTGAATATAGCGCCGACGACAAGAAGGATCTGGCGCTGCTGCGCAAGCTCAAGGCCGCCGGTATCCCGGTGGTTTCGGTGTTCCTCTCCGGCCGGCCGCTCTGGGTGAATGCGGAACTCAATGCCTCCGATGCCTTCGTCGCCGCGTTCCTGCCGGGCAGCGAAGGCGGCGGCGTGGCCGACATGTTGTTCAGAAGCGCCGAGGGCAATGCCCGCCATGACTTCAAGGGCAAGCTCTCCTTCTCCTGGCCGAAGCGCGCCGATCAGACGCCGCTCAACCGGGGCGATGCCGATTACGACCCCCTATTCCCTTATGGTTTCGGGCTGACCTATGCGGACGAGGGGACGCTGCCGCGTCTGTCCGAGGAACGGCCGGTCGGCACCGCCAATGGCGACGGCGTGATCTTCGGGCGGGGCCGGGTTCCGTCCGGCTGGATGCTCAATCTCGCCGACGAGGGCGGTCCCACCGCCAGCATTCCCGGGAACGCCGGCGCGACCGCCAGCGGGCGCCTTCGCGTTTCCGGCGTCGACCGCCGCGCGCAGGAGGATGCACGCTTTTTCGTGTGGGACGGCAGCGGCCCTGCGACGGCGTCCATTTCGGCTCTCCGGCCGCTCGACATTTCGCGGGAAACCGGCGGCGAACTCAGCCTCGTCATGGACTATCGCGTGGACGTTGCCCCCACCGGGCCGGTTTCGCTCGGCATGAGCGGCGCGTCGGTGCCGATCGGCGGAGCGCTCCGCGCTGCATCCGTGGGTCAATGGACCAGCATCGCCGTCCCGCTCCAATGCTTCCATGCCGCCGGGGCCGACATGCAGCGCATCGCGGTGCCGTTCACGATCGCCACGGCAGGCCGACTTTCGCTGGCCGTCTCCGACGTGCGGCTGGCTTATGCGCAGGTGCCGATGACGCAATGCGGGCGGGAATAAGGCCGCGGTGAGGGCCGCGCGGCTTCTCGCCCTTATTGCAGCGCTGGCCGGGGCTGTGCCCGCCAGCACCGAACCTGATGTCGCGCCGGTGGATACCGCCTTGCAGAGCTTCGTCGATCAAGGCGCGCTCACCGGCTACGCCGTGGAAATCTGGAAGGACGGCGCGCTCGTCGGCCGCTCCGCTTACGGCAAGCGCGACCTCGCAACCGGCGCGCCGATGCAAACCGACACCATCGTCCGCGCTTATTCGATGACCAAGCCCGTCACCGCCGTCGCGATGATGATCCTCCACGACCAGGGAAAATGGCGGCCGGAAGACCCCGTCGCCAAATATCTTCCCGAACTTGCGGACCTCAAAGTCTGGAAGAGCCTCGACGCCGCCGGGAAGCCGATCCTCGTTCCGCCCGCGAGCCAGCCCAATATGGCCCAGCTCATGAGCCACATGGCCGGTTTCCAATACGACATGGGCCGGGGCGGCATCGACGACCTCTATCGCCGGGCCGACCTCTGGGGCGCGAAGGACAATCGCGATTTTCTCGCCCGCGTCGCCCGCCTGCCGCTCCGCTACGATCCCGGCACAGGGTGGGAATATAGCATCGCGATGGACCTTCAGGGCGCGATTATCGAGCGCCTGTCGGGCATGCCCTTACGCGACTTCATGAAGCGGCACATCTTCGATCCCCTCGGCATGACCGACACCGATTTCCGCGTGCCGCAAGAAAAGCTCCCCCGCCTCGCCACCGTCTATGAGTGGAAGGACGGGAAGCCCATCGAAGTGACCAGCCACCCCCTCGGCAACGATCCCACGGCCATGCCCGGCTTCGCCTCGGGCGGCGGCGGCCTCTTCAGCACCGCACCCGATTATGCCCGCTTCGCCCGCATGCTCCTCGGCAAGGGCACGCTCGACGGCAAGCGCATCATCAGCGAGGAGGCCGCGTCCACGATCATGTCGCCCAAGCTCCCGCCCGAAATCCTGAACGGCGGCTACGGCATCGGCCTCCAGCAGATGCGGCCGGGCTACGAATATGGCTATAACGGCGTCGTCGTCACCGATCCCCAGGCCGCGAAGGTGGCGCTTGGGCGGGGCTCCTACCTCTGGGACGGCCTCGCGACCACTTGGTTCTGGGTCGATCCGGAGCATGACATCGTCTTCGTCGGCATGGTCCAGCGCATCGCGGCGGAGGGCGGCCCACCGTTGCAGCCTGCCTCACAGGCGGCGGTAAAGGCGGCGTTCTTCCCGGATTAACCCGCCATTGTGCTCCTGCGAAAGCAGGAGCCCAGCGGCGCCGCCCGTGCGGCTAGACTCCTGCTTTCGCAGGAGCACAGTCTCTTACCCGTCATTCCCGCGAAGGCAGGAATCCAGCTTTAGTCGTTTACGCGTGTGCCAGCTCCGGCTTGTCTTTCTTTTTCACGGTTAAACCGATGCCGAATTCGTTCAGCACTTTCAGGATGGTTTCGAGCGTGGGGTTTCCACCCTCCTTCAAAGCCGCATAAAGACCGCCACGGCTAAGGCCGGTTTTCTTCGCCAGCTCTCCCATCCCACGGGCGCGGGCGACCATGCCGACAGCGGCGACAATTACATCGCTATCTCCGCTGGCAAAGGCGTCGGCGAGCAGCTCGGTCTGCGATGCTTCGTCGTCGAGAAACTCGGCGGCGTCGAATGGTATCGTCTGGACTCCCATCTTCCGTGTCCCTCCTCGGACAATCACGCATTACAACGCCGCCTCACTAAAGATTGGCGGCCATCTCCTTCGCCCGTTCGATGTCCCGCCTCTGCGTCGACTTGTCGCCGCCGCAGAGCAGGATCACGATCCTGTTTCCCTCCCTGGCGAAATAGACCCGGTATCCCGGGCCATGATCGATGCGCAGCTCGAAAACCTTGTCGCCAACCGGCTTGCTATCGCCAAACAGCCCGATCTGGAGCCGGGCAATCCGCTGACCGATACGCTTCCGCGCCATCCGATCCCGCAGCCCGTCGAGCCAGTCCCTGAACTCTTCCGTTTGCCGCGCTTCGATCACGTGTCATTTATAAATGACAGATGGTGAATGTCAAGGATGGAGCCGGGGCACTTTAGAGCGTCGTTGCTAAGGGCCGTCGCAGTACTTGGCTTTGTGGCAATCCCGAACACGCATCTTCGTCGGATAGTCTAGCGTGTCGCGGCCGAAGGCAGTCTGCTTCGCAGGCTGCGGCGGAGGCGGCGTTTTTATCCGGATTGAGCGGCCGCTCCTACCATCGTCCGATTATGGTATCCATTGATGGCAATGCCTGGCACCGTGAAACGATCCCGTGCTTGAATCGACACGGCCTGCTGGTTAGCGCCCAATCCCGTAATGATCTCGACGCCGTCGCCGCTCACTCCGATCAATCCGATCCGCGTGCCGCAGCCGTCGCAGTCGGCGACCAGCGTCGCGTCAGTCACCTGATAATCAACACTGGCGCCGCAATTGCAGCGCACCTGCACCACCGCGCACCGCTCGAGCGACTTTGCAGGCACGAAGCAGCGAAGTGGCGTCGAAACATCGCCGGCCGGCGCAGTGGTGCACATCGATGGTACCGCCAGGCTTTTTTCATCGCAACGTGCAAGGTCACTGATCACGACGTATTTGAACTCCTCGCTATCACGCGTGGGCCGATGGCGTTCGACGAGGCGCTCAAGTTTAGCCCGGAGATCGGACGGCAACACGGCAATCTTCGGGGCGTCACTTCCGAGTACGTCGCCGGCACCAAGGTCCGAGATAATGTAGTCAACCTCATCCGGTAGCTCGAGCAGTGTGAACTGTGCGCCGCATCTGCCGCAATAGCGATCCCATGCATGGTGTGGGGGCGCCAAATCGACATGCCCACCGCATCTGCATTCGATACAAGCATTTTCACCGTTAGTAATCAGACTTCGGCGGACTGGCTCGACCAAGCGACGATGAACGTCGCGCGTCACCATTTGAAGTGAAGTGCGTGCGGACTCTAGAGTAATCGTCCAGGACGGCATGATCGCCGTTCGGAGCGTTTCACCGATCGCTTGCTCAAGAATGGGAATCAGCAGATGGGTATATGCGCCGGTGCAAGTTTCGAGCAGCCGAAGCTTCACCTCCGCAAAATTTTCCGCACGCGAGACGAACGCGTCACCTGAGCCGCCCATGATAACGCTGTCCGTCGGATCATCGAGCGCGAGTACCGAAATATAGCCCGAATGAACGAAGTCGGAGCAGAAGCTGAACACTAGTTTGAGATTGTTGCGCAGTTGCTCCGGAAGGTTCGCCCGCTCGGCGGCGACATCGAGTCGTTGTGGGAATTGGCCGTGCGCGTCCTTGGTGAAGCTCGAGTTTCTGCGGTCCTTGGACGAGAGCGCTAAATAAGCATCGAGGGCCGCCTGGATGTCGGGCGAGACGATGTTGGCGTGTAGCGCAGGCGGCGCGACGCTTGCAAAGCTCAGCAGCGATTGCAGGAACTTATAGTTGAGCTGGAGGCCATTGAAGGTCGCAAGCTGATAAGCGGCTTGCACCAGGGCATCGAGAAAACAGCGGACCGCCGACCCTAGCTTAATGAAGTCACTGTACGACGGCTTGGTCTTTTCTGCGTCCTCAAGTCCGACGGCTGGCGCGGGCCGTGTTTCCTCAAGGAGAAAAGCCGCGGTCTGATGAACGTTCTGGATGAGGATCGGCGCGATAACCCGATATGCATTCGCCGGTGTCGGCTCGACATGAACAGCTATCGACGGCTCTGCCAAGAGTTCAGCGCGCCACATTGTGATGACCTGATTAACGTCATTGATCGCGATGCTGAGCGCGTTGTGGAGGTTGCGCGTGTGGATGCGCAACGTCGGGTAATGCGCGAATGCCGCCGCCTGGCGGTCTGCCGTGAGCAAGCTCGCGATCGAATTTAGTACGAAATTTGCATCGAGCGACATGCCGCTTGATTACCAGTTACGTATCGCGTCGCCCAGCTGCCGCAGATTGCATGTGGCTCTTATTAAATTCCTGAGCATCCAGAGCGTGGATATTCTGCCTCTATTCTGCAAGCGATGAACTATTGGCCGTTTTATGAAGGCCTACGAAGAAAGGTGCCTAAGCCGCCTGATCCCTCTTAACCCCACAATATTGCGCCACATAATCCCCGTGACGTGGCATCGAGGCGACGCTCTTCGCGACATTGTCGCGGAGGAGGGCAAGGAGCTTTATCAGTTCATCGTCCGTCAGCTTCGCCGCGACGGGGTGGTAGCTTTGCGGCATGATGCCCTGGCCCATCATCACCTGCACCCAGCTATTTTCCGCGAACAATTCCTCGTTGCGGCGGAAGACGCGGCCGGTTTCGCGGAACAGCTCGATCTTCTGGGCGAGGCTGTCCGGTATCTCCATCGATGCGCATTGGCGCCAGAACGGGCTGTCGCGGCGGTTTGTCGCCTTATAGTGGAGGATCAGGAAGTCGCGGATCTGCTCCATGTCCTGGAATTGCTGGTCGTTGAACTCGGCGATGTCGCGCGCGCTCACCTTTCCGCCCGGCATCATGCGGATGAGGCGGATGACGGCGCGCTGGATGAGGTGAATGCTGGTCGATTCCAGCGGCTCCATGAACCCGCCGGACAGGCCGACCGCGACGCAATTCTTGTGCCATTGCTTGCGCCGCGCGCCCGCCGCGAAGCGCAGGAAGTTGGGCTGGACCAGCGTCTTGCCCTCGATATTGCCGAGCAGCCGTTCGAGCGCCGCGTCCTTGTCGAGATAGCGGCTGCAATAGACGATGCCGTTGCCGACGCGGTGCTGCAGCGGAATGCGCCACTGCCAGCCGGCATCATGCGCCATGGCGCGGGTGAAGGGGACGGGCAGCCCCACGCTCTCCGTCTGGATCGCGATGGCGGAATCGCAGGGGAGATAGTGGGTCCAATCGTCATAGCCGACATGCAGCGCGCCCTCGATCAGCAGGGCGCGGAAGCCGGTGCAGTCGACGAACAGGTCGCCCTCGATCTTCTGCCCGGCGTCCAGCGTCAGAGAGGCGATGTCGCCGCTTTCCGGGTTCAGGTTCACGCTACCGATCTTGCCTTCCACGCGCTTCGCGCCGTCCGCCTCCGCCATCCTGCGCAGGAATTTCGCATAGAGGCCGGAATCGAGATGATAGGCGTAATTGGCCTGATCGCCGGGCAGGTGGGCGAACTTGCCCTCGCGCGCGGCGATCAGTTCCAGGCAATAATCGTCATAGGATTGGGCGTGACCCTTGGTGAGGCCGTGCAGCCAGAAATGCTGGAAGCCCGCCGACCAGTGATCCTTGCCGGTCATCCCGAAAGAGTGGAAATAGCTTTCCCCGACATCCTTCCAATTGTCGAACATGATGCCGAGTTTGAAGGTGGCGCTCGTCTCCCGCATGAACTCGGCCTCGTTGATGCCGAGCAGCCGATTGTATCCGACGAGCGGGGGGATGGTGGATTCGCCCACCCCGATCGTGCCGATCTGTTCGGATTCCACCAAAGTCAGGTCGACCGTGCGGCCCATCGACCGGGCGATGGCGGCCGCCGCCATCCAGCCGGCGGTGCCGCCCCCGGCGATCACGATGCGAAGTGGCGTCATGGCTTCATCCTTCATTGGCTTAAGGCGCGGAGCAGGAAGGTTCTGAGCTTGCTCGCAAGTTCGGGCGTCAGCGGCCCGAGCACCGTGCGGGCCTGCTCCGGTATGTGGGCGACGGCTTCGTCGCTATTCTGGAAAACATAATGATCGAACATGTCGCGCCAGTGCCGTTTCTCATCTTCCGGCAGATCGCGGATCGCCAGCATGGCGAGCTGGAGCGCGCTTTCCGGTTGCCCCATCCAGCGCGGCGTTTCCCGCCACCAATAATTGACGAGCACGTTGAAGGGCGAAAGCCCCTCGACATGGTGCCACCACATGGATGGAATGTAGAGCGCGTCGCCCGGTTCCAGCTCCGCGACCAGCGCATGATCCAGCGCCTCCTTGAAGCGGGGGAAGCGGTCGAAATCCGGCGCGTGGAAATCGACCATGCTCACCGCGCGGCCCGCAGGCGTATGGTCGATGGGCCCGAGATAGAGATTTCTGAACTGTTCGCGCGGAAACAGCGTGAAACGGCGCTTCCCCACCGCGCAAAACGCAAGATTGTCGGGAAAATCGTTATGCGCCGCGATCCGCGTCGGCGTCCCCATCCAGATGCTGGCGAGGCATTGGCGTTCGCCCATATCCACCTGATTGTCCTCGTGAAGCCCCACGAAGAAATCGTGCATGTCGATGGACGCGAGGTAGATCGTGTGGGCGTTCTGCTGACCCTCTTCGCGATCGATTTGCGCGAAGACCTCCGGCAATTTCGCATTCATCATGCGAAAGTTCATGTCCATGCTCTCGTCGTAGAACAGCCGGCCGTCGCCGCCCGGTTGCCCCACTGAAACCACGAATGGCCGCTCGCGACTTTTGGCGACAAGGTAGTCCCGCGCCGCCTTGGCCGACTGCTTTCCCGCCTTCACCAGCGGCCAATCCGCCGCCAGCCCACGCACGATGAAAGGCCGGTCGGATACATGCAGCGCGGCGTGCAGATCCTCCGTCCTCGAAACCGCCTTTTCAGGCACCCGCGCCAGCGTGCCGAAGATGCTAGACGCCGCTTCAGCCAAGGCCCATCCTCTTCTGCTTGCGATCGACCAGCTCCCCGATATTGGCGAGCGAGGCCAGGGCCATGAAGATCGGCATCAGATGCCCTTCGGCATGGAGTTCGGCAACGATCGCGCCGTCGAGCGCCCGCAGCTTCTCTTCATTGATCGCGTGGAAGCCCACCAAGCGATGCGTCGATCCGTCCTTCAGCGTGATGTCGAGATTCAAGGGCTCGAGCAGGTCGTAGCGGCGCAGCGCGTCGAGAAATGCGGACGACGCCTGATAGCCGGTATCGAGCGCGCGCAGGCGCTGCACGATCGCTTCGAAATAGGGCGTCGGCTGGCCATTATCGTCGAACACGCGCACCCCTTCGCCATCCGCAATGCGGGCGCTCGCCTGATCGATATGCACCTGCCGCGCGTCCGGATCGTTGGAGCTGCGCCCGATCAGGAAGGGCTGGATGTCGATCGACAGCGGAATATAGCGCGCCTCCCAACGGCCGCCTTCCAGAAACAGATTTTCGCCATTTTCAAATCCGAACAGAGCGAGCGGCGTGAAGGCGTCGCGTTCCGGCGTGGCGCGGAACAGGATCGGATAATGGGCCTGAACCTGACGGAATTCGTCCGGCACGAGGAGCGCAGCCATCACGCCGTCGCCATAGGCCGCGCCGCGCTCGGCCCGAATGCGGAGCGTGCGGTGCGTATCGGCGCTAAGGATGGCGTGATCGGTCATTACATCGTCTCCAATAGGGTCTCGCCCTGCGCATGCGCCGCGCGCAGGGCGTCGAGATAGGCGCGGTTCGTGGGAAGGCTCGCCGACAAGGCGCGTGTGCGCGCATTCGTCTGCGCCATTGCGGCCATCATCCGCTCGGTGCCGCCGGTGCGGACCGCGCCCGGTGCGGGCGGCGGGAAGCCGATGCCGTAAAGCACATATTGATAGCTCGCGGCCGGAAAGATTTCGTCCACGGCGGGGAGGTCGGCGATCGACGGCGGTTGGTGCTTCCAGATGGCAAGAAGGTCGGCGAGGCGATCCGGGATGGACGATGCCGCGCGATGATCCCGCCAATAGGCGCCGTCGCGGCGGCTCGGCACATAATGGAGCTTCAGGAACTCGACGATCCGGTCCCAGCGATAGCGGAACAGATCGTTGAAGCGCTTGGCATGGATGTCCATCACGCTCCGGTCCGCCGGGAAGTTGGCGAGGAGCGCGTTCAAGGACAATTCGATCATCACGATCGCCGAAGCCTCGAGCGGCTCGAGGAAGCCCGCAGACAATCCGATGGCAAGACAATTGCGGTCCCAGAAGCGTTCGCGATGGCCGGAGCGGAAACGGAGCTGGCGGAAGGTCAGGCCGTCCAAACCGCCTTCCGGCCCCTTATCGCGCACATACGTGCGCAGCGTCTCGGCCGCCTCGTCGTCCGTCATATGGGAGGAGGAATAGACGCAGCCGATCCCGCGACGCGTCGGAAGCCCGATGTCCCAGAGCCAGCCCGCTTCATGCGCGGTTGCATTGGTCTGGGATGCGATGGGACTGCCTGGCGCCACCGCCACCTGCGCGGCGAGCGCACGGTCGTTGAACAGGACGTCGCTGCGATCGATAAACGGCACGCCACAATGCGCGCCGATCAGCAGCGCCGCATGGCCGGTACAGTCGATGAACAGATCGCCCGAAATGCTGCCATTCTCGCGCGTCCGGACAGCGGTGATGTCGCCATCCTCAGCGGCTTCGACGCCAGTAACGTGATCACTGATGTAGCGGATGCCGAGTTTCTCGCGCCCGTGCCGCGCGAGCAAGGCGGCGAGCTTCGCGGCATCGAGATGATAAGCATAGTTGAGCGCGCCCGCATAAGGCGGCATCGCGCGCTGGCGCGGCGCCAGATGCTGCCGGCAGATCTCGCTCTGCGCGCCGACGGCATCGGCGAAGGGCAGGTGCGGATATTCGACGCGCCAAGCCTTGACGAGCGCGCGCGCATCGCCTTCGACCGGAGCCGTGAAGGGGTGATAATAGATGTCATCTGGCCCGCCGGTTGCCCATCCGTCGAACCGAGACCCCTGCTTGAACGACGCATCGCAAGCGACAAGGAAGTCGGCTTCGTCGATCCCGATACGGTCCAGCGTGCCGCGCATCGTCGGCCACGTCCCTTCGCCAACGCCGATGGTCGGGACGTCCGGAGATTCAATCAAGGTCACGGCAATCGGCCGCTCCGCATCGGACGCGGCCTGCGCGGCGATGAGGCAAGCGGACAGCCATCCGGCCGTCCCGCCCCCGACGATCACGACGTTCGTGACAGCCCCTTCCACGCTTACATTCCCGATCTCTGATTATTCAAAATCTTGCCCGCCAGAAGAGCGAAAAGCCACCCCCTTTGGAGGGGTGGCTTTCCTTTGTCGCGGATCCGGCAAAACCGGATCAGAAGGTGAAGCGAACGCCGCCCGTGTAGCGGGCATAGCCCGGCTGCGCGAAGGTGGCGAAGTTCTGCGAACGGCGGTGGCCGCGCCGGCCTTCGCCCGTCAAATTGATCGCTTCGACGAAGGCGGTGAGGCCCGGCATGAACTCGTAGCTCGCGCTGGCGTCCACCTGGCCATAGGCCTCCACATAATAGGGATCGGGGTTGCCGCCGGCATAGAATTCATCGCGCCAGTTGTAAGCGACACGCGCCTGCAGTCCGCCCTTGTCGTAATAGAGCACGGCATTGGCGCTGTCGCTCAATCCAGTGATCGCAAACTGACCCTCGCTCGGATCCAGCGTGTTGTCGAATTTGGCGCTGCCATTGACGATGGTGTAGTTCAGGATCGCACCGAAACCGGTATCCCAGAAGCGATGCTGAACCGCGAACTCCCAGCCGTCGATCGTCGCCGTCTGATCGCTGTTGGACGGTGTATTGATCGCGAAGTTCAAGGGATCATCGTCCGCTGTGGACAGAATGTCACCCAGGATGTTGCCATTCGCGTCGCGCACGAACGTTCCGTCGGGATTTCGTTGCGGCACGGTGCTCGTCGGGAAGTTTTCGAATATGTAGTTACGAATTTGATTGGCGGTCGCCGATGCGCCAAGCGCAGCGACTGCCGCGCGATAGCGGGGACCGTCGGCCGGATTACGGAGGCCGAACGCATTGGTTTCCACGAATTCCGATCCGATGTAGTTTTCCACTTTCTTGTGGAAGTAACCGACGGAAGCATAGCTTTCCGGTGTGTAATACCACTCCGCGGACAGATCGATATTCTTGGACTTATAGGGAACCAGTCCCGGATTGCCCTGATTGCCGTCACCACCGCTGATGCGGGGGTTGGACGCCACCGTTAATCCGCCTTGAAGGCTGCCGTAATCGGCACGCGTAATCGTGTGGCTATAGGACGCGCGAAGCTTCACGTCCCGGACCGGCTCGAAGTCGAAATCGATCGCGGGCAGCCAATTGGCATAATCGCCCTTGAACCGGGTGAAGGTGGTTTCATTGGAATAGATGATCGCGAATTCACCGGCCGATACCCAGCGGACGCCGACGGGAACCGGAACAAGAGCGGCGGAGTCCACAACCGTCTGATCATAGCGCAGACCCGCAATGACGTGTGCCGGGCCCGACAGCAGGTCGAACTCCGCATTCATCTGCCCGAAGGCGGACAGCGTCTTCTCCTGAATCCGGCGGTCCGTAGTGAAGTTGGCGAGGCAGGAACCCTCCTGCGCGCTACCGGACTGCGGATCGCCGCAGATATCGTACAGGTCTTGCAGCAGGCCGACCATGCGGCCCACGTCGAAGCTGTAGAAGGCCGGGATCATGCCATCGCGATCACCGTCCACGCCTTTGAACTTATCGGGAAGGCTGACGAGGTCGAAGATATCATCGGGGATATCCGACGCCGGACCAATACCGCCCCAAGTGTCGTTCTGAATGAAGCCGTAAGCCGAGCGAACCTTGTTGTCGGTATAGGATACGCCAAAGTCCAGGCTATCGAGGAACGACCCTTCATGATCGTAGCGACCGGTCAGTTGAACCTGGTCGATCCGATCCTTGAAATAGGCATTGCGGAAGGAGTTGCCGGTCGGCGTGACGAGTGCGGCATTGAGCGGATCGATGCCGGAATACATCTGCACCGAGATGATCGGCAGATCATTCTCGTAATTCACGGTCTGGCTCTGGACGCCATAAACGGCGTTACCAACCGACATGCTGCTGCCGAAATCGTTCGTAGGCTTGGATTCCGCAGAAGAATGGTGCGCGTCGAGAGAGACAGTGACGCCACCCGGCGCTTCCCAGGTCAGGTTGCCGCCAAGCGATTTGTTCTCCGAGCGGTTCGCCGTCAGCGAGCCGCTGTAGGAGAGATCCTTGGTCCGGTCGCCGAAGCGTTCGGTGTAGAAAAGCGGACCCGGCGTGGGGCCGTCCGTCCATGCGCTGGACGTATCGCCGAAGTTGAACCAGATGCCGACGCTGTTGTTGCGTGCTTCAACATCGTGACGCGAATAGGTGTAGTCGACGGTCGCGGTCACGGAATCCGTCGGCTGGTATTGAAGGACCAGCTGTCCATTGATCCGCTCGCGGCGAATGTCGGTCAGGCTGTAGGACGCCCCTTGCGCAACTTCATAGACATCGTCGCCCTCGGGGCGATTGGTGACGCGTCCATCGCGGGGCAGGGTACCCCAATTGTTGTCGGACCCGAGCCAGCTACCCGTCTGCGGGTTGAAATCGATATTGGCCGAATTCACGCTGGCGTTGCGCTTTTGATAAACACCCGAGATCAAAATGCCGAAGCGGTCTTCCGGTCCGAACGTGGAGCTGAAGATGCCGGAAATTTCCGGGGTGATATCCGTGCCGCCATTTTGCGACGTGTCGTAGACACCGCGCGCCGCGACCGATCCGCGCATGCCCGGCCGGTCGAGAGGACGCGGCGTGCGGATGTTGATGCTTGAGCCAATGCCGCCCGACGGAACGGCTGCGCGGCCAGTCTTATAGACCTCCACCGCGGAAATGCCTTCCGACGCGAGGTTGGCGAAGTCGAACGAGCGTGTGTTCGGCGCGCTGGCACCGTCGCCGAGCGTCGACGTCGGCATCTGACGGCCGTTCAGCAGTACGAGATTATATTCGGGGCCGAAGCCGCGAACCGTGACTAAAGAGCCTTCGCCATTCTGGCGGTCGATCGAGACGCCGGTGATGCGCTGGAGCGATTCCGCGAGGTTCGTGTCGGGGAACTTGCCGATGTCTTCGGCGGAGATGGCATCAACGACGCCCTGCGCGTTGCGCTTGATATCGACGGCTTCACGGAGCGAGGCGCGGATGCCCGTAACGACGATTTCCTCGCCGCTTTCTGGAGCTTGCTGCTGGACTTCGGAATCGCCAGGCTGACCGACGGTGGCGGCCGCGTCCTGCGCTACGGCCGCGTGCGGAACGGCTGCAATCGCGATCGCGGAAACCCCCACGACGAGATGCGAAAACGATTTTGCCCCTGAACTACGCATATGTCCTCCCCCTTGGCGCGTTCCACGCACTCTGTTGAGAACGTTCACTTCACCTTTGCTTGATGTCTTGTCAAGTCCTACGCAAGGTCATGTGCGGGACGCCCGGGGATGCGGTCGATGCGGCCGTGAAGGACTGTCGCATCGACCGCATGTGAGTAACAGCTTGTCAATTCCGGCTTGATCGGATCATGGGGCATAAATTCGGACCCAGTCGACCTCCATCGCGATCTGGCCGGCCTTTATCCGGTTCACCGTTGGGTCGGGCAGGCCGTTATGCGGCGTCTTAATGCCGTTGGTCTTAAACGGGTAGGCGCCACCAAGCGCGAAATTAAGGATGAGATATTTTGGGGTATCGAATGCCCATTTCCCATAATGTTCCACCATCGGCCGCGTGACCCGATAGATGAGGCGGCCGTCGACTTCAAAATGGATGTCGTGTTCGGTCCACTCGACGGCATATTCGTGCCAGTCGGTAACGTCCGTGCCCGGCTCGAAGAAATATTTGTTCACCAGCGGGGTTTCGCCCGAATAGCCTGGACCGTGGAGGGCCACACCAATCCAGTCGGGCTCGCCGACATATTCCATGATGTCGATCTCCCCTGAATGCGGCCAATCGCCATGCCCGAGTAACCAGAAAGCGGGCCAGACACCCACGGCGTCCGGCATCCGGATGCGCGCGACGGCGCGGCCATAGGTGAAGTCGAACTTCTCGCGCGTGTCGATGCGGCCCGAAACGAAGTCGGCCGACCGATCCGTTGGGGTTACGAAACCCCGCCTGAAACGAGGCTGGAGAATGAGAACCCCATCCGTTCCCACGACCTGCTTGAGGTGTATCGTCTCATTGGAATCGATATAAGCTTGCTGCTCGTTATTCACCCAGAATTCCGGCCCGACGACATTCCATTTTGTGCGGTCGAGCGCGTCGCCTGAAAATTCATCCGAGAAAATGAGCGAACGCGGGGTCGCCGAATTGCGGATGGAAGGCGGAGCTTCTCTACCTGTCTGACATGCGGCGACACCCAGCGCCGCGCTTACCAGGATCGAGATTTTCCGCCGCCCCATCATGCCCTCCATCTACTGTCGTTTTCCATTGCCTATAACAGCTGCAGGGTTGTCATCGATATCAAGCGTCGCTGAACAAGGAAGTGGCGGAGCGGGAGGCCGCAAACCTCTGTCTCTAAGAAGCTGTTAGCTCAGATGGAAGGCGAACGCTGACAGGCGTCACTTCACGATCATGACTTGCACGGGGCCGGAGCGGCCGGAAACTGCAACCGTGACGTCTTCGCCATGTCGCTCAAGGCGCAGGCTGAGTTCGGACTTGCCGACTTTTATGCGCGGCAGGGACAGAATGTTTAGGAAGCCTGGCAAGGTTGGCGCGTCGAGGCGAACGCAGTCTCGCGCTTCGTCGATTTCGAGCCCAATGCAGGCGGACGCGAGTGCGAACGGCGTCGCCGCCGCCCAAGCCTGTGGGGAACAGGCGACCGGGTAAGCAGTCGGCCCGCGCCGCAAGCGGCGGCGAAAGCCGCAGAATAATTCGGGTAGACGACGCAATTCATCGAAGGTGGCGGCCGCAAACAGCCCCTCGAAAATCCGCGCTGCCTCCCGCCGATGTCCATAGCGGGCGAAACCCAGGGCAATGATGGCATTGTCGTGCGGCCAGACCGATCCATTGTGATAGGACATTGGATTATAGCGCGCCTCGCCGGCAGCCACTGTCCGTACACCCCAGCCGCTGAAGAAACTGCGGTCGGTGAGCTGTTGAACGACGAAATTGGCCCGCTGTGGCGATGCGATTCCGGTAAACAGCGCATGGCCGGCATTGGAGGCTCGCACCCGGCACGGTTGCTTCCGGCCGTCCAGCGCCAAGGCATAGGTCTGGAGATCGTCCAGCCAGAATTTCTCTTCGAACAAGGCACGCAGTGCCTCGGCTTGCTGGTCCCACCGCAGCGCCTGTCCGTCACGCCCGAGGGAGCGGGCGAGATCGGCGGCCGCGCGCTTGGCGGCAAACACATATCCCTGAACCTCGCAAAGGGCTATTGCGCCTTCTGCAAGCTGCCCGTCGGCATGGAAGATGGCGTCATGGCTATCTTTCCAGCCTTGGTTGGACAGCCCCTGTTCGGTCATCCGGCAATATTCGACGAAACCATCGCCATCGGCATCGCCATGGTTGTCGATCCAGCGGATCGCTGCTTCGATATGCGGCCAAAGCGCCCGAATTGTAGAAAGATCGCCGGTGCGCCGGTGATAATCGCCGGCCAGCATGACGAAGAGCGGCGTTGCATCGACCGTTCCATAATAGCGCCGGAACGGCACTTCGCCGAGCTGCGCCATCTCGCCGGCCCGCATCTCGTGAAGAATCTTGCCCGGCTGGGAATCGGCGGCTCCGTCCGTTTCGGTCGCCTGCAGCGCGGCCAAGGTAAGGAGCACGCCGCGAGCCACTTCCGGTGCTTGAGGCAGTACCAGCATCGCCGAAATGATGCCATCGCGGCCAAAGACGGTGCTGTACCATGGAACCCCGGCATAAGGATAAAGCCCATGGCCGGTGTCGGTCAGCAACATGTCGAGATCGAAGCCGGCGCGCTGAATCACTTCATTGAACAGCGGGTTGGAACTCGACAGGCTGCCAACGAGAGACGATTGGGGGATCGTCCGGCGCAGCTGGCGATAAGCAGCCATGATGGGCGGCTTATCCGGTTCCTTTTCGCCCAGGCTGCACGTGACCGTGATCGTTATCGTCGCCTTGCCGCCCGCTTGAACCGGAATCGTCCAATATGCCTCATGGCCGTTCAATCCATCGGGCGTAGGATGGAAGGAGATCGACGTCCGACGCATCACGCCGTCGAGGCCATGATAGCGAATGGCGACGTCGGCATCCGAAACGCGTTCAATCCCGGTCACGCCGCGGCGCTTGCGCCGCTCGCCGCGTATCTCGAACAGGTCGGCAAAATCGGCGGCAAAGCTGAGATCGATGCGCACGTCCTGGGCATCCGCGCCATAGTTACGGACATTGATCATTTCGTAGCAATGCTGGCCAAGCAGGAATTTGGCCCGATTGACGAAGATCGTACCGCGCGGAATGCCGACCCGGCCGCGCTCGTCATGGAGATCGGCGTTGGTGAGATCGACAAGCAAGGCGGCATTGTCCTCGAGCACCACCGAATCGAGCAGCAGGGGCGGGCACCCGCCAATCAGCAGCCTCATTTGGGACAGGAAGCGGGTGTCGAGAAAATAGATCCCTTCCGGTCCCTTGCCCGCCGTCGATTTGAAGTCTCCATCGATATCGAAGACTCCAAACAATTTGTCTCGCTTGAGCGTACGGAGCGGACGGTCGACGAGCGATTGTTCGGCCTCGATATAATATTCTTCCGGCTTCACTTCGATCGCATCGATGCCATGGGTGCGTGCGCCGCCTTCATCAACCATAGGACAGCAATTCCACATCGGGGAGCGAATGGGAAAAGGGGCGCCTTTCGCCGGCCCTCATCGGAGCGCCTGCCCGCGCCTCATACAAGCGGACGTAATCGGTCGCCATGCGTCGCGCCGTGAAACGCGCCTCGAACCGATCGCGAACCATCCGACGCGGCAGAGCCGCGGCTTTGCCAACCGCAGCGACCGCCTCCTCCAGATCATGTACGATCAGGCCGCTGAGCCCATCGTCGATCACTTCGGGCACCGAGCCGCTGTCCCAAGCAATTACCGGCGTTCCCGCCGCCATCGCCTCGATCATAACAAGCCCGAACGGCTCTGGCCAATCGATCGTAAACAGCAGCGCCCGTGCGTTGCCAAGAAAATCCGCTTTTTCCGCATCCCCAATCTCGCCGATAAATTCGATTAAAGGATTATGCAGCAAGGGCTCGATTTCCTGATGGAAATAGACCTGATCCACCTTGTCCACCTTTGCGGCGATCTTCAGCTTCACTCCCGCGGCAGTGGCGATAGCGATCGCTCGGTCGGGGCGTTTTTCGGGCGACATGCGGCCAAGGAAGGCAAGATAATCACCAGGCCCAGCCGAATATGGAATGAGGGTTTCGGGAAGGCCGTGATAAACGGTTCCGATGAAGTTGGCCGGCGGCATGGGCGTCCGCTGATTATCGGAAATCGACACCAACGACATGTTGGTGAAGGTGGTATAAGCAGGCCATGAATCCGGCAGATCCTGCCGCCCATGCAGGGTCGTCAGGCACTTGCCCGCTTCGTCCTGAAAAAGCGCGAGCGGCAGCAAATCGACATGGAAATGAAGAATGTCGAACTGGTTCTTCATCCGGCGTACCCGGTCGAGCATCACGAGGTGATAGGCATTGTGATCGTTGATCCCGGCAAGGCGCAGTCCGGTCGGGGCACAGGACACGAGATCAGCCGAGGTGATGGAATCTCCGCTCGCAAACAAAGTCACATCGTGGCCAAGCTCGACAAGCGCTTCCGTCAACCATCCAACAACTCGCTCAGTCCCCCCATACAGACGGGGCGGCACCGCTTCGGCGAGCGGGGAAATTTGGGCGATGCGCACCTATTCTCCTCCGAAGCGCAGCAACGCTCCAACAAGGAAACGAGACAGGTTGCAGGCCGGTTCCGGCAGTTCATCCCGGCGTGGTAGGGAAACGACGCATTTGGCGAACTCTCCAGCTTAAATGAGCGGCGGATCGTCGCTACCATATGGTGAGGGTGGAACGCGGACTTTGGCCTTGGCCGCGAAATCATGAACCCGCGCTACGACGGTTGATGCCACTGCCCTTGCAAGTTCTCGGCTGCGTTTCCACGGTGAGGAGCGAATTTGGGCGAACATCAACGTAGGCCGACGAGCATCAGTCAGCCCCCCTACGAGAGAAGGGGGAAAAAGCTGGATGTCGGCGGATTTCAGCGGATGTGAAAGTGGCGGAGCGGGAGGCTTGGGAACCTCACAATCTAAGGCAATGAAACAAATCATCTTTGTCCAGGTGCAAATTTCCCGTTCCCTCACTTGTTACCACAGAAAGATTCGGGTGGCCTCTTTGAGGTTCACTTAGGGCCCATCTCGGACGTTCAGAGCTAACACGGATCCCCGTAAGCCGACGTTTAACACCAGACGACCGTGATTTGCGTGTGCGCTTCATTCGAGAGGGGCGGTACCCGACGGAATCCCTCAAACAGGTCTCAGGGGACCATGTCGCTCGTGTCGCCGCAACCTCAACGTGCCGCGCTCTGCTCTTGCCTTACCTCGCTAACCGTTCGCGTCATTAAGCGAACCGCTTCAGTCCTGTGAACATGCGGATAAGCCACTGGACCGAGCCCCGTAGTCGTTCTACCCTTGTTCTATGCCAAACCGGAAAGATGAGGAGCCAACGTCGGGTCGTCTCATGCCGTCCGCCTTCATGAGGCAGCTTCGACCCGAGTGCTATTCAGATAGCGGCGATCGGGCAACCTACGTGCTCGATCGCTCGCTTCTGGAATTTCAGCTCAATTCAATCACGACACGCAACGAGACGCACGATTTTGAGGTTTTCTGCCGCCACCTATGCCAGCGCACCATCTGCCCAAACCTGCGGCCTCAGACGGGGCCAGAGGGCGGTGGCGACAGCAAAGCCGATGCCGACACTGTCCCAGTCGCTGATGAAATCGCCACCTTAACCTATGTCGGCGAAGCGAACGCCGGACGAGAAAAATGGGCGTTCGCTTTCAGCGCCAAGGCAACCTGGTCCGAGAAGGTTCGCAAGGATGTTGCCGGCATCGTCGCGACCGGGCGCGGTTATGATCGAATTTTCTGCGTTACCAGTAGGCCGGCGCGAGCAAAAGACCGTGCTCGCATCGAGAAGGAGCTGACCGACAAGTATGCGGCCCCGGTGACCATTCTCGACCGCTCCTGGATCGTCAAAGAGGTGATCGAGAACGATCGGAAGGACCTAGCCTTCAATTATCTCGGCGTCGGCCAAATGACGAACGACCCGCTCCATCTGGGACCAGAAGACTACTCGCGCATCCAGCAGCTCGCCGCCATTGAGCGCGCGATTGATGACCCTGCTGCTTTCGCGGGGATGGAAGGCCAGCGAGTGACGGAAGCGCTGGTTGCGGCAAAGCTATCTCGGAATCTCGAGCGTCCGCGGGTGGACACCGACGGACGTTTCGTCCGAGCAATCCGTTTGGCAGATCAGGATGGCACCTACCGACAGCAGCTCGAAGCTCGATACGAGCATCTTTGGACATCCTATTTTTGGTTCGATGACATTGGGCTCCTCAATCGCGACTATTCCAACTTCGAGAAGTTCGCCCTCAAGACCAATCACGCACGCAACCTTGAGTTCCTCGTCAACCTTTTGCAGCTTCAATTCAATTCTGTCATTCACAGGCATCTAAGCCGTGAGCAAGCGCAGCTCGATCATCGCATCGCGACGCTGAAGGCAGCCCTGGAGATGATGGCGGCCGACGAAGACCGACCGAATAATCGGCTCGAAGCCAGGACATCTCTTGCCATCATTCAGATGAACCTCGCAAAGGTCGACGGCAAAGCGGCCGACCTGCCAGCTGTATGGCGCGAGTTCTCCTCAATCCTCGACGCTGCAAAAGGAATGGGCGAGTTTGGAGCGAAGCGTCTAATCCAATTGGTCGAGATTGCCGGCGGGATTGCGGGCAACGATCCCGATTACAACAATCTTATCGAGAAGCTGGCCGATTTCGTCGCCACACGAACGAGCGAGGCTCAAGCAGCTCTGATCCTGCTAAAACGGGCACAGCAGCTGGGCTTTGCTGACAAGTTCGACATGATCCGCTGGCTTGGCAAGGCCGCGGCCAAGCTGACGAAGAGGGAGCATAACGAGCAGCTGATCGAAGCTCAGCAGCTACTGACCCTTGCTTACCGGAGCGCGGGTCTCCTTTGGGCTGCGCGAGCTACGTGTCTCTTTGTCGCAGCTTCAATCATCATCGAAGGAGAAGAGAAAAGCGAGCTTCCGGTCAGCTTCGTACCAACGATGAAGCTGCTGGCGTGGCTGTCACTAGAACTCGGGATCTTACCGGACTTCCTGCTCGCTATCCAATTACTGAACGGAGCTTTGGCGACCCTACCGCTCGACGAGGAGTCGCAGGAGAAGGTCAAGAAGGACATTTTTGCGCTCGATCTGGCCTTGGGGTGTCGTCTGCTGAACGCAACTGACGAGGAGCTCAAGAAGCTAAAATTCCTCCCTGACCTGCTTGAGGCGCTTGGCCTATTCATGGCCCGTGGCGCGCTTCTTTATACCTCAGGCTATAAGGACCTGCTGCGTGAGGATGGAAGCATCCCTCCTGAGGAATCTGACGAAGGCGCAGAGCGCCAGATGGCCCTGCTGGCGAGCCAACCGATTGCTCAGCAAGTTTCAGACCGAATCCTATTAAACAGTGGGGACGTGCAGGTCGCGTCAACCACGGTTTTAGGTATGACGGTTGAGGTCACAAGCGCCACAACCAACCTGTCTCTGTTGATAGCTCAGACTGTTTTGGGATCATTGGAAGCGTTCTTTGCTACGGTGATTGAGCAACGTGCTGCTCCGCACACCGAGCGCTTCCTTATCCGCATTGTTGAAGTGGGCGGGGACGTCCCGTCGTTCGACGTAGATGTTATGAAAATGCGCGGAACTGTTGGCTGGCCTCGGACTCTTTCGCCATCACGCTTTCCTCAGCAGGAAAGCGTGCAGCATTTCCTAATGGAGCTAACCGGTAAGGTGCTCGCGAGCGCTTTCATCATCAATGATGTCACGTCGCTTCTGGATTCCCTCTACGTGGACGAAGAGGTCCAGGGTCGTATGGCGATGATTCTAGCAGCATGTACCAGCTATCATCGCATTGCAGGGCGGGACGTATCCCGGCCCGAAAACTGGCAGAACCGAATACGGTCGACGTATCCGCCGCGGCCGCCACGGCCACAGCTAGAGCGAATAGATTTTCCTGTTTCTCCGGATGAAGACGACGAGGAGGATACCAGCGACGATGATGGTATCGGACGCCCAAGGCCCAGGAACCATCGTCAGATGGGCGTGCGCTCGGTGATCGACCTTCACGCCTGGAACCAGGCCAAATGGAAGGGCGCGGGCTACCTCCAGTTTCAACCCGATTATCCCCCCGCGCTCGTCCTGCTGTTCGAGAACCGTGAAGGCGCCATCAACATCTTTGAGCGTTGGCGGGAGCGCTTCGGGATCGTGGATGAGCGAGAAGAGGTGCGGCTGGCCATCATCCGCAACATTTTCCCCGAACATCCAGCCCACTACGCGGTGCAGGTCAGTTCTCGGTTACCCACCACCGAGGAGGTAAAGGTCGATCAGCCATTCGTCACAGCAACGCGCTCGCTAGTGATGGAGCCCGAGACTGATACTAACTTGCAGATGTTTCTCAGCGCCTATCAGAAGATCGGCGCCTATTACCTGATGCCAGGCATCCTGAATGGACCAGAGCCCGAGTTCATGAACGAGTTGAGCATCATCAAGCGGGAGTTGACCCTAACAACAGCCTCCGCAGTCGGCGAACACGATGTCGAGAATGTTGCGCTGCGCATGATCTACGAACGGGAGGGGATGGAGAGCTGAGGAACCGACTTGCTAGCGCTCCCAAGCGCGAGGCGATGGTGCCGGAGATCGACGCGAAACTCGCAGAGTGTTTGGGTATTTCCGTTGGGCGGCCGCAAGCGCCTCTTACGAATACCCTCTGGTCGCCTCGGCGATCTGCGACTCCGAAACCGAGAAGCGCTCCACCTCGAACTCAGGAGCGTTCGCGTGCTCAAGACTTCTCCGCCATTGATCGCTTGAGTAGGGGCTGACCGCCGGCACGCACTCGACAAAGACTTCGTCGAACGTGCCGACCTTTGGCGGATCTTTGCCAAAGCCGCCGGTTTCGGGGTGAAAGAGGCGCCACCAAATCTTCGCGACGATCATGTCTTCCCCGAATGGCCTTGGGTGATCCGGGCGTTGAATGGACAGATAGTCGCCAACACGAGGCAACATTGGGGCTTCGAAGTCCAGAGAGTAGTCGGGTTTCACCTTCCCCGCTTCCCGAACGACCACAGTGAACTTCACCATCGAACTGTCCTTTCAGTCACACCGCGAGCAGCCCCGCTGCTTTGCCCTACCTCTGCCGGTTTAGGCCGGCCCTCGCAAGTTGGTCGTAATCCTGTCGCGCCTTCCTATATCGTCCTACCGAAAGGAAGAGTGATCAGTGGAAGTAGTGAAGGCAACGTCGGCGGACCTTGATTGCATCCTCGGCTGGCTTGAGCGCGAGCACCAGGAAGACGGGTATGGGTTCTGGTCCAACAGGCGGCTGATCATTCAGGCACTCGAATATGACGAGCTGACCGTCATCCGCGAGGAGGGCGACGCCGTCGCCTTCCAAGTCGGCAAGCACGCTCCAGACATTACGAGCATCCGCAAGGACCGGCGCGGCAAGGGCCACGGCACAGCTCTTTTCGAGGCGGGGCTGCGCCGCGCGATCAAGGAGAACGTAAACGTGCTGAACATTACATGCGCGCCCGCGACCTCATGGACGTTCTGGCGACGCTTCGGCTTCGAGGCTCTTGGCCCGGTGCGCGAGTGGGGCGAAGTGAAAGCACGACGTGTTCTAGAGCGGCGGCACGAACTACCTCACGGCACGCCTGCTGACGTGGAGGTCGCCTTCTACCCTGAAGACGCGCTCTGTCGAGATGGTGATGCAGTGGAGCCGCTTGCCGCCCACCGTCCGGAAGCCGTTCGAATGGAGGATGGCACGACCGCGCTCGATAGTCGCGTTGTCGGCCTAATCCCGGAGAACGGGCGTGACCTAGCCGTCCGCATCATCGTGGACGGTGAAGAACGATGCTTTTGCAAGGCTCATTACGACGAAGCTGAGGCTGCCGGAGTCATTCGCGACTGGCGAGGCGGCGCCTTCTATGTCGACCGGGTTCCGCCGTCTCCTAACGCCTGAGATTGAGTCGCATCCTCCGTGTGAGACGGACTTGCATCCTCCGGAGCCACGCTATCGCGTGTCTCCCCCAGCCCTTGCGCCGCATCCTAAGCTGACCTGCTAGGTTTTGAGTCAAGCCAATCGCGGCTTGGTTGCGACGAAGGCAAAATCTCGCGAAGCCTCGTAATAATCCAGTCGAACGCCTCGCCCGGACCATTCGGCTGTGGCTGGCTTGTGGCTGGATCGAAGATCGCCTTAAGGAAATAAGCTGCGCTCTCAAGTCCGACGTTTCGGTTGCCGACGGCGTACTCTCATCGATCGCTGGCCGAACGCGCTGAATTCCTGACGGATGCGTAGAGCCGGACGTGTTGACAGCATGGGCTGCCTTGCGTCGGGTGTTCGCGATGCCAGCTCCCCAAGGTAGCGTTGTGAATGAGACAGAAGGCAGCGTGGATCGGTTAGACTACAGCCAGCAGTGATCAGCGCACAACAGAGTTCGATTGTTGTCTTGTAGGTGCCGAACAGCATTTGGCCGAGGCTGATCCCTGTCCCTGCAACTGCCTTCCACGTCCTCTGCTCGTTCTGCGACCAACAAGGTGTAGGATCCTCGGTCGTCGATCGCTACCCCGATCCGTTTGTGGTCGCCGACGATCATCCGCAATGCGATCGAGCAGCGCGACGAGCGCCTATTACCGCGCGCGCCAAGCGACGAGAGTGGTGCTAATCGCCACTGAAACGTAGTTGGTTACGCTTTGGGCCGCCGCCAGTGGGGTGAGGCCAAAGGCCGGTCATTCCAATCCTCGGGCAAGTCGAACAGTCGGTCGTCCGCGTCCGTGATTGGCGTTTCGGTGCGCCACGCAAACCCGTTGGTTGTATCGCCCCAGGCGAAATCGACCTGTTCCTGCGGCAGCGCCGCCACGAAGGCCTCGCGCTCTTCGGCCGGGCCGTAAAGACCGAACACCCGAAGCCGGCCATTCCACTCCACCGCCCAGCTGGCGAGCTCACTATCCGGCTTGCGGCGCATTTCATGACGGAAATAGCCGTCCGCCAGAATCGCGGTGCAGACCGGCTCCCAAGGGCGCGTCGCCGCGGTGAAAGCCATGAGCCGCGGGTTTCCCCAATCTTCCCTAGTCAGATGTCCAAGCGTTAGAAACTCGCCCGGTTGCAGCCATCCGCCATGGCCGCGCTCGATGTCGAACGAGCGAAAATGGGTGAAGCCCTGGACATGATAATAAGCGAGACGCGCGACCCGCTGATCCTCGAGCGTCGGCATTGCGACACAGCTATAGGTCAGCGACACGCCGCCCCCGATCGGAATGCTCGTGTCGATCTTGTTGTAGCTTTGCGCAGCAAGTCGGCGCGTCGCCGGACTGATGGCACCCTTTGATTTCCTGGCGACGGTGCGTCGCAGCCGCTCATCGTCACGCACATAGTTGCCGCGCGTGTCGGGTAGCATGGTGATGATCGAGATATCATCCTCGAGCACGGCCTTGCGGTCATTGCACGGCCGGCAGGTTTTGACTTGGAGAAAGAAACCCGTGGCGAGGGTGCCCTCCGGCACGAATCGGCGCCCAACGACATGATCCTGCGTCGTGGTCCGGCGCTCGAGCGACTCGCCACAGTAGGCGCATTTGCGATTGGGAAGGCTTACCGGCTTGCCCGGATCGAACGCCTCTCTAAGGTCCACGTCGCTCATGAAGGTGCGGTCCCGTCTGCTTGGGAAAGAGCAGCATCCGCGTCCATCGACGAGAGCGCCGGCATATCGATGCCCGGCAGCACGATCGGCGCCAGTGGCCTGTCGGATACCACGCACCGGACATTCTCTTCCTCCGGCCAGCAATAGATGCCGAGGCTCCAGAACAGGCGCTCGACATGGCGGCTGAGCGCGGTCACCACCGCGAGATCAATGGCGCCATCCTCACTGTAGCAAGCTGCCAGGTCGCGCCCGAACAGCGCGAGCCAATGGTCGAGTCCGGACGGTGCGAGCCGTTCAGCCAGATCGTCGCCGGCAAAAGACTGGTCTGGCGCAAGACCGTCACGATGGCCAAGCCAGTCGGCGGCGTGTACGAGCACCGCCGAAACACATTCGAGCGCGATCTGCGAGGCCTCGCTGACATCGCTACCGTCGGTCATGCGTGCTCGGGCGTCGGCGACTTCGCTACGCGCATAAGCGAGGCTGTCGAGGACCAGTTGGGCATAGCTTTCGCCCTGGCCGGGGTCGGCAAAGGCCGCCTGTCTCGCACTCCAATAGCCATTGGGAGCGTGCGCGACGGCAAGGTGCAGCTCGCGCCCCATGGCATCGGGGGTGAATGCCGGGACATCGGAATAGCGCGTGCCATGCGCAATCCCGGCAAGCATCTTGATCAGCAGATGCAGGCTCGATGCGCGCAGGCTGGCATCTTCGGACGTCCAGGCGTCAGCAATGCCGGCGGCAAGCACGAGGTGTGATTTGCGCTGACCGTCCCGCATCACGGTCACCGGCTTGGCAACGCCGATTCCGTAGCCGAGTGCACCGCTGGTGACGGGCGATAGATCGGGGTCGCCGCGGTCGAGCCTCTCGAGTGCGTCATGATAATCGGCCGCGATCGTGACACCATCGAGTTCGTGAAGCGGAATATCGCGGGCCAGCGCGCCGACGACAGTCTGGAGGATGGCCCCATATTCCTTCGCCAGCACATCATCTCCGAAATCGTGCAGGGTGACGCGGTAGCAAAATGTCTCCTGCGCGAACATCCGCGGTTGCGCGAGGGGGAGATCACCGGACCCCAGCCCGAGCCGCGCGGTCTCCGCCTCGCTGACGGCTTCGGCAATGGAATCCGCCAGCGCCTTCGCTGGGCCGCTGCCGATCTTCGCGCTCAACCCCTCAGTATTGAAGGCACGCGCGGCGATGAAGAAGCCCTGACAGCTTGCGGCCGCCTGCATATTATATGTCGTCAGATCGACGGGCGTCGCGGCATCGCGCCGACCGACCAGGATGCGGTCATGGGCGACCGGCAACAGGGTCAGCTCGGCATCCGCAGCCGTCGTGAACAGGAGCGGTGCAAACGATTCGCCGACCTCGCGCGCCAGCGCCACCGCGTCGGGCAGGATCAGGTCGGTGCCGGCTTCGATCGTCCACTGGAACCCAGTGAGTGCATTGACCCAGCCATGATCGTCGAGCGGTTTGGCGACGATCGCATTATGGCTGTCGCGCACCCGGCTGGCGAGCCCTTTGAACAGGGTCGGGAACATAGGCGTCAGCGTCGCCACCGCCTGTGCCGCAAGTTCGTCGCCGCGCTCACGCATGAAAAATGCGAGCAGACGCTCGCTGAGCGCTGCCGGAAATCCCGCCGGGACCAGATCCTGCGCGGTACTGCGAATGGCATCCATGACCGCCGATGCCAGCATCGGGCTGTCGATCCCCATCATCGCGCCGAGTCGTGACGGATCGGTGAACAGCGACTCGATTTCGCCGGTGATGCCGTCGATCCCCTTTTCGATCGTCTGCCGCAGATGTGCAGTGCGCATGACTAAATGGACGGTGATCCGCGCGGCGAGGTTGGCGTCGATCGCCGCGCCCGGCGGGGTCGTGCGCAGGATTGCGACATCCTTGCCCAGATCCTGCTCGAATGCGGTGATCGCGTCGTCGAGGGTCAGTTCGCCCGGCGCGCCCTTTCGCGAATAGAACCAGTCCTCGGTGCCCACATCCTTGATGCCGACCAGGCGCGCTGGCCCGCCGGCCCGGTGCAGCCAAGTGCGTTCGCCATCCTCGGTAGCAAGAAAGCCGCGCTGCAGCAGCCGCGGCACATAATGTTGTCGTTTACCCGCCACTGCGCGCTTACTCCATTTTTCTCCCGATTAACGTAGGACCCATCTTCTGGTCGATAATCCGCCAGTCCCAGGGTGCTGAGGCAAGACTCACTCCCCTGCGTTCTGATCACTAAGCGTCCTTGCTCTGCTCAATCGTAGTGCGGGCCGTCTACGTGAGTATTGCTGAAGTCTACGCCGCGCCGTGTTGCTACGAGGTCGAAGCGCTTGAAAAACGCTAGGGCCTCACCGGGCGTTATGCGGATCTCAACGGCACGCACAGCTGCCGGAGCAGACGCAAGCTCAGCGGAACGGAGGAGATATGCTACGAGCGACACATCTGTTACAGGAGTGCCCCGGTTCTCCCCGGAAGCGATCCTGAGCCCTACGACGTACTCGTCTTGTTCAGCTTTGCCTAGCGTTACAAGATAATCGGTAAGTGCGACATTGTCTGAGATATCTGCAGCAACAGTCCCTTTGAAATCATTGTACTGCACGCCCGCATTAAAGGTACCCATTACACCCCCTTAAACGTCCCTATTTTGTTGCTAGGCATACAAAATAGATTCTCTTCTTGTCTATTAATTGTACTCAGCGTTGAGCCCTTGACCTGCTGCTCGTTCATCAGAGAATGGAGGATGGGTTGCAAACTCCCGGCACGCCGATCGAGAGGCTACTTTTGAGCCGCTCCGACCTAACTTCTGGGGACGACAAACTCCTGCTCCCGATTAAAGTCGGTCATCTACTCGAACTGGCGGGCACATGGTAGAGAACATAGTTTCGCGTGGCATAGTTGCCCATCGGGTTGGCCGTGATCGGATGGCTTCGGAGCATTCGCGGACGAAACCCTTACTCAACAGGCAGGAAGCGACGACGGATCAATGCAATGTGCCTCAAGCGCGCTGAGATCGGCTTGAGGCACAGATTTCGTGATGTGCGCCACATAGTCGGCAATCCCAATCGGTCCCACCGCTCGGGCGGCAGATGGAACGACAATCCATGCCTGGCCCGCATTAATGTCGGCCGGGACTTGAGAAATCAGATTTTGATCGTCGGTGACCTGTACTGCCATGGCTTGGCCCGAGGGCGTCACAATCGTCAGGCTCAAGATTCCATTCAGCACCTGGAGTTGTAGCACCCATCCGGCTGGCCAAGCGAGGAATTCGAGTCCGCTGCCACCGCTGAAATAGGCTGAACCCCTGACCTTATACTGCTTGCGCTTTTCCGGGCTCGCCTCCCGAAAAGCGCAGCGTAGCAGTTCACCATCGGCATGCTTCCCAAAGCCTGCGCCGAAAATCTGGCAGCCAATCGCCAGCCCGAGCTTGCAAAGCCAACGCTGCCCAACGTTCGTGAGGTCTATTTCGAGACGCGCATGGGTCGGTTGGTTAGCCTTTGCCCGCGCGAGCATGGCATCGATTACAGCGAGGTCTGCAGCTTGCACCGGATCCTCTCGGTTGATCTGCTCAAATGCAGTCCAGTTCGACGGCAGGCCAGGCGTGATAATGTACCGCTTGGCCCGTTTGAAATGCTTCTTGAAGGACCCAAGGGCTCCGAGGAGCCAGTACTCGTTGTTCGACGCTAGTGCCATATAGGCACGCCCAGCGGCCGCCTTTTTCGCCCGCGGGTCGCCACCAAGATATCTCTTCCAAAGGTCACTCGTTTCCTCCGGGCGAAAGTGCACGATCGTTGCGCCACAGGGTCCAGCCCACCAATCCGCGACATCGCCCGATGGGATTGCAGAGTCGGTGAGTTTGCCGAGATAGTCGAGCGGGAGGACGGTCTTCAGAGGCTCGGTTAGCGAGAGGTACATGCGGGCATCGTGACCGCGCTCCCGTGAACCGGCCCATCCACGAATGAATGCACCGTCGACATAGACTCCGGACATTGAGTTACAGCGAGCGCACACGTCGTCAGTGCGCCAAAGCCGAGGCAGATAATCGCCCCCAAGCGCATCTGGCCATATATGTTCGTCTGAAAATTCCGATCGCGGTAGGTCAAATCCGCAGTAAAAGCACGTTACTAGGGGCACAGGGATCTGCTCTTTTTGACTTCGATCGTTTCGCTCATGGCCGGCATCATTGGTGCTGGATACAGGAAGTGCAAGTCGGACAGCGCAATTCATGCAGCGCGCTAGTCATGTCACCAGAGGCCGGGGGTACTGACCGTGAACCGATCGGTTGCTCCCTCGTCGGGGGATGAACAGAGATCAGGTTTTAGACCGGACAGTCTCCTTGCGGTCAAACCACGGCGTTCAATGAGAGGCGGCAATCGCTTCCCGTGCTCGCGCCACAGCCAGCTTCATCGGCTCCTCGACACCCATCAGAGAAAAGGTACCGTTCAACGCGAAAGCACAATGGCCGTGGACGCTCGCAATGAGGGAACGAGCTAAGCGAGGTGCCATTTCCCTCTTCCCTTCCGGCAAAGCGGCGGCCACCTCCTGCTCGACCAATTCGGTGAGCTTGCCGCGGATCGCGCCAAAGTCGTCTGGCATCACTGCATCAGAAGGCAAATGATGATCGTATATCGCCATCCAGAGATTAGTGTTGTCCCTAGCAAAGCTGAAATAGCCTTCCACTAGGGCGCGGATGCGATCTTCTCCGGCGTTTTCGAGGCGCTGGCGAAGGTGTTCTGTCCAAAGTTCAAACGTGCGCGTGTTGATGGCCAAGATCAGACGGTCGTAGGTCCCGAACACGTTGTAAAGCGTACCTACGGAATAGCCGATCCGCTTTGCCACCTCTCGTGCGGAAAAGCGCGCGAAGCCGACTTCGGCCATATGCTTATGACCCTCCAGCACGATGAGCCTTTCTAGTTCGGCTCGGCTATGGTCCGATCTCCTACCCATATTCAGCAACTTAGGACAACAAATGAACAGTGTCTAATTATTTTATTGAACAGCGTTCATTTTGTGATACCAAGCGCATGGTACGTTGGAGGATCGCATGATCGATACGCTGGTGCTCATTGGGCTGATCGCAGCCGTCGTTGTCCTCTGGCAGCGCGTGAAGCTTCTTCAGCACCGTATCGATGTGCTTGAGGATCGTTATTGGAGCGTAGAGACGGCGCCGCACGAAGCTGCGCCCCCAATCGAGCTTAGCAAGATCTTTCCTCCATCCACCCCGATTGCTGAGATCGTGGAAGAACGGCCTGCGCCACCGCCGCTCCCCGCTGAGTCCGTCACGTTCCAGACGTCTGAAGAATGGGACAGCGCCCCTTACTTACACGAGCGGCCCAGCTTCAGCTTCGAGGAGATTTTCGGGCGGCGGCTGCCGATTTGGGCCGGGGGGATAACCCTCGCTGTCGCCGGCTTCCTGATCGTCCGCTATTCGATCGAGGCGGGCCTCCTCTCTCCGGTAATCCGCACCTTGTTTGGCCTATTGTTCGGCTCAAGTCTTCTCGCCGCCGCCGAATTGGCGCTGCGCAATGAGGAGAGAGTGCAGGACGAGCGTGTCCGCCAAGCGCTCGCCGGTGCAGGTATCGCGAGCCTGTATGGGAGCATATTGGCCGCCGCCAACCTCTACGACCTGATTGCACCGCTCACCGCTTTTATCGGCATGGCCGGGGTGACAGCACTGGCGATCGGATTGTCACTGCGCTTCGGCGCGCCCTGCGCCGTGCTCGGCCTTGTCGGAGGCCTTGCGGCGCCAGCCCTAGTTGGATCAGGCCCACCGAGCATTCCGCTGCTTGCCACTTATCTTGCGCTGGCGGTTGGCGGTCTTTCGATCCTCTCGAAAACGCAAAGATGGATGTGGCTTGGCGTCAGCGCGCTTGCCGGAGGCCTTGGCTGGGGGGCAATGCTGTTGATCGGCGGCGCTTTCGATGCAGCCGGTTCAATCTCGATCGCCCTCTACCTCGCGCTGATCGGCATTTTTCTGCCAGCCTTCGTTCTGCCACAAGGCAATGCGGGCGGCGTGAAGATGGCGGGAAGCCTGATTGCCGCAGCACAAGTGGCTGTACTCGTCGCGACCGGCGGGTTCACCCTACTCAACTGGGGCCTGTATGGACTGATCTCAGTCGCCATGCTCTGGCTGTCGCGCCGTGAAGCAAACCTGAAACGCCTCCCCGCCGCAGGGCTGCTCGTCGTTCTACTGTTGCTGACCGCATGGCCTGACCCGGCTAGCCTCGACTTTGCGATCGTCATGCTTTCGGCCATTGCGATCTACGGAATCCCTGCGCTGCTCAAGCTGTGGAGCGGAGAAGGATCGTCCCTTGAAGCCGGACAGATTGCGGCTCTCGCACTAGCAGGACCGTTGCTTGCCCTCATCCACTTTTATGATGGCGAGGGTGACGAGACTGTCTTCGCCCTGCTGTTCCTGGTTTCGGCTTTCGCCACCGCTGGCATTGCGAAACTCGGCTGGACCAATCAGGCGCGGCGAGACGATGCGCGGTTCGTCATTCTGGCATCAGCCACCGCCATCTGCACATCCGCAGCGTTCGCATTGCTCTTCCCTGATTGGGCATTGGCGCCCGCTTTTGCAGGCTTGGCGTTACTCCTTATCATCCTCAGCGCTCGGGCTGACGACCGCCGTGTGGAGATAAGCGGGTGGGGCTTGGCCGCTGCGGCCTTAGTGATGCTTCCCATCACCGATCAAGCGACAGCCGAATTTGGGCGATTGGTCGGCGACACCGAACCGATGGACAGACTCGCGGCTTTTGTCCGCTGGTCTCTAACGGCAGTGATTGCGGGCTTATCCCTTCGTTGGGCGCGCAAAACTTCGATGCGAACGGTCGTGCGCGCTGTCACCCCGCTGTTAGCTTACGGCGCAGCCGCCCAGTTTCTCTCACCCACTTACCTGCCGGTACTAGCCGCTGCGGCGCTGGTGGGGCTGGCGCGTCTCTATCCCAGAGAGCCGCTCCGGACGGCGCCGGAAAGCATTTCGCTGCTCGTGATCATCGGTCTTTGGGCTGTCCTCCCGCTTTCAGCCTGGACCCAGGCTGGAATGATGTCGGCCGGCGGCATCCCGCTGTTCGTGACAGATCTGCCGAACGTTCATGACGCTCTTTCCCTGCTCCTCGTGCCAGCAGCCGTGATGGCCGTAGCTCTGTGGCCCAACCGGCAAGAAAGGGGCGAGAAAGTCCTCCTGGGGGTTGCCGCCTGTGTTGCAGCCATCGGGCTCCACATTCTCTTCAAGCAGCTTTTTGCGATCAGCTCCTACGAGGCTTTTGCCGCACATGGTCTAGCCGAACGCACGCTTTGGGAGGCTGCGCTGCTTGGCGGCGGTCTGCTGTTCTGGAAGCGAGGTGCGGCCCCGTTCGGACTTGCCCTGTCCGTTGCTGGGCTAGCGCATTTCGGATGGTTCACCCTGATCCTGCACAATCCTCTGTGGGCCGACCAATCGGTGGGAGACCTGCCGATCCTCAACCTCCTGCTTCCGGCTTATGGTCTTCCGCTGCTCTGGTTGTGGCTGACCAAGGGCTGGATGCCGGAATGGCCGGACGCGGCCTGGCGCTCACGATCGGTCGTGCAGATGCTGCTCATAACCCTGCTTGGCTTTTCGCTCCTGCGGCAGGTGGCCGTGGGATCGATCTTGTCGGTGCCCGGCCTTTCCGCCGGTGAGGATATCGCCCGTTCCCTGCTGGCAGTGGGGCTAGCGATCGGGTTCCTCATCTGGGGCATCAGGCAATCGAAGAAGGAATGGCGTCTGGCGTCCTTGGCCCTGATGCTGGGCGCGGCTGGCAAGGTATTCCTGTTCGATGCCGCCGGTCTTGATGGATTGCTCCGCATCGCCTCGTTCGTTGCGCTTGGCCTCAACCTCATAGGGATCGGCTGGCTCTACAGTCGCTACCTTCCGGAAGAGCGACGCTAACGTGCTGGCAACCAATCACGCATAAAGCGGCAAGCAGGGGGAATATATGTCTGCGCCAAACCTGTCTCTTCTTGCGAGGCGCCGCTTCGCGCCATTGTTCGTTGTTCAGTTCCTGGGGGCCTTCAACGACAACCTGCTAAAGTTCGCGCTCCTCTTCCTCGCCAATTTCGGCCTCTACGCAGCCGAGCCCGACAAGGCGGAGATGCTGGCGACGGTCGCGACGGGCCTCTTCATCCTGCCCTATTTCCTCTTCTCTGCACTGGCCGGGCAGCTCGCCGACGCGTGGGACAAGGCGAAGCTCGTGCGGATCGTGAAGGCGGCGGAGATCATAATCATGACGATTGGGCTCGCTGGCTTCTGGACAGAGTCAATTCCGCTGCTCCTTACCTCCCTGTTCCTGATGGGCCTGCATTCCACCCTGTTCGGTCCGGTCAAATATTCGATCCTGCCGCAGCATCTTCACGAGAACGAGATCATGGGCGGCACTGGCCTGATCGAGGCCGGGACATTCCTCGCCATCCTCGGCGGACAGTTGCTTGGCGGTGTAATTCCGCCGTGGGAAGCGGGGCTCGTCGCCACGGGCTTGGCAGTGCTCGGCTTCCTTGCGAGCCTTGCTGTCCCTTCCGCCCCACCGACGGCACCGGGCCTCCGGATCGAAGCCAATGTGTTCCGAGGCACATGGCATATTCTGAAGGCCGCGCATCATGGCCGCGGCGTCTGGCTGTCTGTCCTTGGGATCAGCTGGTTCTTCTCGGTCGGCGCGGTGCTGCTGTCCGAATTCGCGCCCCTGGTGAACGGTGTACTGGGTGCGCAGCAGGAAGTCGCCACCCTGTTCCTGCTCATCTTCTCGGTCAGCGTCGCGATCGGATCGGTGCTGGTGAACAAGCTGCTCGCCGGCGAGGTGTCCGCCCGTTATGTTCCCGTTTCGGCGCTCGCCATGTCGGTCTTCATGATCGACCTTTGGCTGGCAACCCGTGGATATTCCGCGCCCGCTGCCGCCGCGACGATCACGCAGTTCCTTGAAAGTGCCGGGAGTTGGCACATCCTGATCGACCTTGCCGGCATCGCTCTGGCAGGCGGCATGTTCATCGTGCCGCTCTACGCCATCCTGCAAACTCATAGTCCGCCTGAAGAGCGCTCCCGCACGATCGCAGCCAACAATATCGTGAACGCGGCAGTGACGGTCCTCATGGTCGCTATTCTGACGCTGCTGCTGAGCAGGGGCGTTACCGTTCCCGCTGTCATTGGGACACTCGGCTTCGCTACCTTGGTCGTGGCGCTGATCTCATGCTGGCTCTTACCGGAGACCGTCATCAAGTCCGTCACCAAGGGGCTTTTGAGGCTCTTCTACCGCGTCGAAGTCTCGGGCGCGGAAAATATGCCGAAGCCGGGCGAACGCGCCGTGGTGGTCGTGAACCACGTTTCCTTTCTCGATGGCTTGTTGCTTGCGGCATTCCTGCCGGGCAAGCCGACCTTCGCCGTGCATACCCGCATCGCCAAGGCTTGGTGGGTGAGGCCGTTCCTCCAGCTGTTCGACGCCTTTCCGGTCGATCCCACCAACCCGCTGTCGGCTAAAGCGATGGTCCGCGCGGTCCGCGAAGGCCGCACGCTCGTGATCTTTCCGGAAGGGCGCATTACCGTCACCGGTGCACTGATGAAGGTGTTCGATGGTCCTGGGATGGTCGCCGATAAGGCTGATGCGCAGATCGTGCCCGTGCGGATCGATGGTGCGCAATTCTCTCCTTTCTCGCGCCTGCGCGGCAAGGTACGGCTCAGGACCTTCCCGAAGATCCGGCTCACCGTCCTTCCGCCTCGTCGCTTCGTGATTGAGGGCGAGATGAGCGCGCGCCAGCGCCGCGCCATAGCCGGCCGCCGCCTCTACGATGAAATGAGCGATATGATCTTCGCGACGTCGGAGACGGATCGGACCTTGTTCGAGGCGCTGCTGGACGCACGGCACATTCATGGCGGCAAGGCGGTGGTCGTCGAGGACATCAAGCGCGAGCCAATGACCTATAGCCGCCTTGTTGTCGGCAGCCTTGCGCTAGGTCGTCCGCTCAGCCGCGACACAGGGAAGGGCGAAGCCGTTGGCGTGCTGCTCCCCAATGTGGCGGGCGTCGTGGTGACCTTCTTCGCGCTGCAACTGATCGGGCGCGTTCCGGCGATGCTGAACTACACAGCGGGCCTCACCAATCTCAAAGCGGCCTGCATGGCTGCGGAGATCAGGACCATCATCACAGCCCGCGCCTTTGTCGATCAGGCGAAGCTCCACGACGTCGTGACGACCCTGGAAGCAGCGGGGATCACCGTCCGCTATCTTGAGGACATTGGCGCCGCCATCTCGCCCCTTGCAAAGCTCCGGGCGCTGATTGGCGCTCGATTTGCGCGGCGCATCCACGCATTTCACGGCATATCAGCCGAAGCCCCAGCCGTAATCCTGTTCACTAGCGGGTCGGAAGGCCTTCCTAAGGGAGTAGTGCTGACCCACCGCAACCTCCTCTCCAATTGCCAGCAATTGGCTGCGCGGATCGACTTCAATGCGTCGGATGTGGTCCTTAACGCCTTGCCCGTCTTCCACAGCTTCGGACTTACGGGCGGCACCCTGCTGCCGCTGCTGAATGGGGTGAGAACCTTGCTCTACCCCAGCCCGCTCCATTACCGGATCGTCCCGGCGCTCGCCTATGACGCCAATGCCACTATCCTGTTTGGAACCGATACCTTCCTGTCCGGCTATGCGCGCATGGCGCACGGGTACGACTTCTATTCGCTCCGCTATATTTTCGCCGGAGCCGAGCGGGTGCGGGACGAAACCCGGAAGATCTATGCCGATAAGTTCGGGCTCCGAATCCTCGAAGGATACGGAGCAACCGAGGCCGGGCCGGTTATCGCGGTGAACACCCCGATGCATTTCCGCGCCGGATCTGTGGGCCGACTGCTCCCCGGCATTGAGGCAAAGCTGGAGGAGGTACCCGGCATTCCTGAAGGGGGACGGATGTCGATCCGCGGACCCAATATCATGGCGGGTTATCTGAAGGCCGATGCGCCGGGCCAGTTGCAGCCGCCCGCCCTTGGCTGGCACGATACCGGCGACATCGTCACCATTGATAACGAAGGCTTCGTCACGATACGAGGCCGGGCCAAGAGGTTCGCGAAGATCGGAGGCGAGATGGTCTCCCTCCCAGCGGTCGAAGGCTATGCCGCTGCCCTCTGGCCCGATGCCGAGCATGCCGTGGTAACCCGACCCGATCTTCGTAAGGGAGAACAGCTGGTCCTGTTCACCACCCGCCAGGACGCCTTGGCACAGACCCTACAAGCATGGGGCCGGGCGAACGGCGTCACCGAGCTGATGCTTCCGCGCGACATAAGGGTTCTGGAGAGCCTGCCTGTGTTGGGCACGGGAAAGTTGGATTACGTGAGCATGGGACGGTTAGCCTTGCTATAGGATACGGTGAGCTACTTGACTCTCACCTCCTTCACTGGGAACATATAGAGAACATTCGAGTCTCTATTATGTCTCCAATTCCGTCAGAGCGCTTGGCTACGCTTCATTCTCTCCTAGAGGAAATTCGCGCAATTGAGGAGCAATCGCAAATCACGGGAAAGCTTGGCCTTCCATTTGAAGTGGCCGCGATGGACAACCGCCTTGCAGTGGGAGGACTCTTGGATGGAGCGCTTCATGAAATCTCGGGAAGCGCTCCAAGATTGAGCGACGATGCCGCTGCTGTTTTGTTTGTGGCGGGCATTGCGGCTCGGATTACGCCTCTGGAGGGTCAAGTGCTTTGGGCAGTGCGTTGGCCCGATCTGTTCGCGCCTGGCCTCGCACAGGCTGGACTGCCCCCGCAGCGGCTCATCTATGCAGAATGCCGCCGGGACGAAGATGTGCTTGCCACCATGGAGGAAGGACTGCGGTATGGTGGGCTTGCAGCTGTGGTCGGGGAAGTCAGCGCAGTTTCCATGACGGCTACGCGGCGCCTGCAACTCGCGGCTGAGGAAAGCGGCACGATGGCCTTGCTGCTGCGAAAGTGGCGGAAGAGCGGCGTCGATCCGCTCGGGCAACCTTCAGCGGCAGTGACGCGCTGGAAGATTGGCTGCGTGCCGTCAGCGCCCTTGCCTGTGCAGGGCGTTGGCCGACCGCGCTGGAGCGTCGAGCTTGTCCGCCAGCGCGGCGGCGAGCCCCATCAATGGATCATGGAGGGATGTGATGCGCAGGGTCGCCTCGCTCTACCTGCCGAACCTTCCCACCGATCGGCTGCGGCGGATCGGGGCGCGGGTCGGCAGGCGGCATGATGCCGTTCCTTCCGGCTTAGCCCCCCGGTTCGATCCGGCAGCTCCTCCGGAGATCGGCACGCGCATAGAAAATTGCTCCTGCCCGCGTGGTGGCGGCTGGCGCCCAGGCGCGCGTTGGGCACGGCGCGAAGAGGTGGCGGTGCAGATCGATGCCTTACCGACACATCAGCGTCCGCCGATCCGCGAGCTTGGACGTCGTAGCGAAGCTGCGGAAGTGCCGTTCCGCCGTGGACCTTCCGTCCAAAAGATAGAGCGATCCATAGCCGCTTCATTGCCGCCATCCGGTGGAGAGCTACCGCTCGTGACAATCGAGCGAAGCGGCCAACGGATGGTTCTCACTGCCGTCTGCCCACAAGCTCGCGCCCTCGGCCTGCACGTCGGAATGGCGCTGACCCAGGCGCAGGCACTGGTCGCTGGGCTGCAAACCCAGCCAGCAGACCCTGAAGCCGATGCCGCCTTTCTCGCGCGGCTTGGCGTCTTCGCGGCACAACGTTGGACGCCGCGCGCGGCCATTTCCGATCCATCGGGGCTTTGGCTGGACCTTACCGGCGTTTCGCACCTTTTCGGCAGCGAGCTGCGGATGTGCGAGCGTATCCTCCGTTTCTGCAAGCGCCTCGGTTTTACCGCCCGCATTGCCGTAGCCGGGACCACTGGCGCCGCGCATGCGCTCGCCCGCTACAGCGGCAAGCCGATCGCGCTTTGCGCCTCAGGGCAGGAGGCGCAGGCGATAGCCGCCTTGCCCATCGCGGCGCTGCGCATCGATGAACGAGCGCTCGCCACCGCACGGCGTATGGGGATCGAGACGATCGGCGAACTCGTCGCCATGCCGCGTGGGCCACTCGCCCGGCGTTTCGGCCAATCCCTGCTGACCCGGCTTGATCAGGCACTCGGGCGGGCGAGCGAGCCAATCGACCCGATCCTTCCTGAAGAGCCTCCGGAAGCCCTGCTCCGCCTGCTGGAGCCGATTTCCACGCCGGAAGTCATTGATCAGGTATTACGCGATCTCCTTGCCATGCTCGTGGCGAGCCTGGAGGAGAAAGGCCTCGCCGCCCGGACCTTGGCCCTCTTGTGCACCCGCGTCGATGGCGGGGAGCAAAGGATCGCCATCGGCACCGCACGGCCATCCCGCGACGCCGCTCATCTCCATCGCCTTCTCGCCATGAAGATCGAACAGATTGAGCCGGGCTTTGGCATCGAGGCGATGCGGCTTGTCGCCGAGCGTTGCGAGCAGCTGGAGCCGCAGCCGGTAGCGCATGACCTCAGTGGCGGCGAGGCTTCTCCCGATCTCAGCCATTTGATCGACCGTCTTACCACGCGGTTAGGTTCTCGGGCGCTGTTCCGGTCGAGCTTTGTCGAAAGCGACGTGCCGGAACGCAGCGTGCGGAGGATCGCCCCGCTGGAAGAAGGCCGGGATTGGCCGCGCAACTGGCCCCGCCCCGTGCGCCTGCTCTCGCCACCGGAGCGGATCGACAAGGTGTTGGCCGAGCTTCCCGACCAGCCGCCCGTCCGTTTCTCCTGGCGCGGCAGGATGCACGTCGTGCGCAAGGCCGATGGTCCGGAGCGCATCCATGGCGAATGGTGGAAGCGCCGTGGCGAGGCCGAGGCCGTTCGGGATTATTTTCAGATCGAGGACGAAGACGGCGCACGCTTTTGGCTGTTCCGCCGGGGCGATGGTGTTGATCCGCGTACCGGCGACCATAGCTGGTGGCTACACGGGGCATTCGGATGACCTATGTCGAGCTTCAGGCGACCACGCATTTCAGCTTCCTGCGCGGCGTATCGAGCCCGGAGGAGCTGTTCTCGGCCGCCGCGCTTCTCGGCTATCGGGCATTGGGTGTCACCGATCGCAACAGCGTCGGCGGGCTGGTTCGCGCCCTTGTTGCGGCGGATAAGACCGTCGTTCGCCTCGTCGCTGGTTGCCGCCTCGATCTGGTGGACGGCCCTTCGCTGCTGGTTTGGCCCGAAGACCGCGCCGCTTGGTCCAGGCTGACGCGCCTCCTGACGACGGGCAAAAAGCGCGCCGATCCGAAAGAGGGTGAGAAAGGACAATGCTTCCTCCATTGGGAGGATGTCGCCGCCTGGTCGGACGGCCTGATCGCCGCACTGCTGCCGGACGAGGCTGACGGTTCGACCGAAGCGGCCCTTGCCATCATGACCGATATCTTCGGCGACCGCGCCCATTGTGCCCTGACGTATCGTAGGCGACCAAAAGACAAGCTGCGGCTTCACGAACTGCATGAGATGGCTCGCACCTTTGGCGTCCGTAGCCTCGCAACCGGCGACGTGCTCTATGACTCCCCCGACAAGCGCCTGCTCCAGGACGTGGTGACGGCGATCCGCAACAAATGCACGACCGACGATCTCGGCTTCCGGCGTGAGCGCTTCGCGGACCGGCATTTGAAGAGCGTGGCGGAAATGGAGCGGCGCTTCGCCGACTATCCGGACGCTATCCAGGCCAGCGCCGATATTGCCGAACGCTGCACCTTCTCGCTGCGGGAACTGAGCTACCAATATCCCGACGAGATCGTCATGTCCGCCCGCACCCCGCAGGAGGCGCTGGAGCGGCTGACGTGGAAAGCCATGCACGCGAAGTTTCCGGACGGTGTTCCGGATGAATATGACAAGCTCCTGGCGCACGAACTGCGGCTCGTCGGCAAGATGGAATATGCCCCATACTTCCTTACTGTAAATTCCATTGTCGCCTATGCGCGGAGCCAGGGCATATTATGCCAAGGACGCGGATCGGCGGCGAATTCGATGATCTGCTATATCCTTGGCATCACCTCGATCGATCCGGTGAAGCACCAATTGCTGTTTGAGCGCTTCATCTCCGATGCCCGCAAGGAGCCGCCGGATATCGATGTCGATTTCGAGCATGACCGCCGCGAGCAGGTCATCCAGTGGATTTACGAAACCTATGGCCATGAGCATGCCGCGCTGACCGCAGTCGTCAGCCGCTACCGTGCGCGCGGCGCGGTGCGCGAGGTTGGCAAGGCGCTGGGCCTGCCGGAAGATATGACGGGCGCACTTGCCGGACAGATTTGGGGCTGGTCGAATGAGGGCGTTGGTCAGACGCATGTGGAGCAGCTCAATCTCGATGCTTCCAATCCGCGTCTCGCCCTCACTCTTGAGCTCGCCCGCCAGCTGATTGGTACACCGCGGCATCTCAGCCAACATCCGGGCGGGTTCGTCCTGGTCCGCGACCGGCTTGACGATCTCGTCCCCATTGAACCGGCCGCCATGGCGGATCGCCGGGTCATCGAGTGGGAAAAGGAGGACATTGAGGAACTAGGCTTCATGAAGGTTGACGTGCTTGGGGTCGGCATGCTCGGCTGCATGCGCCGGTCCTTCGATCTTCTGGAAGAATATAAGGGTCTGAAGGTCGGCCTTCAGGACTTGCAGGATGATGATCCTAAGGTTTTCGAGATGATCCAGCGCGCGGATACGCTGGGCGTATTCCAGATCGAGAGCCGCGCGCAGATGAGCATGCTTCCGCGCATGAAGCCCGAGAAATTTTATGATCTCGTCATCGAGGTCGCGATCGTTCGGCCCGGACCGATTCAGGGCGACATGGTCCATCCTTACCTTCGTCGCCGTGAGGGCAAGGAGAAGCCGGAATATCCCAAGCCCGAGCTAGAGGCCGTGCTCAAGAAGACGCTGGGCGTGCCGCTGTTTCAGGAACAGGCGATGAAGGTGGCGATTGTCGGCGCGGGCTTCACCCCGGCTGAAGCCGACGGCCTGCGCCGCTCCATGGCAACCTTCAAGTTCACCGGCGGCGTTGGCGAGTATCGCGACAAATTGATCGGGGGCATGATCGCCAACGGCTATACGGAAGACTTCGCCACGCGCACCTTCAAGCAGATCGAGGGGTTTGGCAGCTACGGCTTCCCGGAAAGCCACGCCGCGAGCTTCGCCAAGGTCGCCTACGCTTCAAGCTGGATGAAGTGCCACCATCCGGACGTCTTCTGCGCCGCCTTGCTTAACTCCCAGCCTATGGGCTTCTACGCGCCAGCCCAGATTGTACGGGATGCGCAGGAGCATGGTGTCGAGGTTCGCCCCGTCTGCGTCAACGCCAGTCGCTGGGACTGTACGTTGGAAGAACAGGCAGGTGAGTATCTGACCCTTCGCTTGGGACTGCGGATGGTGCGCGGTCTCGCCAACGATCATGCCGCCCGGATCATCGGCGCACGGGGAAACCTGCCCTTTGGCTCGATCGAGGACGTGTGGCGCCGCTCCGGCGTGCCCATCACGGCTTTGGAGCGCATTGCCGAAGCGGATGGCTTTGCATGCCTCGGCGTCGATCGGCGTCAGGCGCTGTGGCAGGTGAAGGGACTTGGCGAAGCTCCCCTGCCGCTGTTCGCAGCCGCAGATCAAAGGGAGGCGGAGATCATCGAGCCTGCCGTCAAGCTGACACCAATGACCGAAGGGCGGGAAGTGGTGGAGGACTATCGCGCCGTGCAGCTCTCGCTTCGGGCGCATCCGGTGCAGTTCCTGCGTCCGGAGCTAGACTGCCGGGGTCTCACGCCGTGTAGCGCTCTAGATCACGTGAAAGATGGGCGGAAGGTCACGATCTCTGGGATTATTCTCATCCGTCAGAAGCCGGGCAGCGCCAAGGGCGTGCTGTTCCTCACTATCGAGGATGAGACCGGCATCGCCAATATTATCATCTGGCCGCATAAGTTCGAAACACACCGCCGCATCGTCCTTTCTTCTTCGATGATCGCCATCAAGGGAACGGTGCAGCGCGAAGGGGGCGTTATCCACGTTATTGCGGACACGATCGAGGATTATACCCCGCTCCTCCGTTCAGTGGGGGAAATGCCGCTGGTCTATCGGCCCGGTCGAGGAGATGGCGCCACCCACCCCGGGTCTCCGGACAGGGGAGAGCGCGGTTGGCCAAAAGCGAATGATCAATTTCACAAGCCATTCCGCACTGGCGCTGACCCAGAAACTGTCCTCCGCCAGAGAACACGGGACTTCCATTGAGCGGACTGTGCCATGAATGTGAGACGATGATAGCTAGGAATGCCTAAAGGCACGCCTCCCCTCAGTTCTCTCCTCCCTCCACGCATAGAGCGGCGGCTCAATGAGCTACCCCCACGGAAGGAGATAGTTGGCATCATTCCAGGACGTGCTATGCGCTGTTTACCCCCCACATAACCCCCACGGATTCGGGTATATGGCGAAGCTAACAGACGCAGAAAAGCAAGAAATTGTAACGCTATTGGCGCAGTTTTGCTCGCCAGCTGATGTGGTGGTTCATATGCGCGCCAACTACGGCATCGAGATTGATCGCTTTCAGGTGCGCGCCTATGATCCGACGAACAGCCGCTATGAAGGTGGAGCTAAGTGGCGCCCTATCTTCGAACAGGCCCGCTCCGCCTATCTTAAAGCCATTGAGGATATCCCGATCGCTCAACCGGCATTTCGCCTGAACGAGCTTCAAAGGAATTACTTTCGGGCCAGAGATTCAGGTAACCTCGTGCTAGCCAACAAGATCCTTTGGCAGGCGGCAATGGAAACTAAGCGGATCCCGTCGAGCGACTCTCGGAAGGATACGCATGAGCTTTATTATCCGTACAATCTGACCCCGGAAGAACGCAGAGCAGAGTTGGTCAGGATTTTTGAGCGCGCTTTAGATCGGCGGGGCGTAGATCAGGCGGGGCATGAAGCTCATTCTCACTAATTAGAGGTCAGCGGCAGCCAGGAGATGTGAAGCCCTACTTTGGAGGGCTTCAGCAATCCGGATTACATTAAGAAGGCTAACGTTGCGCTCGCCTCTCTCAATCTTCCCCATATGGGAACGATCGATACCAGCCTCATCGGCGAGAGCTTCTTGAGAGAGGCCTTGAGCCTTCCGCTCGGCACGAATGGCTTGGCCCAGCTTAAGTAGCTGCCGCTCGTAGTCAGCTTTTCCTGAAACCCGTGCCACGCCCTCTAAGTCAAGAATGGGCGTCTATTCGACCACGGTATTTACGACCCATTTCTTCTGAGCTATTCAGCTTGGGGGAGAGAGCCAATGACAAGAATTCTGACCGGGTTTCTGACCGTTGCTGGGATCAGCCTCAGCGGATGCGCCTCATGGAAACCAAGCAATATTTGCAGCCAAGCTGGCCATGCGGCTGGAACCGAAGCTCACAGCGCTTGTATGCAAAGCGTCAAAGCAGCCCGGAGAGCCGGCGCATTGAATGACCTCACCGGCGCCGCAGCCGTCGGCGCTGTGATGGCGCAGGGTGTTCCACGCCCTGCGTCAGGGAGTCCTTTGTGGTCTACGCCTCAGCTGTTGCAATCGGAATGGTATGCGAACGGCAACAAGATGTGCCGCTACGCCGATGGCACTGTCCTGAACGTGGGGTGGAAGTCCTGTCCCTCATCAGTAACCGGCCAATAATGGGTGCAAAGCTCATCTCCGCGGGATTGTGGGTCATCCTACTCAGCTTCACCGTTTACCTCGGCGCGGCTGCACATGGCGTATGGCAGGCCACGAGCGGAGAAGTTCGAGAGCCTTACCTGATGGCTGCTGCGCTGGTTTTCATGGGCTTTGGCGGCTTGATGATTACGGTTGGTTGGCTCTGGAAGTACCATCAGGAAAACCACCGCAAATGAGGTATCCCAGGCTTACCGCAGCTGGTGAGCAGAATGGCGAGATTTTGCCCAGGGTTGCTCGGGAGAGGTTGATCTACCCTCTTGAGGTCGCATCGAACGACCCGAGGCTCCCGGTGGAATTGCGGGGTCGCGCTGAAAGGATGCTGCGGAACCTCAAGATCATCCAAAAGGGGAAGCCCGATTAACCCTAAATGGCCTACGCTGAAACGCTCGCGGAGTTGAGCCCCATATAGGAAAGAACCTTCTAACATTCTTTCCTATATCTAGAATCTTTCAGATATCTCACTGAACCAACATCATGATCTTGGTGGGTGGATGTGGTTGCAGGGCAAAGGACAACTACCCCTGGCTCTGAGCGAAATGCTCGATGCCAAGGGCAGTCCGGCCTTTTCCACCTCATCATGGCTCCGGAGCCGGGACGGGCAGTACGGGCGTGACTGGACGAGAGGTCTCCAGTCACAGGCATCTGATGCGAGGCTGTCCTCCGCCTCCCCGACTACCCCGCTATGCCTTCGGACTCAGGGTATGTGCTACGTCGTCGGGACCCCCCTGGCGTGCTCTCGGTATCCGCCGCCAGTGTTTTTAGCCGCCCGGTCGGAACCACTTGGGGTGGTACTTAGCTCGTGTCGGAGCAGCGCTCGCCGAGCGCGCGAATGCTCTCCACCCTGACCAAAGTCCTGCGCCCCACCTTGAACGTGGCAAGCCGCCCTTCATTGATCAGCTCGTAGATCTTGGTCCTGCCAAGGCTGAGGGCCTTGCCTGTCTCTTCGATAGAGACCGCGATCGGTTCCATTACAGTTCTCCGCGTCAAATCGATGACTGGAGCCTCAATTAAGAGGCAGGCGAATCACCGAATGCCGAAGCTATGCGAGAACATCCCCGGATAGCCAAGGACGAATTTCACGGATTCGTATTTAATATTAGAGACTTATATCAAGTCTCTTGCTGCTATGTGCGATGATACTTGGAAGAGTCTTCAGTCACTCTTGGCCATCTTTCCTTCGTCACTCACACAGCAGTCCTGAAAGACTCTTGCATCTATCCTACGAGCTTCAGAACGTTGGATGCGCCGTGAAGATAGTCCGCCCAAGCCGTCATCATCTGCCTGCGCTGGTCGAGGAATTTGGTGCGTTTATAAGCAGCTTCCACCTTGTTCGGCAGCGTATGCGCAAGGGCTGCCTCGGCCCAATCGCCGGGAAAGGATGTCTGCTCGGCCACCCAATCCCGAAAGGCCGACCGCATTCCGTGGACGGTATAATCTCCTCCACCGGCCACGCGCAGAACCTTCGCAAGCGTGGCATCGCTGAGCGGCTGCCCTTTTAGGCCCGGAAAGATCGGTTGATCCTTCTTAGCGCCAGTCAGCTCTTTCGTCCGGCGAAGGATCTCAACAGCCTTCTTCGGTAACGGCACGCTATGCGCCTCGCCGGCCTTCATCCGCTCGGCAGAGATATCCCACCGCTCCTTCTCGAAATCGATCTCCTCCCACTTAGCGCCCCGAACTTCGCCGGAGCGTCCTGCCGTGAGGATAAGGAACTGAAGCGCCAGCCTTCCGACACTCGCCTGTCCTTCATTCAATTTCTTCATCAGGCTCGGGAGGTCGGCATAAGGTATGGCTGCAAAGCCAGGCCCGCGCCGTGGCTGCTTGATCCGCTTCATCAGCGTGTTGATCGCATTGCGCGGCGTCTCAGTCTCACGCCAACCTTGGCCATGCGCATAGTCCAGAACCGAGCCGACCCGCTGCCGGACGCGCCGGGCGGTCTCCGGCAGGGTTAGCCAGATCGGCAACAGCACGGATTGGATGGTGGGCGCGTCGATATGATCGACGCGAGTGTTGCCAATGATGGGGAAAGCATAAGTCTCCAACGTGGTCAGCCACTGATCGGCATGCTTCTCGTTGCGCCAGCTCCCCTTCACAGCTTCGTGATATTTGCCGGCAGCCTCCTCAAAGGTGGGAATGGAGCGTTGAGCCTTCTTCCGCTCAAGAGAGGGATCGAGCCCCGACTTCGCCTGCTTCCTCGTCTCAAGCGCTTTCTCTCGCGCTTCCTGCAGGCCGACGACATCTAAGGAGCCGAGGCCGAAATCCCGACGCCTCCCGCCGTGCTGGACTCGCAGTACCCACGATTTAGCGCCGCTCGGCTTCACCAGAAGGTAAAGGCCCTTTCCATCGGCATGCCGGCCCGGCTTGGCGTTCTTGACCTGGAGCGCTGTAAGCTTGCCCATAATCGTTCCCTCATTCGTTCCCACAGCATGAAGCGAATTTGGGCGAACGTCAACGTAGGCCGGCGAGCGTGGAGCAGCCTCGTCTACGAGGGAAAGCCCGGAAAATCTGAATGTCGGCGGATTTCAGCGAATAGGAAAGTGGCGGAGCGGGAGGGATTCGAACCCTCGATACGGTTTTGCCGTATACTCACTTTCCAGGCGAGCGCCTTCGACCACTCGGCCACCGCTCCGCATGCTCTGGAAGTGAAGCCATCTAGAGGCGTGCGCGGCGAAGGGCAAGCCGTTGCGGGTGGCGCTTCATGCTTTGGGCGGGGCGGGCACCAGAAGGGTCAGCAGGCCAGAGCATCGATTGCCTTGGCGAGCGCCACGTCGCGGGCCGTCACCCCGCCGGCGACATGGGTGGTGAGAAGGATGTCGACGCGGTTCCAGCTTTGCGCCCAATCGGGATGGTGGTCGGCCTGTTCGGCATGCCGCGCGACCCGGCTCATGAAGGCAAAGGCGGCGGCGAAATCGCGGAAGCGGAAAGTGCGCGCGAGGCCGCGCCGTTCAGCGTCATAGGTCAGCCGGTCAGTCCCTCGAGCGCCGCTTCCCTTTCCGCGTCCGTCAGCACCGCCATTGCGTCTCTCCTCCCTTCCCCTTTATGTCGGGCGCGATGACCCGGCGTCAAACCCTTGCCCCCGACGCGGCGGCGATCGAGCGGCTGGCCGACGCGGCCATCGCACGCCTGCCCGAGAGGTTTCGCCTCCATTTGCGCGACGTGGTGCTGCGGATCGAGGAGTTTGCCGACGACGACGTGCTCGCCGAAATGGGCATCGAAGATCCGTTCGAGCTGTCCGGCCTCTACAGCGGCCGCCCGATCGGTCAGCAATCGGTCTTCGATTCCGGCACGCCGCCCGCGATGATCCACCTGTATCGCCGCCCCCTGCTCGACGAATGGGTGGAAACCGGCGTCGGGCTCGAAGACCTCATCACCCATGTCATCGTCCATGAAGTCGGCCATCATTTCGGCTTCAGCGACGCGGACATGCACGCCATCGAGCAGGCCGGAGAGTGACCGTCCTGCCGCTCATCACCCTTTGGGACGTCGCCTGCCGGCGCGGCGGACGGCTGCTGTTCGAAGGGCTGAACCTGCGCCTTTACGAGGGCGCGGTGACCGAGTTGCGGGGGCCGAACGGCATCGGCAAATCGAGCCTGTTGCGGATCGTCGCGGGCCTGCTTCCCGCTTATGCCGGCCTCGTCGAGCGGCGGGCCGCCGTCGCGCTCGCGGACGATGCCGTCGCGCTGGACATGCGCCAGCCGCTCGGCCGCGCGCTCGGTTTCTGGGCGGGGCTGGATGGCGGCGATGCCGACGCGGCGATGGCAGCGATGGGGATCGGCCATCTTGCCAGCGTGCCGGTGGCCTGGCTGTCGACCGGGCAGCGCAAGCGCGCAAGTGTGGCGCGGGTGATCGCCAGCGGCGCGCCGGTGTGGCTGCTCGACGAGCCGTTGAATGGCCTGGATCAGGACGGTGCCGCGCGGCTCGCTGCGGCGATCGTCGCGCATGCCGCGAACGGCGGGACGATTCTCGCCGCGTCCCACCAACCGCTGCCGCTCACCGGCGCGTCCCTTTTGGATTTGGGGGCATGATGACTGCGCTGGTCGTCCGTGAGCTGCGCCTTGCCTTTACCGGCGGGAGCGCCTGGCTGCCGCCGATTTTCTTCCTGCTGGTCGCGACGCTCTTTCCGTTCGCGGTCGGGCCCGACGGTCCGCTGCTCGCGCGGACGGGCGGCGGTGCCTTGTGGATGGCCGCCCTCCTTGCCGCGTTGCTGCCGGTCGAACGGCTGCTGGAACCCGACCGCGCGGCGGGCGTCCTCGACCAATTGGCGCTCCGCGGCATGAGCGAGGAACATGTCGCGCTTGCCAAGCTCGCCGGTCACTGGCTGAGCTTCGGCCCGCCGCTGATGATCGCCGCCCTGCCCGCCGCCGCGCTGATGAAATTGCCGGGCGCGGTGTTGTGGCGACTGGAGCTGGGCCTGCTGATCGGCACGCCCGCCCTCGCCGCGCTGACGCTTGCGGTCGGCGCCTTGACGCTCGGCCTGCGCGGGACGGGCGCGCTGGCGGGCCTGCTGCTGCTGCCGCTTGCCATCCCGTTGCTGATCTTCGGCGCGGGGCTGATTGCCGGCGAAACCGGCGGAGCGCTGAAATTGCTCGGCGCCGTCAGCCTGCTCTATGTCGCGGCGGCGCCGTTCGCCGCGGGCGCCGCGATCCGGGCGGCCCGGGATTAATCCCGCGACCAGCGGGCGAAGATGGCGGTGGGGAGGAGGAGACCGCGCGCTTCTTCGCGCACGGCCATGTCGCCGCACTCGATCCGGCCGCCAAGGTCGCCCAGCGCCTGGTTCAGGAGCTCGCCGATCGCCAGGGCGGACATGCGGACGGCGTAGACGGTGAGGACGAGGAAGCGGCTTTTGTCGTCGAGCAGCTTGCGGCAATCGGCGATGAGGGCGGGGAGATTGTCTTCCAGCCGCCACACTTCGCCCTCGGGCCCTCGGCCATATTTGGGCGGATCGAGGATGATGCCGTCATAGCGGCGGCCGCGGCGGACTTCGCGGGCGGTGAATTTGACGGCGTCGTCGACGAGCCAGCGGATCGGGCGGCCCTCCATTCCGGACAGGCGGGCATTGTCCTTCCCGGCCTCCACCGATTTCTTGGATGCGTCGACATGCGTCAGGCGCGCGCCCGCCGCCGACATGGCGAGCGTACCGACGCCGGTATAGCCGAATAGGTTGAGGGCTTCGCTCCCTTCCCCAAGCCGTTCCCGCATCCACGCCCATTGCGGAGCCATGTCGGGGAAAAAGGCGAGGTGGCGGAAGGGGGTGCAGTGGCTTTTGAAGCGCACCTCTTCCCACCTCATGTCCCAGCCTTCGCGCGGGACGGGGCGGTTGAATTGCCAGCGGCCGCCGCCTTCCTCGTCGGAGCCGGGCACGAACTCGCCGTCCGCATCCCAAGCGTCGAGAGCGGGCGCCCACATGGCTTGCGGCTCGGGCCGAATGAAGCTGTAGGGACCGTAACGCTCGAGCTTCCGGCCACCGCCGGAGTCCATCAGGCCGTAATCGCCCCAGGGTTCGCCGATCAACGTGTCGAGCTTCACGCCGCCCTCAGCGACGGGAAGCCGATCGTGGCGCGGGCGCGGGGGCCGGCCAGCATCTTCGCGCCCGCCGCGCGGACGTGATCGACGCTCACGGCTTCGAGGTCGGCCAGCACTTCGGACGGATCGACGAGGCGGCCGTGAAGGGCGAGCATGCGGGCGACATAGCTCGCCTGGCCCCAGCTCGATTCGAGCGACATGAGGAGACCGGCTCTGGCCTGGGTGCGGACGCGGTTCACCTCGCGCTCGGTGATCGTTCCCGCCGCTTGCGCCAGCACATCCTCGATCAATTGTGCCGACGCGGCGGACTGGGCGCGGGCGGTCGCGGCGTAGACGGAGAAGAGGCCCGTGTCGCGCCAGGATTGCAGCATCGTGTAGACGCTGTAGGCAAGGCCCCTTTCCTCGCGCAGCTGCTGGAACAGGCGCGAGGACATGCCGCCGCCGACCACGTCGGAAAAGAAGCGGGCGGCGTAATAATCATCCGCAAGCTGCGCCGGGCCGCCGAAGCCGAGCGCGAGGTGCGCCTGATCGGATGCGGTGCGGCCGACCCGGCTGCCGCCGGTGAAGCTGCCGCCCTGCGGCTGAAGGAGCGTTCCGGGCGGGAGGGCGCCGAAATAATGTTCGGCCAGGCTGACGAAGCGGTCGTGATCGACCTTGCCTGCCGCGACGAGCGAGAGGCTGCCCGCGCGATAATGTTCGCTGCGCCAATGGTGGAGATCGTCGACCGTGATGGCGGCGATGCTCTCCTCCTCGCCCAGCACGGAGCGGCCGAGCGGCTGATCGGCGAAGGCGGCGGACTGGAGGTCGTCGAAGATGATGTCGTTCGGCGTATCCCGCGCCTCGCCCAATTCCTGGAGGACGACATCCTTTTCGCGCGCCAGCTCCTCGGGCGTGAAGTGCGGGCGGAGGATCATGTCGGCGATCAGTTCGAGGCCGAGCGGGATATGTTCGGCCATCACCGTCGCGGTGAAGATGGTCGAATCGCGGTCGGTCATCGCGTTGAGATCGCCGCCGACATCCTCGATCGCCTCGCTGATCTCCCGTGCGGATCGGCCTCCCGCGCCCTTGAACACCATATGTTCGAACAGGTGGGCGAGGCCGTTCACCCGCGATTCTTCATGCCGCGATCCGGTATCGGCATAGAGGCCGACCGCCGCCGTCTCGACGCCGGGCATGGAGCGGGTGGCAACGCGGAGGCCGTTGGGAAGGAGAGTGAGCTGCATCATGTGAGGCGCGGATTTAGGGGGAGCGGGCGAAAGGGGCAAGTTTGCACGACTCCCGGATAGGGGCGCGTTCATAGACTCCGGATCAAATCCGGGGTGACGATTGCGAGGGTGGAGGGGGTGGCGTCTGCCGCCGCCGCAGTGCCAGCATGTAGATGATCGCCGCAGCGGCGGCGAAGAAGAACCATTGGATCGCGTAGAAGAGGTGGTTGTTCGGAGTCGCGGACGGATCGGGCCGCGCGCTCGGCTGGAGGCCGGGTGCGGGCTGCGTCGCGACGAGGCGGATGCGGTGGCGGCTGTCGGGCGCGATGACGCCGGTGACGGTTCCGCCCGTCCAGGAAGGGGGATCGGCATCCTTCGACCAGCCCATGTCGGCCTGCATTCCCGGCCCTTCGGCGCCGGAGCCGCAGGCGGCAATGTGGCTCCAGCCGCTTTCGCCCCGCGCATTGCGGCCGGCGACCGCGCGCCAACCGGTCACCGCCGTGCAGAAACCCTGCGCCTGGCGATAGAGGAGGCTATCGTCGGCGGGCGGAAGGTTCGGCCAAGCGACGGGCGGCAGGACAGCAGCGGCCTGGTAGCGGGCAATCAGGTCTTCCTTCCATGCCCTGCGCTGAAGCTGCCAGACGCCAAGGCCGATCATCGTCGCCACGGCGGCGGCGACGAGGACCGTCGGAATGAGCGGCAGGCGCTTCATGCGTCGGAAATGCGCCCTTCCCGCGCCTGGTTCCGATATTCGAGCGCGAGGAGCAGGCCTTTGGCGAAGCGCAGGCAGAAGATGACCGCGACGATGGTGACCGGAAACCACAATATTGCGTGCAGCCAGAGCGGCAGGCCGACGGCGAGCTCCAGCCCGAGCGCGAGCGCGGTGATCAGCGCGCCGACGAGCAGGGTCAGGAAGGCGGCCGGGCCGTCGCCGACATTGAAGCCGGCAAAATCCAGCCCACAGGCGCGGCAACGCGGCGCGAAGGCGGCGAGGCCCTGAAACAACGTTTTCGCGCCGCAACGTGGGCAGAGCCCCTTTGCCGCGGCGCTGGCGGGAGCGGCGGGAGCATCAGACATCCCTTCGCTCCTTTTACCGTCAGCCGTGATATTCGGCGCCCCAGCCGCCCCAGACGTAGATGGCAATGAAGAGGAACAGCCAGACCACGTCGACGAAGTGCCAGTACCAGGCCGCCGCCTCGAAGCCGAAATGCTGCTTCGGCGTGAAGTCGCCCTTATAGGCGCGCAGCAGGCAGACGATCAGGAAGATCGTGCCGACCAGCACGTGGAAACCGTGGAAGCCGGTCGCCATGAAGAAGGCCGAGGTGTAGATATTGTCGGTGAAGCCGAACGGCGCATGGGCATATTCATAAGCCTGGATAGCGCTGAACACAGTGCCGAGGCCGATGGTCAGCCACAGGCCCTTCTTCAGGCCGTCGCGGTCGCCATGGATGAGCGCATGATGCGCCCAGGTGACCGTGGTGCCCGAGCAGAGCAGGATAAGGGTATTGAGCAGCGGGAAGCCGAACGGATCGATCAGCTCCATGCCCTCGGGCGGCCAGACGCCGCCGATCGATTCCGCCGCGGACGGGAAAAGCGCCGCGTTGAAATAGGCCCAGAACCAAGCGACGAAGAACATGACTTCCGACGCGATGAACAGGATCATGCCGTAGCGCAGGTGAAGCTGCACGACCGGCGTGTGGTGCCCTTCGTGCGATTCGCGGATCACATCGACCCACCAGCTCGCCATGCAGAAGAGGACGGCGATCAGGCCGGCGAAGAAAGTGTAGGAGCCATAGGGATGTTCATGCATCCACATCACCGCCCCTCCGAACAAAGCGAGCGACGAAAGCGAGCTCAGCAGCGGCCAGACGCTCGGCGGCAGGATGTGGAAATCGTGGTTCTTGGCTCCGGCCATGTGGCGTTCCTTCAAAAATCCCGTATCGCCCCGGTTGCTGACCGGGAAATTCGGCACCGTCTCTAGCTTTGCGTTTTGCCCTCGTCCACGGGGTAAAATGTGTAGCTCAAGGTGATCTCGCTGATTTTGGACGCATCGGCATCGTCCAATATCTTCGGATCGACGAAATAGACGACCGGCATGCGGATTTCCTGGCCGGGCTGCAGCGTCTGTTCGGTGAAGCAGAAACACTGCACCTTGCTGAAATATTGCCCTGCCTGGGCGGGCGTGACGTTGAAGGTCGCGGTGCCGGTCACCGGCTTGTCCGAGAGATTCTTCGCGACGAAGAACGCCATCTTGCGCGCGCCGATCGCCGCCTTGTCCGTCGTCTTTTCCGGCTGGAAGGACCAGGGCAGAGCGGACGAGGTGTTGGTGTCGAACCGGATCGACAGAATCTTGCCGGTCGCCTGTTTCGGCACGTCGCTTTCCGACACCTTCATCGTCGTACCGCCAAAGCCGGTCACCTGGCAGAACATGCGGTAAAGCGGGACGCTGGCGAAGGCGAGGCCGATCATCGCAAGGACGAGGAGGGCCGCCATCCCGGCCGTGCGGTTGTTCCTTTGCGCTAGGACGGTCATGGCGCCACCGCCATCTTCGCGATGCTGATCGCATAAAGGAGGATGACGAAGGCGCCCAGCGCGAGCGCCATCACAATGGCCCGGCCCTTCTGCCTTTTGCGGATTTCCTTGTCGTCTGGATTGGTCATGCGATCCACCTGTCGAGAACGAGAACGCCGAAAATGGCGAAAAGGTAGAGGATGGAGAAACCGAACAGGGCCTTTTCGGGCGCCATGCCGGCCGCCTCCGTCGCCCGGTTGCGATGGACGCGGAGCGCGAGGATCAGGAAGGCCAGGCTGAGCGCGGCGGCGGCGATGCCGTAAAGCGGCCCGGCAAGGCCGAGCGGCCAGGGCGCGACGGCGGCGATGCCCATCGGCAGGGTGTAAAGGAGGATCTGATCCCGCGTGGCCTTCGGTCCGGCGACGACGGGCAGCATCGGCACGCCCGCGGCGGCATAATCGGTACGGACGAAGAGGGACAGCGCCCAGAAATGCGGGGGCGTCCAAAGAAAGATGAGGAGGAAGAGGAGAGCGGGCAGCAGGCTGACGTCTCCCGTCGCCGCCGCCCATCCGATCAGGGGCGGGAAGGAGCCCGCGCCGCCGCCGATCACGATATTCTGGGGCGTGCGGCGCTTCAGCCAGACGGTGTAGATGATGACGTAATAGAGGATCGAAACCGCGAGGATCGCGGCGGCCAGCCAGTTGACGGCCAGGCCCATCAGCAACACCGAAAAGGCGCCGAGGCCGACGCCGAAATGAAGCGCCGACTGCTTGTCCATCCGTCCGGCGGGAAGGGGCCGCGCCGCGGTGCGCTTCATCAAGGCGTCGAGATCGGCCTCATACCATTGATTGAGCGCCGCCGCCGCGCCCGCGCCCAATGCGATGCAGAGAATGGCGGTAAAGCCGAGCACCGGGTGGAGAGGCACGGGCGCCGCGAGCAGGCCGCAGAGCCCCGTGAACACCACCAGCGTCATCACGCGCGGTTTGGTGAGCGCCACGAAGTCGCGCCAATCGGCGGGAAGGGTTGCCGGAGTCGTCAGTGCCATAGATGTCATCATCTAACACCATAGGTCACCCCCGCGAAGGCGGGGGTCCAGACGATCTTGGTGATACCAGCATCCTCTGGATTCCCGTCTTCGCGGGAATGACGGCTGTTCAATTTCACGCTGCCTTAATCGACCTTCGGCAGGGTTTCGAACTGGTGGAAGGGCGGCGGGCTGGACAGGGTCCATTCCAGCGTCGTGGCGCCTTCGCCCCACGGATTGCCGGGTGCCTTCTTGCCCGCAAGCAGCGACCAGATGACGTTCACGAAGAAGATCGCCATGCCGATCGCCATGATCTCATAGCCGTGGCTCGCCACCTCGTTCCACTTGGCGAAGGCATCCGGATAATCCGGGTAGCGGCGCGGCATGCCGTCCAGCCCCAGGAAGTGCATCGGGAAGAACAGGATGTTGACGCCCGCGAAGAAGACCCAGAAATGGAGCTGGCCGAGGACTTCGTTATACATACGCCCCGACATTTTCGGGAACCAGTAATAGAAGCCCGCGAACAGGCCGAACACGGCGCCCAAGGACAGCACATAATGGAAGTGCGCGACGACATAATAAGTGTCGTGCATGTAATTGTCGACGCCGCCGTTGGCGAGCACCACGCCCGTCACGCCGCCCACGGTGAACATGAAGATGAAGCCCAGCGCCCAGACCATCGGGGTCTTAAAACTGATCGATCCGCCCCACATGGTGGCGATCCACGAAAAGATCTTGATGCCGGTCGGCACCGCGATCACCATCGTCGCGGCGGTGAAGTACATCTTCGTGTTCACGTCCATGCCGACGGTGAACATGTGGTGCGCCCACACGATGAAGCCGACCGCGCCGATCGCGACCATCGCATAAGCCATGCCGAGATAGCCGAAAACCGGCTTGCGGCTGAACGTCGCGACGATCTGGCTGACGATGCCGAAACCCGGCAGGATCATGATGTAGACTTCGGGGTGGCCGAAGAACCAGAAGAGGTGCTGATAGAGGACCGGGTCGCCGCCGCCCGACGCATCGAAGAAATGCGTGCCGAAATTGCGGTCGGTGAGCAGCATCGTGATCGCGCCGGCGAGGACCGGAAGCGCGAGCAGGAGCAGGAAGGCCGTGACCAGAACCGACCACACGAACAGCGGCATCTTGTGCAGGGTCATGCCCGGCGCGCGCATGTTGAAGATGGTCGTGATGAAATTGATCGCGCCGAGGATCGACGAGGCGCCCGCGACGTGAAGCGCGAAGATCGCCATGTCCACCGACGGGCCCGGCGAACCGGCCGTCGACAGCGGCGCATAGACGGTCCAGCCGGTGCCCGCGCCAAGGCCGGTGCCGCCCGGCACGAAGGCCGAGCCCAGCAGCAGCAGGAAGGCCGGGATGATCAGCCAGAAGGACACGTTGTTCATGCGCGGGAAGGCCATGTCCGGCGCGCCGATCATGATCGGCACGAACCAGTTGCCGAAGCCGCCGATCATCGCGGGCATCACCATGAAGAAGACCATGATGAGGCCGTGGGCGGTGATGAGCACGTTCCACATATGGAGGCCTTCGTCGAAGGTCGCTTCCTTGCCCGCGACCATCGACGCCCAGCCCTGGAGATACTGGATGCCGGGCTCGGCCAATTCGGCGCGCATCAGACCGGAAATCGCGCCGCCGATGATTCCTGCGACGATCGCGAAGATCAGGTAGAGCGTCCCGATATCCTTGTGGTTGGTCGACATGAACCAGCGGGCGAAGAAGCCCGGCTTGTGGTCCGCGTCGTGATGCGCGTCATGGCCGTGATCGGCCTGAAACATGCTGGCGTTGGCGGTGGTGTCGGTCATGTCTTAGTTTCCGCGCTTGGATTCGGCTTCACCCTGCCGGGAAACCGGCGGGGTGGTGGTGGCTTCGACGACATTGGTCGGCGCCGGAGTCGTGGCATCGGCTTCACCCGCGCCGACGGTCGGCGCGGCCGGGGCCGGATTGGCGATCGGGCTGTTCGCGGTCGCATCGGGCGAAGCCGGCTTCGCGGCGCCCGGCATGGTGCCGCCCTTCGACGCGACCCAGGCGGCGAATTGCGCCGGCGGGACGACCTCGACCACGATCGGCATATAAGCGTGACGCGCGCCGCACAGTTCGGAACATTGGCCGTAATAGACGCCGGGCTTGTCGACCTTGAACCAGGTTTCGTTGAGGCGGCCGGGGACGGCGTCCATCTTCGTCCAGAAGGCGGGCATCGCGAAGGCGTGGATGACGTCGGCGGAGGTGACGATCAGCTTCACCGTAGCGCCAGCGGGCACCACCATGCGCTCGTCGACCGCGAGCAGGCGCGGTTCGCCGCGTTTGGCGGCTTCTTCGTCGGGCAGCATGTTCGACACCAGCTCGAAATCGCCATTGTCGGGGTAGGAATAGGTCCAATACCATTGATTGCCGGTCACCTTGACGGTGAGGTCGGCGGCGGGCGGCGAATATTGGCGGGCCAGCAGCTTGATCGACGGCACGGCGAGGACGACGAGAATAAGGACCGGGACGAGCGTCCAGATCACTTCGATCGCCGTATTGTGCGTCGTGCGCGACGGCACCGGATTGGCGGTGCGGCGGAAGCGGACGATCACGTAAAGGAGCAGCGCCAGGACGAAGATCGAGATCGCGGTGATGACGGGCAGCAGCAGCTGGTTGTGGAACCAGGCCGCTTCCTCGCCGATCGGCGTGAACTGATCCTGTAGGCCCATGCGGCCGTCCGGCTGGCCGACGCCCGGCGCCGGGGCGCCCGGCTTGTAGGCGCCGGCGGTCTTGGCGACCGTCGCATCCGACGGGGCCGCGCCGCCGCTGGCGAGCGGGGGCGTCGAAGCCTCCTGGGGCTGAGCCGGGAGCGCCGCATTGGCGTCGGGGGCCGTGGCGGCGGGTGCGGTCGCATTGTCCTGCGCCATGGCGGCCGTCGGCGCGAGTCCGAATGCGGCGGCAATGGCGACGATCTTGAAAAGAGCGTTCATCTGTTTCCCTTGGCAACCCCTCCCAGGCGGAGCGGGGGCGACTTCGGCCTTCTGGCGTTGCGGCGCCTTATAGCAGCGACCGCGCGCGTCTCAAGCGGCTTCGATCATATGCCGCGAAACGCCCGTTCCGGGGCCGCACCGGCTTGATGGCTTTCGTCCCACGGCCTATCTGCGAGCGAGCATCGAACCTTTCAAAAGGCCTGGCCGACCGCATGACCGAAGACGACATATTGGCAGAATTCCGCGCCGCCGACGCTCTTCTCGAAGGCCATTTCATCCTGTCCTCCGGCCTCCACAGCCCGCGCTACCTGCAATGCGCGCGCGTGCTGATGGACCCCATGCGCGGCGCCCGCCTCGCCTCCGCCCTCGTCGCGACCATGCCGCGCGACCTGCGCAGCGCGATCGAAATCGTCGTGTCGCCGGCCATGGGCGGAATCATCGCGGGGCACGAAGTCGCGCGCGCGCTTGGGGTCGAGGCGCTGTTCGTCGAGCGCCCGGCCGGCACGTTCGAGCTGCGCCGCGGTTTCCGCCTGTCCCCGGGCCAAAAGGTGCTGATGGTCGAGGACGTGGTGACGACCGGCCTTTCCTCGCGCGAGGCGATCAAGGCGATCGAGGACGCGGGCGGCGACGTCATCGCGGCTGCCTCTCTCGTCGACAGGTCCAACGGCACGGCGGACCTCGGCGTGCCCTTTTATCCGCTCATCCGTCTCACCGTCCCGACCTACGAGGCGGACGCGCTGCCGCCGGAACTGGCCGCGCTTCCCGCCGAAAAGCCGGGCAGCCGCAAGGCGTGACCGCTCCGCTCCGCCTCGGCGTCAACATCGATCATGTCGCGACGATTCGAAATGCGCGGGGCGGGCCGCATCCCGATCCGGTGCGCGCCGCCTTCGCAGCGGCGGCGGCAGGAGCGGACGGCATCACCGCGCACCTGCGCGAGGATCGGCGGCATATCACCGACGAGGATATCGCCCGGCTGAAGGACCGGCTTGAAATTCCGCTCAATCTGGAAATGGCGGCCACGGAGGAGATGCTGGGCATCGCGCTGCGCCATCGCCCGCACGCCGCCTGCATCGTGCCCGAGAAGCGCGAAGAGCGGACGACCGAGGGCGGCCTCGACGCCGCCGGACAGTTCGATCATCTGGCGCCCTTCGTCGCGAAACTCGCCGAAGCGGGCATCCGCGTCAGCCTGTTCATCGAGCCCGAGGCAAAGCAGATCGACGCCGCGATCCGCCTCAAGGCGCCTGTGATCGAATTCCATACCGGCCGCTACGCCCATCTTTCGGGCGAAGCGCGCGCCACGGAATTGCGCCGCCTCGCCGATGCCGCGGCACTCGCCTGGAAGAACGGCATCGAACCGCATGCCGGGCACGGCCTTACCTACGACAATGTCGTGCCGGTCGCCGCCATCCCGCAGGTTGCGGAACTCAATATCGGCCACTTCCTGATCGGCGAGGCGATCTTCACGGGCATCGATCCCAGCATCCGCCGCATGCGCGCCTTGATGGACGAGGCGCGGGGTTGAGCGGTCCTTCTAAATCCTCCCCGGTACGGGGAGGGGGACCAGCCGCAGGCTGGTGGAGGGGTTGTTCAGACCTCGCCAACCCCTCCACCGCCGTTCCGGCGGTCCCCCTCCCCGTACCGGGGAGGATCTTATGATCATCGGCATCGGTTCGGACCTCTGCAATATCGAGCGGATCGAAAGGTCTCTCGAACGGTTCGGCGACAGGTTCGCCAATCGGGTCTTCACCGATGTCGAGCGGGCCAAGGCCGAAAGCCGGTCGTTCACGCGCGCCGGAACATATGCGAAGCGCTTCGCGGCCAAGGAGGCCTTTTCGAAGGCCGTCGGCACCGGCTTCAAGCGCGGCGTGTTCATGAAGGATATAGGCGTCGTCAATAAAGCCTCCGGCGCGCCGACGCTGGCGTTGACCGGGGGGGCGAAGGCAAGACTTGACGCCATGATCCCGGACGGCCACGCGGCGGAAGTGCATTTGACGATGACCGACGACCATCCGTTCGCCCAGGCGTTCGTGATCATCGAAGCGGTCCCATTAGCGAGGAGCGAAGGGTGAGCGAAACGAGCCAGCCCGCCGAAACGACGGACGGCGAAACCGAAGCGAAGAAGAAGACCAATTGGCGTGACGAGGCGAAGGGCATCTTCTGGCTCGTCCTCGCCGTGCTCGGCTTCCACAGCTTCGTCGCCAAGCCTTTCTACATTCCGTCCGAATCGATGATGCCGGGGCTGCTGAAGGGCGACCGTCTGGTGGTCAGCAAATATCCTTACGGCTGGTCCTGGGTGTCGCCGTCCTTCCACGTTTTTCCGCCGACGCAGGGGCGCATCTTCGGGTCGCTGCCCCAGCGCGGCGACGTGGTGATCGTGACTCCGCCCGGCGCCAAGGTGGATTATATCAAGCGCGTTATCGGTCTGCCCGGCGACACGCTGGAAATGATCCAGGGCCAGCTCTTCATCAACGGCGAGCCGGTGAAGCGGGAGCGGCGCCCCGACACGCTGATTCCGGTCGACGCCAATGTCCCCTGCCTCCCCGACCGCTTCGCCGACGCGCGCGCGCCGGGACCGGACGGGCAGCTTTACTGCCGCATGCCCGTGGTGCGCGAGACTTTGCCGGGCGGCGCGACCTACGACACGATCGACCGCGGCTATACCGAGGCCGACGATTTCGCGGCGCTGACCGTGCCGGCCAACCATCTGTTCCTGATGGGCGACAATCGCGACAACAGTTCCGACAGCCGCTTTCCAACCAGCATGGGCGGGCTCGGCGGGCCGGTGCCGTGGGAAAATATCGGCGGGCGCGCCGAGTTCATCACTTTCTCGCTGGACGGCACGTCGCAGATCCTGAACCCGATCAGCTGGTTCACCGCCTTGCGGGGCGGCCGTGCCGGCGATAGCCTGCATCCGGAGCGGCCAGAAGGGAATTAAGATGAGCGAAGCGCAGGGCCTGCATGTCGAGAAGCCCGGCCCCGCCGAGCTGCGCGATCCCCTGATCCGCGACGAGCTCAAGAAAGCGGGCGTGTGGTTCACCCTCGCGCTCGCCATCGCGCTCGTCATCTTCCTCGCCCAGCCTTTGCTGCTGATCGTCGCGGGCCTTGTCTTCGCATCGATGCTGGACGGCGGCGCCCGCCTGCTCGGCCGGGTGTTGCCGATCGGCCGCGGCTGGCGGCTCTTGATCGTCGTCGTCGCTTCATTGGCCTTCCTGTTCGGCACCTTCGCCATGGCGGGCATGCAGATTGCCGCACAGGCCGAAACCTTTCGCACCGTGGTCGAAGCCCAATTGCAGCGTGGGCTCGACTGGCTGAGCTCGTTCGGCCTGTTCGAAGGCGGCATCAAGGTCGCCGATTTCAGCCAGCAGATCATGGGGTCGCTCGGGCGCCTCACCACGGCCGTGTCGAGCGCGCTGGGGGCGATCACCAGCCTGTTCATGATCTTCATCATCGGCATCTTCGTCGCGGTCGAACCGCGCATCTACGAACGCGGCGTCGGCTGGATGCTGCCGATGCGCCGCCGCGATCAATTCTACCGCACGACCGGCCACATGGCCCATACGCTCCGCCGCCTGATGGCGGGACGCCTGCTCGGCATGGCGGTGGAGGGCGTCGGCACCTGGCTCCTGCTGATGGCGGGCGGCGTGCCGATGGCGGCGATCCTCGGCATCATCACCGGCATCCTCGCCTTCCTGCCCAATATCGGCGCCATCATTTCGGGCGTCCTGATCGTGCTGGTCGGCTTTTCGGTGAGCTTCGAGGCGGGCCTCTGGGCGATCGGCGTCTACCTGGTCGTGCAGATCGTCGACGGCTATCTGATCGTGCCTTACGTCGCGCGCAAGACCGTGGACCTTGCCCCCGCCCTCGTCCTTGGCGCGCAATTGCTGTTCGGCGCCCTGCTCGGGATCATGGGGCTGGCGCTCGCCGATCCGATCGTCGCGATGATCAAGGCGGCGCTGGAACAGAAATCGAAGGAGGATAATGGGCTGGCGGCGGGAACGGCCGAACCCTGACCGTCTAAGGCGCTCCCCGGCGAAGGCCGGGGGCACAATGAAGCTATTCGGCCTTCGCCCCGCCCTGCTGCGCTTCCATCTGCTGCTGCATCTGGCGCATCGCCTGAAGCTGCTGGAGCTGTTCGGGGGGAATGGGCTGGAAGTCGCGAAGCGTCAGGTCGAATTCCAGGACCGCATTGGCCGGAATGACGACCTCGCCGGTCTGGGGATCGCGCTGCTCCTCGGCGCCGTAGCCGAGCTCGGGCGACAGCCAGATGCGATAGGTGGCGCCGCGCTGCATGAGCTGAAGCGCTTCGCTGAAGCCCGGCACCACGCCGACGACCGGGAAGGTCGCCGGACCGCGGCCCGCGCTCGTGTCGAACACCTTGCCGCCGGGAATGCGGCCTTCATAGTCGACCGCGACCATGTCGGTTTCGCCCGGACGCGGCCCCGCACCCTGCTGCAGCACCTTATATTGCAAGCCCGAAGCGGTGGTGACGACACCGTCTTCTTCGGCATTATCGGCCAGGAAGGAAGCAGGGTCGGCCGCGCGCTGCCCTTCGGTTCCCACATAAGCGAGACCGGCGCCGGCGGCGCAGAGAATCGCAATGCCCGCCCAAAGCCTGACGACGGAACCCTTCTTCAAGGGGCGAATCGGAACGGCTGTGACGGACATCGCGTCTATCCTGCGAGAGTGTGAAAGGCGGCGGGCGCGACCCGCCGATTCGCAAAGGTGCGTCAGCGCCGCTTAGCGGGCGCCGTCGCGCTCCATCCGCTTGCGCTCGAGCTTGCGGGCGCGGCGCACGGCGGCGGCACGCTCGCGGGCGCGCTTTTCCGACGGCTTTTCATAGTGACGGCGCAGCTTCATCTCGCGATACACGCCCTCGCGCTGGAGCTTCTTCTTCAGCGCGCGGAGCGCCTGGTCGACATTGTTGTCGCGAACGATGATTTGCATGCTTCTCGTCACTCTCCGATCAAAAGCCCTTGGCGAACCGAATGGCCCGCCCCAAGCCAGAACAACTTCAATGAAAAAGGGTCGCCGCCGTCCAAAAGGGCAGCGTCGTCGCGGGGCCGATACCAGCGAAGGCCCATGCTTTCAAGCCGAAAGGGCAGGAATGCGGTCCGGGCGCCCTCTTCCAGCGCGCAACGGCCGCGCCTAAAAGAGCGGCATGACCCGCTTCACCGTCAACGGCCAGCCTGTCCATTACCGGATGGATCCCGAAACGCCGCTTCTCTTCGCCCTGCGCGATGCGTCCAACCTGACCGGCACCAAATATGGCTGCGGCATGGGGCAGTGCGGCGCCTGCACGGTCATCATCGACGGCCAGGCGGTCAGGAGCTGCCAGGTCACCATTGCCCAGGTCGAGGGGGGCTTCGTCACCACCATCGAAGGGCTATCGCGCGATCGTTCGCACCCGGTGCAGCAGGCCTTTGCCGCCGAGTGGGCCGTCCAATGCGGTCATTGCACGCCAGGCTTCGTGATGGCGGCGGCGGCCTTGATCGTGGGCAACGCCAATCCCAGCGACCTGGAGATCGACCGGGCGCTCACCAATCTTTGCCCCTGCGGCACCTATCCCCGCGTCCGGCGGGCGGTGCGGCGGGCGGCGTCCATCCAGGCGGGGCGGGAACGCGCCGACGGGGCCCCCGCGCCCGGCATCGACCCCGCGGAGGCCGCGCGTATCGTGCCCGCCTTGCGCCGTCCGCCGCGCGGCGAATGAGGCGCTTTCCTTACAAAAGGCTGCCGCCCCGGTTCAGCAACGGCTCATCCGGACGGGCGCACAACCCGTCTTGTGCCGGCGACGCATGTGGAGCCGGTTTGTAATGGAGTAATGCAATGCGAAAGGCATTCATGGTTTTGATGATGGCCGCGACGGCGGTGTCCGCGGTCGCCCCCGCAGCGGCGCAGGATGCCGGCGGCGACGCCCGCGCCCGGTTCCAGGCCCGCCTCGGCGGCGGCCAGGGCGCCCGTGGCGAGCAGGGCACGGAGCGCCGCGAAAATCGTGCGGAACGCCGGGACGATCGCCGCGACGCGCGAAACGAACGCCGCGACGACCAGCGTGATGCCCGGATCGAACGCAACGACGATCGCCGCGATGCCCGCATCGAGCGGAACGACGATCGCCGGGACGCCCGCATCGAACGGCGCGACGATCAGCGCGATGCGCGCAACGAGAGGCGTGGCGATTGGCGGGACGGACGCAGCGAGCGTCGTGACGACCGCCGTGACAATAATAACGATTGGCGGAACGACCGCCGCGACACCCGTTGGGACCGCCGCGACGACCGCCGGCAGGCACAGCGCTGGAATCGCGGCTGGCGCAGCGACAATCGCTACGACTGGCAGCGCTACCGCTACCAGAATCGCAACGCCTTCCGCGTCGGCCGCTATTATGCGCCCCACCGGCACAGCTATAGCCGCCTGTCGATCGGCCTGTTCCTCGGTTCGTCTTTCTACGGCAACCGCTATTGGATCAACGATCCGTGGCAATATCGCCTGCCGCCGGCCTATCCGGGCACGCGCTGGGTCCGCTATTATGACGACGTGCTGCTCGTCGACACCTATAATGGCGAAGTCATCGACGTGATCTACGATTTCTTCTGGTAATCGCTTCGGACGGAGCCTTAGGCTCCGTCCGGAAAAGCGAGAGCGGGAAAAGAAGCCCGGGGCGTTTCACGAGCACGCTCCGGGCTTTTCGCTTGAAAACAGCCCCTTCTCTGCCGCAGGAACGGCGCACGTCCAACCAGCGGAAGATATCAATGTACAAGGCGGAAATCGGCAGGATCGTCAGCGACAGGCTGTCGCATACGGCGAATGTTGTGAAAGTCCCCTCGCCCCAGCTCGACCTGTTCGTCGCCCGCAATTTCCTGGACGAGAGCGAATGCGCGATGCTGATCAAGATGATCGACGCGGTGCGCCAGCCCTCGGGCGTGCTCGGCCCCAATGTCGATCCCGATTACCGCACCAGCGAAAGCGGCAACCTCAACCCCTGGGATCCGTTCGTCCAGAAGATCGAGCGGAAGATCGCCGATCTCATGCCGATCCATCCGAGCCATGGCGAGACGATCCAGGGGCAGCGTTATGCGGTAGGCCAGCAGTTCAAGCCGCATCACGATTTCTTCTATACCGACCAGCCTTATTGGCCGGACCAGGAAAAAAGCGGCGGCCAGCGCACCTGGACGGTGATGATGTTTTTGAACGAGCCCGAAGCGGGCGGCCAGACCGCCTTTCCCGAAGCGGGCGTCAAGATCACGCCGAAGACCGGCAATCTGCTTGCCTGGAACAATCTGACGGCGCAGGGCTATCCCAACAGCTATTCCCTCCACACCGGCATGCCGGTGGAAAAAGGCGTCAAATATGTCATCACCAAATGGTTTCGCGAACGCCCCTGGGGCGGCGGCGCCACGGGGATGATGTGATCGGCGCGCCGCCGCAAAAGCCGGAATTGGTCCGCAACCGGGCCCTCCCCGCCCGTCAGGAGAATCGAATGAACCGCTTCGCCGTCCTTGCCGCCAGCCTGTCCCTCACCGCACTCGCGGCCTGCACCACGGCGGGCACGCAGCAGTCCGTGGCGCCCGCCGCACCTGCCGCCACCGCGAAACCGGCCGCAGATGCGCATGCCGCGCTCCACGCTTTGTTTCGCGACAGCGACGAAGACAGCCTGAAGCGCGGCCCGCTCAACGCCCTGTTCCGGGGCGACATGCGCTATGCCGATCGCCTCGGCGATTATATCACCGACGCTTATTTCGATGCGGAACGGGCGGCGGCGGAAAGGGAGCTGAGGCGGCTCAGGGCGATCGATCGCAACGCCTTGTCCGAAACCGACCGGCTCGCCTACGACACCTTTCGCTGGCAGACGGAATCGACGCTGAAGAACCTGTCCCCCGAACTGCTACCGCTGACGGCGGTGCGGCCCATCGACCATTTCAACGGCTTCCAGACCTTCTACCCCGATCTCGCATCGGGCCAGAGCGCGGCACCGTTCAAGACGGTCGCGGATTATGAAAACAACATCAGGCGCCACCGCGAATTCGCGACCTATATCGACCGCGCGGTCGGCCGTTTCCGCGAGGGCATGAAGAGCGGCGTCACCCAGCCCAAATTGGTGGTGCGCAACATCATCGACCAGCTCGATTTTCAGCTGAAGCAGCCATTGGCGGATTCCCCCTTCACCGCGCCGCTCAAGACTTTCCCCGAAGGCATATCGGCGGCCGATCGGGCGCGGCTCAAGACCGAAACGGAAAAGGTCGTGCGGGACGAGATTTTCCCCGCTTATGCACGTCTGCGCGATTTCCTGCGCGACGATTATCTGCCCGTCGCGCGCGAGGGCGTCGGCCTCGTCCACATGAAGGGCGGCGACCGGCTCTATGCCGCGCTCATCGAACAGAATACGACCCTGCCGCTCGGGGCTGATGACGTCCACGCGCTCGGCCTGCGCGAAGTCGCGCGCATCCGGAGCGAGATGGAGGGGATCAAGGACAAGGTCGGCTTCAAGGGCACGCTGGCGCAATTCTTCGAACATCTGCGCACGGACCCGCAATTCCGGCCGCAATCCGCCGAATGGCTGCGCGACCGTTATTACGAAATCGGCCGGACGGTCGACGCGCGCGTGCCCGCGATCTTCGCGGCCTTGCCCAAGACGCCGCTGGAAATCCGCCCGGTGCCGCCGCACCGCGAGCAGACCGACGCCGCCGGCTCCTACAATCAGGGCACGCCTGACGGGTCGCGGCCCGGCATCTTCTATTACAATGCCTATGACCTCCCCTCGCGCTCGGTCTGGGGCATGGAGACGCTCTACCTCCACGAAGCGGCGCCGGGGCATCATTTCCAGATCAGCCTGGCGCAGGAGAATGAGGCGCTGCCCAATTTCATGCGCTTCGGCGGCAACACCGCTTATGTCGAGGGCTGGGCGCTTTATGCCGAGACGTTGTGGGACGAACTCGGCCTCGAAACCGATCCCTATCAGCGCTTCGGCGGCCTCAACGATGAAATGCTGCGCGCGATGCGGCTCGTCGTCGACAGCGGCATCCATGCCAAGGGCTGGACCCGCGATCAGGCGATCCAGTACATGCTCGACAACAGCTCGATGGGCCGCACCGACGCGACCATCGAGGTCGAACGCTATATCGCCATCCCTGGCCAGGCGCTCGCCTACAAGATCGGCCAGCTGAAAATCCTGGAATTGCGCGCGAAGGCCGAAAAGGCGCTGGGCAGCCGCTTCGACCTCAAGGCTTTCCATGCCGAAGTGCTGGACAGCGGCGCCTTGCCCCTCTCCGTGCTGGAGGCGAAGATCGACCGCTGGATCGCGGCGCGGAAGGGCTAAGGCAGTGTCCGCGATCCTCGTCACCGGCGTCGCGGGCTTCATCGGCTATCATGTCGCCCGCCGCCTGCTGGAGCGCGGCGAGAGCGTGGTCGGCATCGACAATTTCACGCCTTATTACGCGCTCGACCTGAAACGGGCGCGGATCGCTGCCCTGCCACAGGATCGCTTCCGCCTCATCGAAACGGATTTCGCCGATGCGGAAGGGCTGGGACGCGCGCTGAGCGGCGTCGATTTCGACCGCATCGTCCATCTCGGCGCGCAGCCGGGCGTGCGCTATTCGATCGATCATCCGCTGGCTTATGCCCATTCCAACCTGACCGGGCATCTCGTCATGCTGGAAACCGCGCGGCATCGGGCCGTCGCGCACCTCGTCTACGCTTCCTCCTCCTCCGTCTATGGCGGCAATGCCAGCCTGCCCTTCCGGGTCGAGGATCGCGCCGACCAGCCCATCTCTCTCTATGCCGCCACGAAAAAGGCGGACGAGCTGATCAGCGAGACCTACAGCCATCTCTACCGTCTGCCGCAAACCGGACTGCGCTTCTTCACCGTCTACGGCCCCTGGGGCCGGCCGGACATGGCGGTCTGGACCTTCACCCGCAAAATCCTGCGCGGCGAGCCGATCGACGTGTTCGGCCATGGCGACATGCGGCGCGACTTCACCTTCATCGACGACATCGTTGCGGGGGTGATCGCAGCGCTCGACAATCCGCCGCCCGACGATGGACGGCCCAAGGCGGGCGGCAGCGTCGGTCCGCACCGCCTTTACAACATCGGCAACAACAAGAGCGAAGAGCTCGGCCGCCTGATCGACGTGATCGAGGCCGCGTGCGGGCGAAAGGCGGAGCGGGTGCTGAAGCCCATGCAGCCGGGCGACGTGCGCGACACCTATGCCGACATCAGCGCGATCGAGGCCGATCTCGGTTACCGGCCGGTGACATCGATCGAAGCGGGCGTGCCGCGCTTCGTCGACTGGTACCGCCAGCACGATTTTCTCTGATCGGTCCCGTGGCCGCGCCGTGCCCGGAGCACGTCGCGGCCGATGCGGCGCCAGCAGCGGCACCGGGCACCAGTCCGAAAGGGGACGGACCGCCGCGAAAACGCGCGATCCCGGCACCGGTTTCTTGGCGAAAGCGGAAGTTTTTCCCTCAGCGCGGCGGGCCGGCCGCCCGCACCCTCCCCAGCCGGCTTTCGACCTCGTCACGCCCGGCCCCCTCGTTCAGCGCGGCTTCCAGCGCGGATGCCGCTTCGCCAAGCGCGCCAAAGCCGTAAAGGCCGGCGGCCCCCGCGAATCGGTGCGCGATCCGTGCGGCTTCGGCGCGGTCCATCGGCTCGGCCGCGACGGCGGCGTCGAGCATGGCAAGATCGGCGGCGCTGCGGTCGATGAAGGCGGCGCGGAGGGCGGCAAGGCGGTCTTCGAGCATTGTCATGCGCCCATCCTATCAGGCTTCGCGCCGCTTCGCATTGCCTTCCGGGACCGGGGCGTTCATGGGGACGCCATGCTTTCTCAACGGACGCGGTACACAATCCGGGCCTTGCTCCATCTGGCCGACCGCCACGGCGCCGGGCCCGTCCGCTTGAGCGAGATCGCCGCGGCGCAGAACATTCCGCCCAAATTCCTGACCGTGATGATGTCGCAAATGACCCGCGCCGGGCTCATCTCCAGCCGCCGGGGGCGCGAGGGAGGCTATTGGCTCGCCCGCCCGCCGTCGGAGATCAGCTATGGCGAAATCGTGCGCCTGACGCGCGGGTCGCTCGGGCTGCTCCCCTGCGCCAGCCGCCTTGCCTATGAGAGATGCGAGAATTGCATTTCCGAAGAGCAATGCCGCCTGCACCGCGTGATGCTGATGGTGCGCGACGAAACCGCGCGCATCCTCGATGGCCTCAGCCTCGCCGACGAAGTGCCGCACGACATGGACATAGCAGGGGAATGACGCCACACATCGCGATCATCGGCGGCGGCTATTCGGGGACGCTTCAGGCCATCAACCTCCTTGCCCTCACCGATGCGCGGGTGACGTTGATCGAGCGCGACAGGCTTGCACGCGGCGTCGCTTATTCGACGCCGAGCGCGGAACACCTGCTCAACGTCCGCGCAGCGGGCATGAGCGCCTATCCCGACCGTCCCTCCCATTTCGCCGAATGGCTGGAGGCGAAAGGCCTTGGCGGGCCGGACAGCTTCGCGCAGCGGCGCGTCTATGGCACCTATCTTGCGGAGCAGCTGGATGCCGCGCGACGCGAACAGGGCACACGCCTTTCCCTCGTGACCGGCGAAGCGGTAGACGTCGCACAAGAGGGCACCCAGGAAGTCGTTATCCTCACGGATGGCAGCCGGATTCCGGCCGATATCGCGATCCTCTCCATCGGCAACCTCGCGCCGGACGTGCCGGGCTTCATCGCCCGCGCGCACCTTCCCGAAGGCGTCTATGTCGCCGACCCCTGGGCCGGGCCGATCCTCGACGGCCTGACCGATAAGGATATGGTGCTGTTGATCGGCACCGGGCTTACCGCCATCGACGCCGCGCTGATGCTCGATACGGGCGGCTTCCGGGGCCACATCCTAGCGCTCTCCCGGCGCGGCCTGCTTCCCCGCGCCCATGTTGCTCCGGCGAGCGGCGTCCCGGCTCCCGACGGCCTCGTGCCCGCTTGCCTGCCCCTGCTGAAGGCGGTGCGGGGGAGTGCGGGCACGCATGGCTGGCGCGCCGCGGTGGACTCGCTCCGCCCCCACACCCAGCGCCTGTGGTCGGAGGCGACGATAGGCGAACGACGCCGCTTCCTCCGCCATCTCCGCCCCTGGTGGGACGTCCACCGCCACCGCATCGCGCCCGAGATCGCCGCCCGGATCGACGGCATGATCGCGGAGGATCGGCTGCGCGTGGCCGCCGGCAAAATAGTGTCTCTGGCTGGAGCCGAGGAAGGCGCCGACATTTCCTGGCGCCCTCGACATTCTGCAGAACCGGAAACGCTACGCGTCCGCCGCATCGTCAACTGCACCGGCCCGCAAAGCGATATCACCCACGCACCGGACCTTCTCATCCGCAACCTCATCGCGTCGGGACGCATTCGCCCCGACGCGTGCCGGATCGGGATAGATGTCGACGCCGGATGCCGTGCGTTTGATGCTCAAGGGGACGCGAATGCTACCCTCTATGCGATCGGTCCTATGACGAAGAGCGCATGGTGGGAAATCGTCGCCGTGCCGGACCTTCGGGTGCAGACCCGCGCCTTGGCGGAAAGAATGGAGGCGGCCGGACCGTTTCCCCCCGCCGCCCCCTAGCCCAATCAATCGATGTGCGGCGCGTAATTGGGCGGGTCGCTCGCGGGGAAGCTCTCGTCCGACGCCTCGTCCACCTTGTCCCACTTGCGCGGCGGATCCCGCATCTGGCCCCGGCCGGCCGGCCGGACATTGCCCGACGTGCCCACCGGGCCCGGGACGGTGTCGCCCTTCAGCGCCGGGGCGGGAAGATTCTCCTCGCCGTTCGACCGGCGGCGGCCGGCCATGATGCCGATCACGCCGGCCGCTGCCGCACCTGCGGCGCCGACTGCGGCCCAGAGGATAGTGTTGCGCGTCAATCTAGCCATTTGCTCCTCTTCGCGGCGGCGGCGGGGCGCCTTGCCGCTTCACTGATTATGGGGGTGGAACATTCGGGCCGGGGCGCCGGTTCCCGCTCCACGAGACGTGACGCCGCCCGCTGCCACCGGTCCGGCGCACAATGACTGTAGACTTGCCGGAGACATCGTGTCGGACGCTGAAACCCTATCCCCCGCCCTTCCTACGGAACTTGAGAAACAGACCTGCCTTCTCCTCGAACGCGCATGCGAAGCCGGCGTCACGCTCGCGACGGCGGAGAGCTGCACCGGCGGGCTCCTTGCCTCATTGCTGACCGACGTGCCGGGCGTCGCCCACGCCTTCGAACGCGGCTTCGTCACCTATACGGACGAGGCGAAGGCCGACATGCTGGGCGTGCCGAAGGAAATGCTGGAAAGCGAAGGCGCCGTATCGAAACCCGTGGCGATAGCCATGGCGGAAGGCGCGCTGCGCAATTCCAACGCGGACATTGCTGTCTCCATCACCGGCTTCGCCGATTCAGGAGACGAGCCGGGCCTTGTGCATTTCGCCAGCGCCCGTACCAGCCAACCCACAATCCACCGCGAGGCGCATTTTGGTCCGCGCGGAAGAGGTGCTACCCGCGTCGAATCGCTGCGCGTGGCAGTGGAGATGATGCTGGAGAGGCTCTGATGGGGCGGGAAAAGGCGCCGTTCGCGGCAATTCATCGGCACGGCTTCGTGCGCGTCGCGGCGGCGACGCCGATCGCCTCGGTGGGGGACGTCGCCTTCAATGTCGAGCAGACCATCGCGCTGGCGCGGCAGGGGCATGAGCGCGGCTGCGACCTGCTCGTCTTTCCGGAACTCAATATCTCTTCTTATGCGGTCGACGATCTTCACCTGCAGGAAGCGTTCCTGGACCGGGTGGAGCAAGGCATCGCCGAAGTCGCGGCGGCAAGCGAAGGCCTCTCGCCCGTCCTGCTCGTCGGCGCGCCGGTGCGGCGGAACGGGCGGCTCTACAATTGCGCGTTGGCCATCGCGCGCGGCCGCATTCTCGGCGTGGTGCCGAAGAGCTTCCTTCCCAATTACCGCGAATATTATGAGAAACGCTGGTTCGCGCCCGGCGTCGGCCTCACCGGGCTCGAGATGGGGGTGGCCGGCCAGACCGTGCCGTTCGGCACCGACCTGCTCTTCGAGGCGTCCGACCTTCCCGACTTCATCTTCCATGCCGAGATTTGCGAGGATTATTGGGCGCCGCAGCCGCCATCGACTTTGGGCGCCCTCGCCGGGGCGCTGATTCTCTGCAACCTGTCCGCCTCGAACATCACCATCGGCAAGGCGGCCGAACGGGCGCTTCTCTGCGCCTCGCAATCCTCCCGCTGCTGCGCCGCTTATGTCTATTCCGCCACCGGCCCCGGCGAGAGCACGACCGACCTCGCGTGGGACGGACAGGGCGGCATTTACGAAACCGGCGAACTCCTCGCCGAATCGAGCCGCTTCGAGCTGGAGCCGGAACTCGCCATTGCCGATGTCGACGTCCAGCGCCTGCGGCTCGAGCGGATGCGGATGCCGACCTTCAACGACAATGCGATCGCGGCGGGGCATCCCGAATTCCGCTTCCGCCGCATCCTGTTCGAACACAAGCCCAGCTTCGCCGACATCGGGTTCGCGCGAAACCTGCGCCGCTTCCCTTACGTGCCGAATCGCCCGGAACAGCTCGACCAGGATTGCTACGAAGCCTTCAACATCCAGGTTCAAGGCCTCGCCAAGCGCTTTCAGGCGACCCGGGGCAAGCATCTCGTCATCGGCGTGTCGGGCGGCCTCGATTCGACCCATGCGCTGATCGTCGCGGCCAAGACCTGCGACTATCTCGGCCTGCCGCGCTCGACCATCCTCGGCTTCACCATGCCGGGCTTCGCGACGGGCGAAGCGACCAAGGGCAATGCCTGGGCGCTGATGAAGGCGCTCGGCATCGCCGGCGAGGAAATCGATATCCGCCCGGCCGCGACCCAGATGCTGAAAGACATGGGCCACCCCTTCGCGTCCGGCGCGCCGGCCTATGACGTCACCTTCGAAAACGTGCAGGCGGGCCTGCGCACCGACTATCTCTTCCGCCTCGCCAATCAGCGCGGGGGCTTCGTGATCGGCACCGGCGACATGTCGGAACTGGCGCTCGGCTGGTGCACCTATGGCGTCGGCGACCATATGAGTCACTACGGGGTCAACGCCGGCGTACCGAAGACGCTGATCCAATATCTCATCCGCTGGTGCGTGAAGAGCGGCCAGTTCGACGCCGATACGAACCGGGTGCTGGAGGCCATTCTCGCCACCAAGATTTCGCCGGAGCTGGTGCCGGCGGATGAGCAGGGCGAAATGCAGAGCACGGAAGACCGCATCGGTCCCTACGAACTCCACGATTTCTTCCTGTTCCACATCCTGCGCAGCGGCCAGCCGCCAAGCAAGGTGGCGTTCCTCGCCTGGCAGGCCTGGAAGGATACAGGCCAAGGCCTGTGGCCGGCAGGGTTCCCGGAGACGCTGAAACGCGGCTACGATCTCGAAACGATCCGCCAATGGCTGGAAGAATTCCTGACCCGTTTCTTCCAAACGAGCCAATTCAAGCGTTCCGCCTTGCCAAATTCCCCCAAGGTGTCGGCCGGTGGCAGCCTCAGCCCCCGGGGCGATTGGCGCGCGCCGTCCGATGGCGTGGCGGCAGTCTGGCTGGATGAAATCGCCACAGGATTCGACACATGAACGGGTTTGCTTTCGACGCCATTCAGTGAGGCTTTTGGCCCACAGTTAAGGGCAGAAGCGCCGAAAACGGCTAAATTCTGCGACAGAATGCACGTTTTATCCGTTGCGAAAATGACATTCCTCACGTAGGCATGTCGACGGAATCGCATGAATTTGTAAGTGGGAGCATATTATGAGCTTTGCTAAGACTGCCCTGAAGGCCGCCGTTGCGGCCTCGATGATCGTCGTTCCGGCGGTCGCCAATGCCAGCACGGCCGCCAGCGCTTTGTCGCTGTCTAACGCCCGCGTCGGCGCCGAAGTCGAAGGCGAGAACCTTGCCGGCGGCTTCATCATCCCGCTGCTGGCTGTCGTCGCCCTCGGCCTCGGCATCTGGGCCGCTGTTGATGATGAAGAGCCCGAGAGCGCGTAACGCTTTCAAATGACTGTAAAGAGAAGGGCGGCTTTTGCCGCCCTTTTTATTGCGAAGGGAACTCTGAGGATTAGTCACCATTAGGTGCTGAGATACCATCGCTTTGTGCCCTCTAGTCCCATCGCAGTAAGCTTTCCGCTGGCGTAGGCTCCGGTATCGATTCCAATCCGGTTAGGCTGTTCGTCGACATTATGTGAGATACTGTGGCCATGAACGATCATGTAGCCATGACGGAGTTTAGATTCTAGAAACTCCGTTCTAATCCACCTGAAATCGCTCTCCTTCTGTAGCTCAATCGGTATTCCGGGACGAATTCCAGCATGAACGAAGAGATAGTCGCCACTAGCATACCAATTTCTAAAGCTGTCGAGAAAGCGAACGTGTTCTTCCGGAACATACTCGATCATCAAACGAATCAAATCGTCCAGTCCGCATTGATCATATTCATCCGGAGAAACTCCATAGCTAATCAGAGTTTCTCTCCCGCCAATACGGTGAAACAGACGAGCCGATTGTCGGTCACCATGATATGCGCTGACCAGAACTTCTTCATGATTACCCTTGAGGAATATGGTATTTTCGTGACGCTCCCCAACTTCGATCAGCCTATTCACCACTTCCCTTGTACTTGAACCACGGTTGACCAAATCTCCCAAGAAAATCAGTCGAGTCTCTTTTGAGCCACGCGCACGACCATCTTCCTCGACCAGACAAAGAAGGTGAACGAGGAGGTCAGATCGACCGTGAATATCGCCGATGGCATAAATCCTGCTGCCATCTGCAACAGCGTACTCGCCGTTGCGGCGATTCCGGCCGTTTAGAATACGCTTAAGGATCATAAGGACGCGGACTCTCTCAAGGCATTTCAAGGCATCGCGTGAGGTTTTCAAGTGCTAACAACGCACGAGTAGGCGAGAGCATGGTGACTGACATGCCGCCGAGGCTTTTCGCCAAGCGGCTTAGTGCCGGTCCCGAAGTATTCTCACGAGGCGCTTGAATCGACAGGCTTCATAGCGGGGTCCCTGCGGCCTGTCGAGAAAGCCCTCGCTTACGGCACACTAGCGCAGTTACCTGTCCGCGAGAATGGTCTCTCTCTTTCGCTCTCTTGATTGCTGCCTCCCGTTCACCAGCGATCACGATGCGCGCATGCGGGAGCCAAGGGATAGCGAAGGTTAAGAAACCAGCGCCAGACGGCCGTTAGAATTCTCTCGTGAAATAGCCGCACTACATCGCACTCGGAATGACGAATGCCACCGCTCCGGCCTGTCTGCCTCATGCGAGCACTTGAGTTCAGTCATCTCCGCTGGTCCGGACGCGGGTTAATCTTGCCTCTGATGCCGCTTCCAAAGAACCCGTGAATGTCATCGCAGGGCTATAGTTGCGATCGATTCGATTGCGAAGTCGCGTTTCAACTCGGTTTGCTATTCGATTGTTGACGCGCCCCATAGGATCCATCGCATAAGCCTGATCTCGCCCTTTACGCTTGCCTATCGGCCCCGACAGCGATTCTGCAGTTTGCCCTTGACGGGGCACAGATGCCTTGACCTCGGAGGAAACCTCATCAGCAGATTCGATATCGCCCACGAATACGTTCTGAGCTTGAACTGGAGACGCTAGCCAAATAGTTGCTGCGCACGCGAGAGCGAGGCGGCCCATTGGCGTAGCCGCATTAGAAGCCCCTGACATTCGCATCGGCGATTCACCCGGTTCAAGGAGGACAGATCCTCCGCACTCTATAATGCAGAACGAAGAACCACCCAATCAATTTCCCCCACCACCCCAGTGATCGACGTCGACGGCCGCGCGAGCAGGCTCAGGAATTGAACATCGCAACCCGGGGGCACGATGAATCGACCCGTAAAGCTACCATCATTGTGCGAGGAGGGCGGCAACGTTACGCGACCCAATTCCTGCCCGTTCAAGCAACTCAGCGCCCAATAAGGCCGCGACTGTGGCGGTTGGTCGATGCCGACGCTCCTACCTTCGATTACGTAGGGTCCTGGCGTCAACAGCTGAAGCTGCCGCAGCAACAGACCTCCAACACTCGGCGGGGCAAAAAAGTCGAATATTCCCTGTTTCCCCTTCCGTTGTATCGACGCCGAAATCCCAGAAGCCCCATCGGCCACCTCCCAATCGAAAGGGACAAATTGAACCTCAGTGGCAAAATTTCGGTCACGAGACCGAGTCCGATCAACCCCTTTGCGAAGAGATGCATAGAAGCTCCAAGCCTCTTCAAAAAGGGAAGCCTTGACTAAAGAACTAAGCAAGTTTTGACTGGCTGTGGACGGCACAGCAACTCCCGCCGACGTCAAGCGCCTGAAAAGCTGCAGGCAGGCATTCGGGGGTGCGTTCACAGCTGCGTATTCAACGAAGTCGAGACGCCAAGGCGGATTTTTGGCTAACGTATTTGCGAGTTGAACGTTGACATCCGGCACATCAATCGCACTCGCAAGAATTGGAAAAAGCAAAGCGCGTGCTGAGCGCGACGTGCGAAGGGCGACGTCGTAGTGCTCCAGCGCAGCAGGAATATTTTCTTGAGCAACAGCATCTTCGATGAGCCACAGCCGAGTGCGGAGATCTCGTCGAGATAATGTGTTGGAATAAGTAAACAGCCGTCTCGCGAGCTCCTTGTTTCCTTGTATCTCGGCACTGAATGCCAACGCGACAATGGCGGGTACCGACGTCGGATCTCTGCGAAGAGCTTGCGATGCCAACCTGTCGGCATCGCGGCGGTGGCGAACGTTTGCATTCAAGCCAGATCTCTTGATTGCGAGTTGGCCAGCGACGCGAGCATCATAGGGAGATAGACGATACGCCAATTCTGGCGCCTTTGCCCGGAACACATACCCGAGGGTATGGGTAATAGCATAATAGCCAATTACGGCAGCGCCTAGAGCAATTACGATCCTAATAGCCCGTCCAGCTGAGGGGCGGCGCCTCAATGCCGTCCGGCGCTGCATCAGCCTTGCTCAGCGACTTGACGACCGTAGCCATAGCCATATTCGTAGCCGTATCCATAGCTGGCCTTTCCGGCGTCGAACTTCGTCAGAACCGCGCCAAAAATCCGTGCATTAGCGGCGGCGAGACGGCCAACAGCTGTCTTAACCTGACTGGACCGGATACCGTGAGATTCGACAGCATAGATTACGCCTTCCACGCGGCTCGCGATCAGAGGGGCGTCTGCTAGACCCATCACCGGCGGCGAGTCGATGACTACATGGTCATATTGCTCAAGCAAGCGAGTTAGGAGGAGATTCAAACGGTTACCGGTAAGTAATTCTGCGGCGTTAGGTGGGATTGGTCCAGCCGACATCGCCACAAGTCCGAATTCTTTCATTTGAAAGAGGAGAGGTTCCAGATCGTCCTGGCCGGCCAGAAAATTGCTCAGCCCCACCTCGTGCCCAACCCCCGCCAGATAATGGACGGACGGCGAGCGCATATCTCCGTCCACAAGCACAACTCTCTTTTTGGCACGAGCGAGGGTCGTAGCCAGCGCAAGCGCCGTGGTGGACTTCCCTTCGGCAGGCCTTGTTGATGTGACCGAAAGCGAACGAGGTACGCCATGTTCAGTCGTAAAGGCGAGGTTTGTCTGTATTGCGATGTAGGCATCAACAAGATCTGACTTACGGTCCAGCAACGCGTCTTTGGGTGTCACATCTTCGATCTTGGGTATGGAGCCCAGAAGTGGCAGTCCCAGAAGGCGTTCAACTTCGCGCGGATCAGCGATCGCTTCATCCAGTTGCTCAAGTGCGAGCGCGATACCCGCGCCGACGGCTAGCCCCACCAACAAAGAGAGGAGTACATTGACCAGAAGGCGGGGGCTTGAGGGCTTCTCAGGCACATCTGCAGCGTCAACAACAGATACGTTGTTAATTCCAACACCTCCCGCGACCCCAATCTCCTTATACCGCTGAAGCAGGCCGTCATACAGAGTGCGGTTCGTATCAACCTCCTGCTGGTAGATATTGTATTGAATGCTACGCCGCCTTAAATCAAGATAGTTCGATTTGAGCTGTTCAACACGAGCCTTCAGTGAGTTCTCTCTGGCTTGTGCCTGGCGATAATCCGCCAAGAGCGACTGCGACACTCGGCCCTCTTCGCGCGCTATACTATTGTCCACCTCCCTGATCTGAGATTGCAGGGCGCGCGCTGCAGGATATTCTGGCTCGAACTGCATGAGAAGGCGCTCATATTCGGCACCTAGTTCGGCGCGATTCTGACGAAGGCTATTGATGGCCAGATTCCTTAGAGCTTCAGGGGATGCCCCATTCCGCCCCAACTGAACGTATCGTGCCTCAGCTTGGATGCGCTCGGCTGTAGCCTTCGATAGCTCGCCACTGAGCGTCGCCAGCTCGTCAGCGACTATCGAGCGCTCCGGGGCTGAACGGTCGCCGGATTCTGCGGGAAGATTTATGATTCTCTGCTGCGACGCGTAGGCGACCAGCTGCCGCTGCGATTCGTCCAGCCGGTCCTTTGCTTGCGCAAGTTCCTTTTGGAGAGCATTTCGGCCGTAAGACGTCGCCTGAACCTTTCGTTCGAGATTCGTTTGAATGAAATTCTCCGCCCATGAGTTCGCAACACGCGCAGAGAAGCTCGGATCAGAGCTGGTAAAGCCGATGTCGACAAGACGGGACAAGCGAGTGGGGGAGACCGAAAGGTTGCTTCGCAAGATTTCGCCCGCAACTCTCTGACGCGTTTCACGGCCCGCTGCCGTGTATCGGCCATTGACCTGCTCGAATGCGGGATCCTCCGAGGACACACCGAAGCGCTCGAAAAACAAAGGATCGTCGACAAGCCGGAGCTGTGTCGCAACCCGCTCTGAAAGAGTGCGCGACTTCAGCAGACCGTACTGAGTCTGATAGAATTCCTGGTCGGCCGCGCCAGTTTCGCGCTCGACACCTTCAAAATTCGTTAGCCTGTTCGACTCTCGCGAGATTTCAATTGTGGAGACGGCCGTGTACTTCGGGGTCATCAGCAGAGTTATGACGAGACCGAGCAGCAAGAACAGCGCTGTCGCACCCAATATCACGTAGCGGCGCCGCATAATGATGCGCAGGTATCGGCGGATCAAAGGCTCCGCTTCTGGTTCAAATCCAGCACGATTAATTGGGATCCCGCCGGTGATCATCTCATCGCCAAGGAAGCTCGAACTCGCCAAATTCATTTAAGAGACCCTATTGAAGAATTGCAATCAGCGGCGATGCAATAAGAGGCGAAACCGCAACAAGATCGCGGAACAGCCGGCGCTGCGGAGAATCACCCACGACGATAACATCATTCGCGTACACTAACGGATCCTCATATACACCGCGACGGATAGCCGCCACGTTATACAAGCCGGCCATCCTCTGGTTGCCGACCGTCCTCAGAATAACAACGTCGTCTTGCCGGGCGAACTCAGATAGACCCTTGGCTGACGCGATGACTCGCATCAGCGTCATCTGGTTAGTAACAGGGTAGAGACCCGGCTCTACAACTTGGCCATCAATGGTCACCACTTGACTCACCGAGTTCTTGATATTGACCGTCACCTGCGGGTTACGGACGTAGTTCGCTCGCAACGCTGCTTCTATCGCCTCCGCGAGCTCGCCAGCGCTCTTGCCTCGCGCGTCAATTGTGCCCACCAGTGGCATCGCAATGCGGCCGCTCGCGTCCACCTGCATTTCACGCTTTAGGTCTGGAATATTAAAGACATCAACCTCAATCGTGTCTAGCGGACCAATGAGCGCCGGTCTGTCAGCCGCCGTAAGGTCGCCCCGACCAGGTGCAGGAAGCACCGTACTATCCTCGACAACAACAAGCCCACCACTTGCAACAAGTGGCTCCCTACGGCCACAGCCCGCAGCGGCGAGGGCAATACAAAAAACAACAGAAATCTGGCGCATATTTGTGGCTAGTCCACCAATAAGAGGTATTCGGGGGTCTATAGATGCTGGGATGGCGCGGGTAAAGGCGAACGCGCAGCATTCACGCCCCAGTTGAGACATAAGGCACCGAGAACAGCCACCGCCATTATCAGAGGTGTTCGCGCCGGATAATCAATCGCACTCGCGATAAGGATTAGCAGCAGCAAAGCCGCCCCAAACCTGCCGAGCCGGATCTCGGAGCTGGAAGGAGCGCGCCATACGCGAATGCTTGCGAGCCCCCACCATGCAAGAGCCCCCGTAAGCACAAGGAGGCCACCCACCCCACCCTCGAGAACAACCTCAAGGAAATCATTGTGCGCATGGTTAAGGTAAGTGCTCTTCAAATAGGTGTAAGGCTCGTGCAATCGATAAATCGAATCGAACGAGCCGTGGCCGGCTCCAGCCGGGAAGTAATGAAGGGCGACATCCCAGATCACTGGCAGCACGTTAAAACGCACCTCCTCTTCTGCCGAAAGCGCAACTACGCGGTCAACAGACGCCGCGCGATCAGCAGCGATACTGACGAGCACGAAAGTTGCAACCAAAGCCAGAATACCTGCCATAAGGGCAGGAATAACCCATCGCGGAGCAGGCTTAAGTATCCGTCGCACGCTGCTCCGAATAATAATAAAACCAAGCATGGCACCTACCAGTCCCAACATCAGTCCAGATCGAGATCCGCTTCCCAATATGATAAGGATGCACAATAGAATTAATGCTACTGCTATTGGGCTGCGGAACCCGATTTTAGCGCTGTCTTGAAAAGCCCAGACGGGTGCCACGAGACAACCGATCGACATGAGCAAGGCGAAATGATTCCGATTAGCGAAAAGTCCACTTACGCCGCCAACATCGTTAATCAACCTAAACTTAAAGTCAATTCCAGAGAACTGTAGAAATCCGACAAACGCGTGACCGAATACTAGAAACAATATAATTGCGGGCATTAAGCGCCTCTCTGCCCTGGTCACGTTAGCAGCAAAAAGGAGAACTGCGATAGGAACTACTAGAGAAGATGCTGAATTGATCGTGGCATCGGGAACTATCGACAAGGGTCTCCAAGGCTGACCTTGACGACTGAATTCCGCTGCGTCGGCGAAAACCGTGCGCCCAGGAAGGGCTAACCACACTTCGGGCGGCAGAGGCACCAGTTGCAGGAGAATCATCGCCAACGCAGCCGCTAAGATTATTATCACGGGCATAGCTTCGGCCGGAAACGAACGCCTCACGAAAATGATAGCAACTAAAAGTAAAAACCACGCGATGCCCCGCACCACGACTTGCGCGAACACGTCTGGCCGAGAAGCGCCGCCAGCTATCCACAGCCCAGCCAGCAAAGCGATCAGGAGGGTCAACGACAGGCTAAACTTGGCCCACGGATAGATGGCGCGGATAGACATAGAGAATCTCTTAGACGATCTTTCTCCGGGGGCAACCACAACGGCGAGCAAGAAGGAATCGAAGACGCAGAAGCTCCACCGTGACAGCGGCTGAACAGCTTGGGCGAACCCCCTCACGAGCCTACTTGCCCACAGCCACACTCCCTGCTAGTCGCACCAACTTCGCTCGGCGCACCTTCTTGGATCGCCGTACGCTCCGATCTGGCGAGCTCAAAGAACGTACCCAGTTGCACCACCTGACAGCGAGTCCGGAGAGCAGATTACTCTGAGAGTGGAGCTTCGAAGGAACGCCGGCCACTCAATTCGTATGATGAATCACAGCATCCTCCCACACAGCAGTCATTGGCATCGATTAAGATGGCAGATATTTTGGGGCTTGGTAGCGGCATCATTGCCGCCCTTTGCGCGTCTGATAATTTTTGGGGCCTCTGAGTCCGTCCAAGGAATCACTGCACTGATGAACACGTTCTGGGGCGGAGCAATTGCAATTGCCGCAGGTATTTTCCTAATTCGTAATGTTGGAAGGTATCCCGGAGTAGAAAAAGCCGCTGCAATCATTCCAGGCTTCTCTGTTACATTCGGCCTATTGATCACCGCCTTCCTTGTATTGCGATTGGATTATAGTCGATGGGTTCTTGGAGGGGCCTACCTGTCTGCTGTCGTGATCTTTTATCTCGGATACTCTCATGTATCGGGTCGAAAAGATCTGACCATCGGAGTATTGCCTTCCGGCACCAATACCCAAGAGTTGATGTCGTTGGCCGGGGTGCGTTGGGTAAGGATCGACCCCAAAAATAGTTATACACCCAACGTGGAGGCAGTAACTGCCGACTTGAAAGGCGATCTTCCTCAGACTTGGGAACGTTGGATAGCTGACGTCGCGCTGGCCGGCATCCCGGTGTATCATACCAAACACTTGATTGAGTCACTGACGGGGCGGGTGGAGCTCGAGCATCTATCTGAGACGAGTTTTGGAACCCTCTCGCCGCCAAGCGCCTACATGGTGCCGAAACATGCGCTCGATAGAGTTACAGCCGCCGTCGCGTTGGCAATACTCGCTCCGCTTTTCCTGCTAATTTCGGCTCTAATTCGCATTGATTCCGGAGGCCCCGCTATATTCCGGCAGCAACGGATTGGCTTCCGGGGCAAGCCCTTTATCGTCTATAAATTTCGGACGATGCGCAACAACGGTGGGAATGAACCGCTGAATTATGAAGATGCGATTACAGTAGACAATGATCATCGCATCACGCGCCTTGGTAAGTTTTTAAGAAGAACGCGTATTGATGAGCTGCCGCAAATTCTCAATGTTCTTAAGGGCGAAATGAGTTGGATCGGACCGCGACCTGAGGCGGCCATCCTGTCGGGGTGGTATGAAGAGGGAATTCCATTTTACCGGTATCGACATATCGTGCGCCCAGGAATCACGGGCTGGGCGCAAGTATTCTTGGGCCACGTTGCAGATATCGATCAGGTAAAGAGCAAATTGTTCTACGACTTTTATTACATCAAGAATTTTTCGCTTTGGATAGACATCCTTATTGCCGTTAAGACAATTAGAATTATGATTTCGGGCTATGGCTCAAAATAAGCGCTCCTGCTTCGGAGGTATCTGTGATTCATGATAATTTGATTGCTAGATTGCGAGAACGATCGGCCAAGATCGGAATCGTGGGGTTGGGCTATGTTGGATTGCCGTTAGCCCTCAGATTTTCCGAAGTGGGGTTCCCAGTTGTAGGATTTGATATTCACGCAGGCAAGGTCGCGCGCCTTAACTCGAGACAATCTCTCATCGAGCACATCTCGTCGACCCAGGTCGCGGCCGCACGTGACCGCGGGTTTGTCGCAACTACAGACTTTTCATGCGCCAACGAAGTTGACGCTCTTATTCTTTGCGTGCCGACGCCCTTGACCAAGCACCGGGAGCCCGATCTGTCGTTTGTCCTCAACACGTTGAACTCACTGCTTCCTTATCTGCGCCCAGGCCAAATCATCTCTCTGGAAAGCACAACCTATCCTGGCACCACTGAAGAAGAACTTAAACCGCGCATCGGTGACGCAGGACTGTCAGTTGGCAAAGAGATTTTTTTGACCTATTCTCCGGAGCGGGAGGATCCAGGCAATCCTAATTTCACAACCAGTTCTATTCCAAAGATAATTGGCGGCAGCACTCCCGAGTGCCTGAACGTTGGCCTGGCGCTCTATGCCAATGTTATTGATCGCTTAGTTCCGGTAAGTTCCACTCGCGCCGCTGAATTGACCAAGCTGCTGGAGAACATTCACCGCGCTGTGAATATCGGACTTGTCAACGAGATGAAAATTGTTGCGGACAAACTGGATATCGACATCCACGAAGTTATCGCAGCTGCGGCCACGAAGCCATTTGGGTTCACGCCTTATCAGCCAGGCCCAGGCTTGGGTGGGCACTGCATACCCATTGACCCGTTTTACTTGACGTGGAAGGCTCGGGAATTTGGCGTTCACACTCGCTTTATTGAGCTGGCGGGTGAAGTGAATTCTGCCATGCCTGACTATGTAATGGCAAAGGTTGCCGCAGCATTGAACGAGCGGTGTAAGCCGGTTAAAGGAAGTAGAATACTTGTGCTCGGCATAGCATATAAGAAAAATGTGGACGACATGAGGGAATCTCCCTCCGTCATTCTTATGGAGAAATTGCGAGAAGCGGGCGCTGTAGTCGAATACTCCGATCCTCATGTTCCGGTGTTTCCAGAGACGCGAGAGCATCATTTTGATTTGAGCAGTGTTGAACTAACGGAACAAAATATTGATGATTTCGATTGTATTTTGCTCGCTACCGACCACGATAAATTTGACTACAACTTCCTGGCTGCACGTTCGCCCCTGATCGTTGACACACGAGGGCGCTTGGCCGCGTCGTCCAACGTGGTAAAGGCCTGAGGCCATGAACTTTCCCTACATACCTATAAGAGATCGTAAGATTCGTTTCGCGCTTGTTGGTTGCGGACGAATTGCCAAAAATCACTTCGAGGCGATTGCCGCGCATGCCGACGACGCCGAACTGATAGATGTGTGCGATACCGACGAAGAAGCTCTTGCAGCTGCAGTGAGAGCGACGGGGGCCAAGGGGCATGGCTCAATAGAGACATTACTGGCTTCCACGTCGGCCGACGTGGTGATCCTGACCACGCCCAGCGGACTGCATCCAGCTCATACGATTGCCGCCGCGCGCAGCGGGCGCCACGTGATTTCGGAAAAACCCATGGCTACCCGCTGGCCCGATGGTTTGCGAATGGTTCGTGAATGCGATGAAGCTGGGGTCCGCTTGTTCGTCGTCAAACAAAACCGCCGAAATGCGACGTTGCAAATGCTGAAACGCGCGGTGGATGCCGGGCGCTTCGGGCGGATTTACCTTGTTGCTCTCAACGTATTCTGGACTCGCCCTCAAGAGTATTATGACGCGGCAAAATGGCGCGGCACCTGGGAATTCGATGGCGGAGCAATGATGAACCAAGCGAGCCATTACATTGACCTTTTGAATTGGCTCGTTGGGCCGGTTGAAAGCGTTCAGGCTTATTCTGCGGCCCTAGGGCGTAAGATCGAAGCTGAAGATACTGCAGTGGCGAGCCTTCGCTGGCGCTCGGGAACTTTGGGTAGCCTCAGTGTAACGATGCTAACCTATCCGCAAAACTTGGAAGGGAGCATTACGGTTTTGGGTGAAAAAGGATCCGTGCGCATTGGCGGCGTGGCGGTGAACGAGGTTCAGCATTGGAACTTCGCGGAACCCGACCCCCAAGATGAAATGATCCATGAGGCTAGCTATCATACAACTTCGGTGTATGGTTTTGGTCATCCACTTTATTACCGTAACGTCATTGATGTGCTGCAAGGGCGGGATGAACCAGAAACAGACGGGCGTTCCGGTCTCCAATCCCTTGAATTGCTGACCGCACTTTACCGATCCGCACGCGATGGTGTTCGCATAGCCCTTCCGTTGGATCGCGGTTGATGATCGTTCACGAAACCGCAATTGTCGATCTTGGGGCCACAATCGGAATTGGCACCCGAATTTGGCACTGGACACATGTTTGCGCGGGCGCGCGGATCGGGGCAGACTGTTCTCTTGGTCAAAACGTCTTTGTAGCGAACGATGTCGTGATCGGCGACAATGTCAAAATTCAGAATAATGTCTCGGTTTACGATGCAGTGCGACTTGAGGATGGCGTATTCTGCGGACCGAGCATGGTCTTTACCAATGTATACAATCCTCGGTCCACTGTTTCGCGGAAAGACGAGTATCGCCCAACCCTCGTGAAGCGAGGCGCCACGCTTGGCGCAAATTGTACGATCGTGTGTGGTGTTACGATCGGAGAGTATGCTTTTGTTGGTGCGGGGAGTGTCGTAAATCGCGACGTCAAGGCTCACGCACTAATGGTTGGCGTGCCCGCACGACGGATCGGATGGATGTGCGCCTGCGGATTACGTCTGGCAGGTCACGGCGATGTCCAATGCGCCTGCAACCAAAGTTACATCATTGATACGGAAAGATGCAAACAGCATGGCTAAGGATATCGAGTTCATCGATCTGAAGACGCAGTATCGTATGTTGAAGCCTGCTGTCGATAAACGGATAGCGACAGTACTCGATCACGGCAGATTCATCTTGGGCCCAGAAATCCTGGAACTTGAAGAAGAGCTTGCCGCTTATGTTTCAGTCGACCATTGCATAAGCGTCGCGTCAGGCACTGAAGCATTGCTCATCGCGCTGATGGCGTTGGGCATAGGTCCCGGCGACGAGGTCATAACTACCCCGTTCACGTTCGCGGCCACTGCAGAGGTAATCGCTCTGGTGGGGGCTACGCCGGTATTTGTCGATATCAATCTGACCGACTGCAATATCGATGCCGCACTGATCGAGGCGGCGATAAGTTCTGCTACTAAAGCGATCATGCCCGTATCTCTTTACGGCCAATGCGCAGACATGGACGCCATCAATGCGATCGCCGAACGACGAGGCGTCACCGTGATAGAGGATGCCGCCCAAAGCTTTGGTGCGCTTTATAAAGGAAGACGCAGCTGTGGGGTATCGACAATTGGCTGCACCAGCTTTTTCCCGAGCAAACCATTGGGCTGTTATGGCGACGGAGGTGCGATCTTCACATCGGATGCCGGTCTTGCACAGGCAATGCGGGAAATCCGAATTCACGGACAGAGCAAGCGTTATCAGCATGACCGGGTGGGGGTTGGGGGTCGATTAGACACGATTCAGGCTGCGATCCTCTTAGCGAAACTAGGCAACTTTGGGGAAGAAGTCGCCGCCCGCATAAGAATCGGTAATCGTTACTGCGAGCTTTTAGAGAATATCCCGGGTGTACGGCTAATCCAAGTGCCCGCGGACCGGACGTCGGTCTGGGGTCAGTTCACAATTTTGGTCGATAATCGCGATGAGATGATCGATGCACTGAATGCTGCGGCCGTTCCTACAGCGGTGCATTATCCGATTCCACTACACCGGCAACCTGCCTATGCGGATAGATCCCGGGTGGTCGGGTCACTTGAGCTAAGTGAAATTGCGGCGAGGCAGGTCATTAGCCTACCCATGCATCCATTCTTAGATACCGCAGTACAGGATCACATAGTAGAGGCCATTGCCAAGAACGCCCGCAACTAATGCGGGAGCCAACGCATCCTTTATGATAAGCAGTAACACTATTCTGCGCTCGCCCTTTACCCGGCGCGTCGGGGGGATGATGGCGTATACGGCTTTGGGTCAGAGCATCTATCTGCTCGCAGGCCCCTTGATAGGCAGACTCTATAGCCCGGCCGAGTTTGGACTTTATGGGCTCTTCTACGCCTTTTCCGTCGCAGCGATCGGTTTAGTTTTCCTTAACTACGATTTTGCCATTCCTGCCGCTTTGTCTGAACGAGACGCCCGGCGGCTAACCCGAGGAGCTCTCCTGATCTCTTTGGTGCTTTCGCCTGTCGCAGCACTCATAATGACCGGACTGATCCTCTGCGACTTAATGGGGTTCGGCAACTTACCATTTAGCGCCCCATTGCTCCTCCTTGCTCTACTGCTCACGCAGGCTGTGGTTCAAATACTTCAGAGTTGGGAAATACGGCGCCGACAGACTCTTGTGATCGGAAAAGCGAGCGTAACACTGAATTCCATACGGGGAGCAGTGCAAGTTGGGCTGGGCGTCGTATTACCTAGCTGGGTAGCACTAGCAGCTGGAGAAGTCCTTGGCCGCGTCGGCAACGCGGCGCATCTAGCCAAGCGCTCGGATCTGCTCTCGGGCTACCGCGCAATTCGTTTGTCTTGGAAAGAGCAGCGTCTCACGCTCTATCGCTATCGCGAATTCCCACTTGTTCTTCTTCCGTCCCAAACAATCGACGGTGCTGTGGCCTTCGTTCAGTCAGCGGGAGTCACTTATCTATTCGGCCCTGCTGGGTTAGGCATGTTCTTTCTGATGCGTCGGACGCTGGATATGCCGGTGGCATTTGTCTTTCGCAGTCTCAGTGATCTGTTTTACGAACGCCTTGCTCAAGATGCCCGGGAACAGCCCTCTCTGGTACGGCCATTTTTCATTCGTAGCGTAGGACTTATAGCCGGAGTAGGTTTTACCGTTGGTGTCCCAGCGATGTTAGTGAGTCCAGAAATTTTCGCGTTCATTTTTGGGCCAGAATGGCGGGAGGCCGGCATTTTGGCGGCCATAATGGCACCCGCGGCAATTCTCAATCTAGCGGTGGCGCCAGTGGCCAGGATTTTTGCGCTCACCACACGTCCTTACTTGCGATACTGGTTCAGCGCTGTTAACCTTACTGGGAATATATTGGCACTGTCGGTGTCTTATTGGAGTGCTTTCAATCTAACCCAAGCAACTGCGTGCTTGTCGATCGCGACTTCCCTAGCATATATGGTTTACTTCGCTGCGGGCTACGTTGCTAGCGGTAATCTCCGCACGCGCACGATGTCCAGCGCAAAGGATGCATCTGATCGATGATTGGTATCTCGCGGCGAACGTCGATGATGACTGTACTAGCTGCCGCGTCATCCAGTTCGGTCGCCTCCACGCCATCCTTTGCAATGGACGAGGAAAATCCAAGTCGATCCGTCCTTGCTTTCGGAGCCAAGGGGGATGGGCGCACAGACGATACTGACGCCTTTTTACGTGCCATCGAAGCGGAACAGTGCGTTTTCGTACCGCCTGCGCCGAACGGGTATCGCATCACCCGTACATTAGCGCTCAACAGACCTGGACAGCGGATCGTCGGATGCGGCGCACGCTCGCAGCTACTATTCGACGGAAAATCTGGATTGGGCGCCAATCTACTGGTTACGCAGCATGAAGATTGTGCTTTCGTCGGCCTTCATCTCGTGCCGGCAAAGGTGGCGCCAAATCTGTTTGAGGGCTGGGCGATCGCGGTCGCGGAAACCCAGCGTGCAGTGGTGCGCGACTGCTTGTTCAGCCAGCTTGGTCGGGGCGGAGTCTTGCTTCTCGACAGTGACGACTGCCGTATTCAGGATAACCTCTTTAAAGATAGCCTCATTTCAGGAGACGGCAGTGAGCGCCAATCAGAAACTGGTTATGACATTTTCATAGCCGGCGGCTCATCCCGCAATATCGTTTCACATAACCAATGTCTAAGCGGCGTGGGGACGGCAATCGGCTGCCAAACAGTATCCCGCGGAAAGGTACAGCGCGCTAATTTAATCAGAGGGAATGTTATCCGTGGATACCCCGCATATGGGATAATGGTCTATCTTAGCGATACGCATGATCGAGTCGATCCCGATGGTCAGATCGACGCCATGACGATCGAGGGTAACGACATAGCGGACATAAGCGGCGCCGTCCTCACCGATGGCAGAACACGCTTCTACGGGTGCGGCATCTATCTACAGACAACGAATGATATAATCGTCACGGGCAATCGAGTCGTAAATACCAATAGTGACAGAAAGTTTCCTTTTTCTGGCAGCGCTGTACCGGCCGCAATCGGAATCAGCGGCTACGGCAATGCCGTGGTTTCCGGGAACCTGATTGATGGTTGCTATTATGGTATCGCGAGCATTCAGACTACCGCTCGCCCGAGACGAGGCGACGCGACATTGATCGCCGATAATTTAATTCGCAACTGCGACGCAGCTGCGCTCTGGCTAGCGGATTGCGTCGCTGCCACAGTCCATGACAATCGCCTGACCGCTTCGCCTGCGAAGGGTACGCACGGTATTCTGGTACGGCGCTTCCAATCGCAGTGGATGAATAGCTTTGCGATCCGCGGTAATATTATAACCGATTTTGCGGTTGGGATCGAAGTAGCCGGCGAGAATATCCCGCGTGCTGAAATCGCTTCAAACGAAATCATCGGCAACGAAGGCAATGGTATCTACTCGGCGGCAATCGTTACCCTCATTCACCACAACATTGTCGAAGGCCGCTTTGGAATCAGCCTAAACCCTCAAGCTCGGACCGGCATCTGTCGTGACAACGTATTGAGAACGGACGATCTTTCGATCATTGATGATGGGGGTAGCGGCGTCAGAGTAGAAGACAATGTTGTTCCAGTCGGCTCCACTTTTGCTACAGCGACGGCCCAGGCGCTGTCACCGGGACCAGCCCCCATTGTTTCGCCAAAGCGCTTGTTCCGCAAGGTTGAGACCAGCCCTATTGAGCGCCTTGAGAACGGCTATGAGGGTCAGAGCATTGTGTTAATTGCTGAAGTTGCTTTCTCTATATCGCATGGAGAGTCTATAGCGCTCCGCGAAGACCGTAACCTGCGAGTCGAGCCGGGGAGCGCAATCGCGCTACTGCGCGTGGGGAATCGCTGGCGGCAGGTTGAATAGCAGTCTTCTTAGCTGCCCTGCCACTTAGCAACGGGACGGAGGCACGGTGGCACCCAGCCCCGGCAAAACTGATACGGATCGACTGCCACATACGCCGCTTGGAGCTAAAGTTGAAAATACTCATCATGTGCGACATCTTCGATGAGAATATTGCGTCCCAGGAGAATATTCTTGCGAAGTATTTTTTGAAGCACGGGCACGAGGTTTCTATCCTTACCTCGACCTTTGAAAGTGTATTTGATTTTATAGCTAACAAATATGACTCCAAGCGAGAGGGGAAGATCCAAAAGCTTGGCAGTCTAAAGGTAATACGGCGGCCATACCGGCTAAATCTTCTGCATAAACTGCGATCCTTCAGAGGTGCAAGGAACATTATCTACGACGAGAGCCCAGACATGGTGTTTATGTTGGACATCATGCCCGATATGATTGAGGTTGTTCGGTACAAGAAAGATAATCCAAATTGCCGTTTCGTGATGGACTACCATGCGGATTATAGCAATTCTGGGAGAAATCTTCTTTCTATTAAGGTTCTGCACGGCATTATTCGCAAGAGTATTCTTGGCATTGGGATGCCTTCTCTCGACGCCATTTATCCGGTCACGCCAGCATCGGCGGATTTTCTTCATGAGGTTTATTCAGTGCCACGCGACCGGATGGAGCTTCTGCCGCTTGGGGCAGACATGGACCTTGGATTGGCGATCGCATCGCGAAATGAGGGGCGCGATTTGCGTCGACAGTTGGGGATAAGCGAGGACACCGTCGTCATATTCTCGGGTGGCAAATTTGCCAGGTTGAAGCGCACCGAAATCCTCATTGAGGCGGTGCGCAGGCTGAAGCACCTACCCATAGAATTGATCATAGTGGGGGCAGCCAACATCGGCGAGGAGGCTTATGCGGGGGAACTCAAGCAGGCGGCCAGCGGGGATCCGCATATCCACTTTGTCGGCTGGTTGAATAATTCAGATCTTTTCAGGTACATGGACATGGCCGACTTAGCGGTATTTCCGGCCAGTCAGTCGATCCTGTGGGTGCAGGCGGTCTCGATGGGCCTCCCCTTGATCGTCGGCAATATGGGCGCGCAGGATACTTATTATATGAATCCCTATGGCAACATTATCGAACTGCCAGCCGAGGACATCCACGTAGATAAGATCACTGCCACCCTCGAAAGCGTGCTCCGCGATCCCGCTCGTCTTGGCCGGATGCAAGAAGGAGCACGCCGCACCTTCACGGAGGTGCTTGACTGGGACATGCTGGCCCGTCGAGCCACCGGGGAACTCGAACCGGCGTTCGCGCCAACAAAGCTGGCCGCAGGATAGGCCATGGCCAACATTTTAATCAACGGCCTGAAATCGAAGGTGGGGGGGGGGAAGGTGATCTTCGACACCTACCTTCGCTTGCTCGCGGATAGCGGTCCAGAAGACCATTATTTCATTCTCACGCCTGATCGTGACGCCTACTCTCATTATGAGAGCAAGAAGCTGACGGTTATCGATGTCCCCTCCTGGGCACATAGCAATCTCGCAACTGTCCTGCTCTATCGCGTGATTTTTCCCCGGTTGCTGTCGCGGCATCGTATCGACGCGATTCTGAACTTTGGTGACGTCGTTATCCCGTCTAACGTCCCTCAGATATACAATTTCGATTGGCCTTATGCGGTATATCCTGACTCGGAGGTTTGGGACCGACTGCGCTGGCAAGAACGCCTGCTCTTTAGTGTGAAGCAATATTTCTTCGAAAAATACCTGTCACATGCCACCGTGGTTATGGCTCAGACGGATGCCATGAAGGCCCGACTAGAAGGCCAGTATGGACTCTCGAATGTTGTCGTGGTGCCCCCAGCCGTGGACATCCCCGTCTCAGATAATCTCAATTGGAGATTTGAGGCTCCAGACGACGCATTCAAGTTAATCTATCCGGCCAATTACTACCCTCATAAAAATATCGAGATTTTGGAGGAGGTAGCGGAACTCCTGCAAGCCTCCGGAATGCGCACCGTGATCATGACGACGTTAAACGAAGATGAACACCCAGCTGCCAAAGTTTTCCTAGGCCGGTGTACGGCAAAAGAGCTAGACTCCGCCATCCTTAACGTCGGCCGTATACCGGAAGCTGCCGTTGCGGCGTTTTTTAGATCCGCCGATGCCCTGCTAATGCCAACCTTGCTTGAGACGTTTGGTCTGCCCTATGCGGAGGCCATGTTTCATGGCAAACCAATCTTGACCTCAGATCGTGATTTTTCCCGCGCAGTTTGCGGGGATGCGGCGATATACTTTGATCCCCTTAACGCCAAGTCGATTGCTGATGCTGTGATTGATTTGATAGGAAATAAGGATCTTTATCGCGTGCTGGTGAAGCAAGGTCGTGAGAGGCTCTCAACCATGTGGTCGTGGCGAGACGTGTTTAATGAGTACCAGAGAACTATCAGTATGATCGCCACGACTACGTGGACGACCTCTCCAGTTATTCGTAATGCGGGTTGAAATGCCTCCCCAGCCGAGCGCGCTCTCTTCGAGTAGGGCATTGCTCCCTGTTCAACGCGTACTCAATGTAGGCGTAGGGGTTCTCTATCTGTACGTATTTAGATGGGTATATTACACCTACATTAGCGTTGAATGGGGCTATACTGGTTTAATTTACAAAGATCTAAGCTTCTTTGAATTAGCCGCCATTTACAGCTTGACGGCATTAGCTTCGTGGTTCTTGCCGTACAAACCTGACCGGCCCTCTGCAATTATCATATGGTTTCTATATACGATAGCCTTTGTTCCATCTCTCGCGATAACGTTCATGATTGGGGCCCTTCCATACTACACCTATCTACCAGCCCTTTTGGCATTCTCATTGGGACTCATCTATATCAGCAGCGTCAGTAATTTGACGTTACCCCGCGAGCGATCACGACATTTTCGCGCCGACGGAAACCTCGCGACTATTGTTCTTTTCTCGTTCGGTCTGTTATCTGCGGGCATTTACTACGCGTACAGTGAAATTCTACAATTCTCCAGCGTAGACGACGTTTACACCCAACGCTTTGCCGCGGCCGACGCCACCAGCGGTGTTATGGGTTACGTAAGGGCTTATCACAGCTACTTCTTTTGCCCTCTGATGGTCGCGATTGGCCTTTGTGATCGGTCAAAGATACTATTCGTGCCCATTGGGGTGGCCGGCTTCATTCTCTCATACATGGTCGACGCCTCCAAGATATCTCTAGTCATCCCCTTGATCATGATTGGAGCCGGAATAATATTTCGTTTCAAGGGAATTAGAACCTATCACCTGACTGCCGGCCTATCTTTGCTATGCGTAGTCGCGACCTTTTTCACACAATCTGTGAGCTTTGTTAGGTTTGTCGCCGATCTTGTTCTTCTTCGAACGATTGCTATTCCTGCCCAGACATTCGCCCAATATTTCGACACGTTCCACTTCAAGGGATATACCTGGTGGAGCAATATCACTGGAATAAATGCGATAGTCCCTCCCCCGGCTGCTTTCCAACAAGATCGTTTTTGGCCGGTTTTGGGGCAGATTGTGGGAGCCGACTATTATGGCTCGGACAGCCGTGTGAACTTGAACGCCAATCCTTTCGTCGGCGAAGGGATTGCTGCAGGAGGACCGATCGGTGTTATCGTGGTTTCTGTGGCAATCGCCATTTTCCTGCGGGCGATTGATCGCACGTCCTCGACATGGAATTTACGGGTTTTGCTCGTTTTGATGGTGCCGATTGGCCTCATGCTTACGAACGTCCATTTATCAACTTACATGATATCTTTTGGCGGCGCCGCATGGCTGGTGCTTTTCCGTCTCGCGAGACCCAAATGGAACCTACTCGGGAATGTCTATCGAGATGGTCGATCCAATATTGGAAACGAGCGCCCATTAGCTGTCAACTTCCAGCAAGATACGGCTCTCTAGCCAATTCAAACCCACGCTATCTACGAGCCGGGGTACGGTAGAGCTCGCATCGACGCTACAGAGTCTAAAAGAGGAAATCGATCAATGGCCCCAGAAGGCGCTCCGACAGCCTTGGATATACGAGATGCCACTACAACAGATGGCGCTATCAGAGGCGACAGTTTGCGGCGCAGCTTCGAGGTTGCGCCCCTTCACTCCTTAAGAGAGGGCCAGCTTGGCTTTCTTTCCCGCCTTCCCGCGGACGACGCCTTAGCCGACCTTGTGACCCGCACTTCCGCGGCAACGATAATCTGCAACGAAAAGATTGCTTCCTCATGGCCCGAGGCCAGCGAAACCACACTAATCGTGGCGCAAAATCCCCGATTGTCCTTCATGCGGGCAGTCGGGAGATTTTTCTCACAAAAAGATTGGGAGAGAGGCATTCATCCTACAGCCACTGTGGACGGCTCCGCCAAGATTGATCCGAGCGCTGCGATCGGCGCTCACTGCGTAATCGGACCTGGCTGCGTCGTCGGGGCAGACACAAGAGTTCATCCGCACGTGGTCTTGGTAGCCGACGTTAAAGTAGGGCGGAGGGTCACCATTGCCGGTGGAACCGTGATCGGCGCCGATGGCTTCGGCTATGAACGCAATGAGCATGGCGAGCTGGAAAAGTTTCCACACATCGGGGGGGTCGTAATTGATGATGACGTGGAAATTGGATCGAACACTAGCATCGATCGGGGCACGTTGGAAGCGACATGGATCAAAGCACGTGCAAGGATCGATAATCAAGTCCACATCGCTCACAACGTGGTCGTAGGCATGGACGTGGCTATTATTGCGCAATCCATGATTGGCGGAGGTGTTCGGATCGGTGATCGGGCATGGATTGCCCCTTCGGCCACGATAATCAATCAAGTGGCAATTGGGAAAGATGCGGTAGTGGGATTAGGGGCTGTCGTTGTGAAATCGGTGGAAGACGGCGCAACCGTCATGGGATCTCCTGCACAGCCTGATGCGGAATTTCGACAAGTTCGCGCCGCGCTTAAGAAACTGGTCAGTCATGCTGACTAGAAAGTTGAGCGGCTTCAGTAGTGCGGACTATCGTGCGCTCCTAAGGCAGCTACTCTCGCATGGCTTTCGTGATGTGAGGCTGAGTGAGCTGGAGTCAGACAAGCCTCACCTGTACCTCCGTCATGATATTGATCTCTGCCTTGAAAAAGCGGCAGCCATGGCTGAGCTAGAAGCCGAAATAGGTGTGTCCAGCAGTTATTTCGTTCTGATATCGACCGGACTCTACAACCCTGCGTCCCTAGCCAGCCGACGATTGTTGCGGAGAATTATTGAGCACGGTCATGAAATCGGTCTTCATTTTGATGCAACGCAGACTCTGCATGATGAGGATTTACAAAGTGCCGCTGCGGCCGAATGCGATATTCTCGCCGACATATGCGGAAGATCGATTCATACTATTTCGTTTCACCGTCCAGCGCCAAGTCTACTCAATTTAACCGGGAACTTCGCCGGTCGGCGGCACACGTATGAGCCTGCATTCTTCTCTGAAATCGCCTACATTTCAGATAGCAACGGCGGCTGGCATCATGGGCACCCGTTGGACCATCCTGCTATCGCTGAAGGCAGAGCAGTTCAGCTTCTAACTCACCCAATTTGGTGGATAGGCAGCGGTGCCCGGGAAGCTGTACCCCTCATCCGAGATTTCGCCGATCGTCGTGCCGCAGAGTTGCATGATGACATTGCTGGGACGGTGACAGCTTATGCTAAGTGGCGCGACGACAAGGGCCTGCCGTGTGGTCGGCACTCATAACAGACTCGCCATAACGGCTCGGATGTCATCCATGCTCCGCGGCGGCGGGGGATGCACCACACCGAGAAGGGCGTGACGCCTCGGCCGCGCGAGGACCCTTCAACTTTACAACATGCCGTACCGCCCGTAGGGAAAAGTCCCTGAGGAGCAGAGAGATTCAATGGAAGCGATCGCGCAGCGCAAACTGTCGTCCGAGCAGATCGAAGCGTTTTACCACACCGAATTCGTTGATGATCAAGTTCGTGATTATGCCCGGTTGATGCAGGACACCAATGGCTGTGGTGTCGTTGTCGACATAGGTGGTGGCTGCGGGTACTTCGCGCGCGCGCTTGCTGATTCTATTGGTCAACCCGTACGCGTGATTGACCAGGATCCGCAGTCGATCCAAGCGTGTCGGGATATGGCTGTTGAGGGGCGATTAGGTGATGCCTTGCTGCCTGAGGTCGAAGGGGACGAAGGTGTCGTTTGCTTCAATCTCATCTTGCACCATCTAGTAGGACGTAATGAACTCGAGACACGTATGCTGCAAAGTCAGGCCGTGCGCACATGGCATGGCAGGTCAAAAGCAATATTTGTAAACGAATATATATACGAATCCTTTGTGCCGAATGCGAGTGGCCGTTTCATATATGCGATTACTGGCAGCCGTATTCTCTCGTTTATTGGTCGCCAAGTTGCAAGATTCATCCCTGCTTTTCGAGCTAACACCTTTGGTGTTGGAGTGCGCTTTCGTTCACATGACGAATGGAAAAAGCTTTTCGAATACGCAGGCTTCACAGTGGCGAGCGCCACAAAAGGCCGTCCAGAGACAATATCCCTGCCTTTGCGACTCTTGTTGATTAAGACCATTCGGCGAGACAGTTTTCGACTTGAACCGGCATTCACCTCATTACGATGACACCTTGGCAACACGGATGTTGACAGGCCTAGTCCACACGAATCTAAGCGTCGTTTTCTTTGGATATATTCATGAATATTGCTACCCCTGCCTCGAGTGCCCGATCCTACCAGATCTGCACAAATTGCATTATGGACACCTCGGACTCTCTCATTGTGTTTGATGGCGATGGACGCTGCGACTATTGCAATAATTATTATACCAACATCTTGCCGAACTGGCATCCTGACGAGCGGGGTGAATGCGAGATCATGTCGCAAGTCGAGCAGATCAAACGTGAAGGCAAAGGGCGCGATCACGACTGCCTTATCGGCCTGAGCGGTGGTGTTGACAGCAGTTACGTCACCTATATCGCTAAGGAAAAATTCGGCCTGCGGCCCTTGTTGTATCATGTCGACGCTGGGTGGAACTCCCAGCAGGCTGTGAACAATATCGAGAAGCTTGTTGACGGTTTAGATCTGGATCTCTTCACTGAGGTCGTTGACTGGCCGGAGATGAGAGATCTTCAACTTGCGTTCTTTAAAGCCAATGTGCCCCATCTTGACACCCCCCAAGACCACGCTTTTTTCGCTGGGCTTTATAACTTCGCTGCGAAGAACAAGGTAAAGTATATCCTGACTGGCGCGAATTACTCGACCGAGTGCGTGCGCGAGCCGTTGGAGTGGCATTACCATGCTTCCGACCTGCGCCAGCTTAAGGACATTCATCGTCAATTCGGCACCCGCCCGCTCAAGAAATTCCCCCTCGCGGGGATTTTACGCTTCAAGGTGTGGTACCGGTTTGCGAAGGGGGTGCGGGTCGTGAAGCCGCTAAATTACGTTCCTTACCGCAAAGAGGATGCGATGCAGGAACTGGTGGACCGCTTCGGCTGGCAGCGTTACGCGCACAAACACTATGAATCCCGCTTTACTCGCTTTTACGAAAGCTACTGGTTACCGACGAAATTCGGGTATGACAAACGACGAGCGCATTTTTCTAGCCTGGTCCTGACGGGGCAAATGACCCGGGAAGAGGCACTGCAGAAGGTTGCCGTTCCCGCATATGATCCTGAAACGATCATCCAGGACTTCGAGTACATTGCGACAAAGCTTGGGATCACCACATCTGAACTTCGTGCCTTACATGACGCACCCAAGAAAACGTTCCGTGATTACAAGAATGACATGGCTATTATGGATTTAGGAGCCAAGGTTCTTCGCCTCGCCGGCGTCCAGCGGGCGATCGTCCGTTGACCACGATTGTTGACTACGGTCTGGGGAACATCGGCGCGTTCCTCAACATGTACAAGAGAATGAATCTGCCCGCCAAGGCGGCGCGTACAGCTGAGGAATTGCGCGATGCTGAGCGGATCATCCTGCCAGGCGTCGGCGCATTCGATCACGCGATCGAGTTACTCGATGCGTCCGGGATGCGGCCGCTGCTTGAGGAAAAGGTCATTCACGAGAAGGTCCCCGTTATTGGCGTCTGCGTTGGCATGCAGATCTTAGCTGACACAAGCGAGGAAGGCGAGGGACCAGGCTTGGGTTGGATCCCTGGGATTGTTCGCCATTTTCGTTCCATGCCGGCCCCGAACGACCTACCGCTTCCGCATATGGGCTGGAACGATGTGGAACCGCGTGGTGAAGAAAAGCTCTTCCGCGGCCTAGAGCGCGATGCACGTTTCTACTTCCTACATTCCTTCTATTACGAATGCGCCAACCTGTCCGATAGGGTTGCCACCGCGACTTACGGGTCGCCGTTCGCCTGCGCAGTTCGGCGCGATAATGTGTGGGGGGTCCAGTTTCACCCGGAAAAGAGCCATCACTTCGGTGCGATGCTGCTTAAGAATTTTGCGGAGATTTAGGACGTGCTACGGCCTCGCGTTACTCCTTGCCTGCTGATCCATGAAGGCGGCCTTGTGAAAACGGTGGGTTTTAAGGATCCAAAATACGTCGGCGACCCGATTAACGCGGTGAAAATATTTAACGAGAAAGAGAGTGACGAACTTATCGTTCTCGACATTGATGCAACTGTGCAGGGGGTGGAGCCAGACTACAAAGTAATCGCACATCTGGCGGCCGAATGCAGAATGCCACTCTGTTACGGCGGCGGTGTACGCACCGCCGAGCAGGCGAAGCACATCATTGGTCTTGGAGTCGAGAAGGTGGCTCTCAGCGCTGCAGCCGTGGAGCGGCCGGAGCTGATCAATGAGATCGCCGTCGAGATTGGACGCCAGAGCGTCGTCGTTGTGCTCGATCTGAGGAAGAAGAGGCTCAGCGGATATGAACTGCGAACACACAACGGGAGCCGTGCCCACAGGCTTGATCCCGTGACCTTCGCGCAAGATGCGGTTCAACTGGGCGCTGGCGAGATTGTCGTTAATTCTATCGACCTTGATGGAACGATGCGCGGCTATGACCTGAAGCTCGCTCGCCGTATGCGCGACGTACTACCGGTGCCCGTTACTTTCCTCGGTGGCGCCGGGTCTCTGGCGGATGTTGAGTCTCTCATTCGGCAAGTGGGTGTGGTCGGCGCGGCGGCAGGCAGCCTCTTCGTGTTCAAGGGGGCTTATCGCGCAGTTCTGATCAACTACCCGGATCCCGAAACCAAGGAGCAGATCGTGCGCTCCGCGCTCGCCGCCTGATAAAGGAACAATCATGTTCGATGATAGAACGCTTCTTATCACCGGCGGCACTGGATCGTTCGGCAATGCTGTGCTCCGCCGCTTTTTGGATTCCGGCCTTCGCGAAATTCGCATCTTCAGTCGCGACGAGAAGAAGCAAGATGATATGCGGAAGCTGTACAGCAGCTCTCGCATAAAGTTTTACCTAGGGGACGTTCGCGATGAAGGTAGCGTCGCGGCAGCCATGCGCGGTGTAGATTATTGTTTCCATGCCGCAGCTCTCAAGCAGGTGCCGTCTTGCGAGTTCCACCCGATGCAAGCCGTCCGGACCAATGTTCTCGGCACTGAGAATGTATTGGCGGCCGCAATTGCAGCGGGAGTGCAACGAGTAGTGTGTTTGTCGACGGACAAGGCGGTCTACCCCATCAATGCCATGGGGATCAGCAAGGCAATGATGGAGAAGGTGATGGTCGCCTCCTCGCGCAATCTCTCCACAACACAAACGGTCATCTGCGGTACGCGTTACGGAAATGTCATGGCTTCACGCGGCTCCGTAATACCCCTGTTTGTCGATCAGATACTGGCAAACCGGCCCATCACGATCACCGATGGGAGCATGACACGGTTCATGATGACGCTCGAAGATGCGGTCGAATTGGTGCTCTACGCCTTCAACAATGGAGGCAATGGAGACATATTCGTCCAAAAAGCGCCGGCAGCTACCGTCGACACGCTCGTTGCGGCGCTGAAGGATCTTCTCAACCAAGCAGATCATGAAGTACGCGTCATTGGCACCCGTCATGGGGAGAAGCTCTACGAATCCCTGCTGAGCCGCGAAGAACGCGCAGTTGCCGACGACATGGGCGAGTATTTTCGTGTGCCGCCGGACGGTCGTGACCTAAACTACGACAAGTTTATAGATCAGGGAGAGGCGCGCCTCAGCCAGAGCGAGGAATACAACTCGCATAATACACATCGTTTGGACGTTGAGGAGATGAAGGCGCTTCTCCGCAAGTTGCCGCTGATCCAGAAAGTTCTAAAGGGTGAACCAATCTCTGAGGATGCCTACGCGTGAGGCTCTTGGTTACCGGAGCCAACGGCTTTCTTGGAAAGAATGTCGTAGTTCGGGCTGGAGAATTGGGCCACGAAGTAATCCGCCTAGGTCGCGACGATGACCAGGATGCATGGAGTGCCGCGGTCCGGAACGCAGATGTAGTCGTTCATCTGGCTGGCGTGAACCGTGCCACCGAAGAATTCGAATTTGCGATGGGAAATGTCGAGCTCACACAGCGACTTTGCGACCTGCTGGCCCGGGCTGGCAATCGTGCGCCAATCCTTTATTCCTCCTCTATTCAGGCGGGCCATGATCACCCTTACGGTCAGAGCAAGGCAGCGGCAGAAGATGCCCAACTAGACTATTCAAGCAGAATGAATTCTCCAGTCGCAATCTTCCGACTGCCTAATGTTTTCGGGAAGTGGGCTCGGCCAAATTATAATTCTGCTGTTGCTACGTTCTGCCACCGCGTGGCGCGCGACGAACCTATTGAAGTGCACGACGCTGCGGCAGCGTTGCAACTCGTCTATGTGGACGATGTCGTCGATACTTTTCTGCGCCTGATCGAAGCTAGCTTCAAAACCGGCTATCACCACATCGCGCCGGTATACGAAACCACCGTGGGCGAAGTCGCGGATATTATACGGAGCTTCCCATTAAGCCGCGATACCTTGATCACCCCACGTGTGGGCACCGGCCTCGTGCGGGCACTTTACTCGACCTACCTCAGCTACCTGCCCACCGAATGTTTCGAATACCATCTTCCGATCCATGCTGATCCGCGCGGCCGCTTCGTTGAGATGCTTAAGACTCCGGATTGCGGTCAGTTCTCTTATTTCACAGCCGGGCCCGGAGTAACGCGCGGCGACCACTACCACCATAGCAAGGTTGAGAAGTTCTTGGTGATCTCCGGTACAGCCCGTTTCGGATTCCGCCACATTCAAACCGAAGAGTGCCATGAGATTGTGGTTCAAGGGCAAGAGGCCCGCGTTGTGGAAACCATTCCAGGGTGGACGCATAACATCACCAATATCGGGGAGGGCGAATTGGTGGTGATGCTTTGGGCGAACGAGATCTTCGATCGAGATCGACCCGACACCTTCGCAATGAAGGTATGAGAGCGATGACCAAACTGAAGGTGATGACCGTCGTCGGCACGCGACCGGAGATCATCCGGCTCTCGCGGGTGCTGTGTGCCCTGGACCAGCACTGCAACCATGTGCTCGTCCACACCGGGCAGAATTATGACTATGAACTGAGCCAAGTGTTCTTTGATGATCTCGGGATCCGTATGCCGGATCGCTTCCTCGAGGCTGCCAAGGGCAGCCCGTCGGCCACGATCGGGCATATACTGATTGCCATGGAAGAGGTGCTGAAGGCGGAAAATCCTGATGCTTTGCTGGTTCTAGGCGACACCAATAGCTGCCTTTCAGTGATCCCTGCGAAGCGCCTTCGCGTTCCCGTCTTCCACATGGAGGCAGGGAACCGCTGTTTCGACCAGCGGGTGCCCGAGGAAACGAATCGAGTGATCGTTGATCACACGGCGGATATCAACATGACGTACAGCGATATCGCGCGCGAATATCTATTGCGCGAAGGTCTGCCGGCGGATCGGATTATCAAGACCGGTAGCCCGATGTTTGAAGTGCTCCATCACTACATGCCTCAAATCGACGCGTCAGATGTGCTTGCACGGCTAGGCCTCACTGAACATCAATATTTCGTCGTCAGCGCCCATCGCGAGGAAAACATCGAATCAGATCGCACGTTCTTCCGCCTCGTCGATATCGTGAATTATCTGGGCGAGAGCTACGATCAGCCAGTCATTGTTTCAACTCACCCCCGGACCAAGAACCGAATAGATGCAGCCGGCGTTTCCTTCCACCCGCATGTGCAACTCGGAAAGCCGCTCGGCTTCCACGATTACGTGCGTCTGCAGAAATCCGCTCGTGCAGTGCTGTCCGACAGTGGAACTATCACGGAGGAGGCTTCGATCCTTAATTTTCCTGCGCTTAACATCCGTGAGGCACATGAGAGGCCGGAAGGCATGGAAGAAGGTGCGGTAATGCTAACTGGGCTCAACCTTGATCGGGTCCGGCAGTCGTTATCCATCCTTGAAGATCAAGCTCGGGGTGAACAGCGTGACCTACGCCTCGTGTCTGATTATTCGATGCCCAACGTTTCTGCTAAGGTCGTTCGAATCCTGCACAGCTACACGGATTACATCCGCCGTGTGGTATGGCGAGAGTATGACTGAGCCGTGCGGATTCTAATTGTTAGCCAATACTTCTGGCCAGAGAATTTCAGAATCAACGACCTAACAGACGAGCTATCGCGCCGGGGGCACGAGGTGACCGTGCTGACCGGAGAGCCGAACTATCCCGAAGGACGCATCTTTCCCGACTTTTGCTCAAATCGGAAAGCCTACCGGTGTTTCGGAGACGCTACTGTCATCCGCGTCCCCATTGTGCCGCGTGGAAATACAAGTCTGCGCTTGGTATTCAACTATTTGAGCTTCGCGCTAAGCGCCTCGATCCTTGGCCCGCTGCGCTTGCGCGGGCGCCGATTCGACGCAATTTTTGTATTTCAAACCTCACCCATAACAGCGGCGCTGCCCGCAATACTGTTGCGACGCATCAAACGGGCACCCATGCTGATGTGGATTCTCGACCTGTGGCCTGACACATTGTCCGCCATCGGCGTCGTCAAGTCCCCACGCCTACTCCGCTTGGTCGCACACCTAGTGTGTTTTGTGTACAAAAGGTGTGATCGGATTCTGCTTCAATCGCGTGCATTTTCACCCAAAGTCACCTCGTTGGTAGGGGGAAGTGAAGCGCTCCGTTATTTTCCGGGATGGGCAGAAGCTGTTTTCGATCGAGGGGACATACCAGTTGCCATGCCGCCGGAACTGGTTCCGTACGCTGACGATTTCAAGATCTTGTTTGCCGGCAATATCGGGGAAGCGCAGGACTTTCCGGCGATCCTGAATGCGGTCGAAGCCCTGAGAGATACCCCCCGGCTACGGTGGATTATCGTCGGAGATGGTCGGGCCGCGCCACATGTGCATGAGGAGGTCAAGCGTCGAGGGTTAGGCGACAAAATCATCTTCTTGGGTCGATACCCCTTGGAGCGAATGCCCTCCTTCTTAAATAGCGCCGATGCGTTACTCGTGTCGCTTCGCAAGGAGCCAATCTGGAGCATGACCATCCCCGGCAAGGTGCAAGCTTACCTCACGACGGGCAAGCCCCTACTGGCGATGCTGGACGGTGAAGGTGGCCGCGTCGTTGCCGAGGCAGAGGCAGGGCTAGTTGGCCCAGCTGGAGACAGCGCTGCGCTATCTGCCAACGTGTTGCGCTTGATGAAAAGTGATACAGAAACTCGCAGGCGAATGGGACGAAACGGTCAACGATACGGAAAACGGGAGTTTGACCGCGAGCGTTTGGTGGACGCGCTCGAAGGCTGGATAGAAGAGTGCCGTGAAGATCAACATCACTCGTAGCCACGGCCTTTGTATCGAGCTCATTGGGCGATTTGCTAATCTATCACACGGAGCGGATGCCATTGATAGCGATAGGCCTAGGTTTTTGGTAGACTATTCTGCTTCGATTTAAACTTCTCGGCTCGGCCATTAATTCACCCTAAATCTCCTTCACAACTCCCGTTTCCCTGAGCCTTAAACACTTAGTCCAACGACTAAATCTCACGCCGAACGTCTTTTAGAATGTATGGAGAAGGTGCAACGTTCACCTTCCGCCCTATAGGAGACGTAACTTCTATAGAGAGGGATCTATCCTCTAGTAATACGCTACGGCGCACGTGATGTTAGCTGTTCTGTTCCAAGTGCGGTATTCTCCGGCATTCTGAGCTTGGAGATAGGCATCCGCTACCATCCGAGCCTTCTCACATACTTCTGCCGGCGATCCGCCGTTTCTCCTGACAATCTCATATTGCTGTTTCGCTGTCGTCGGAGCGTCGCTGCAGGCTGCGAGCTGCGGGAGGCCTGCGGCAGTGATGATGAACTTCAGATTCATTCTTGGATCATCCGCTGGATCTCGGCGTCCGAGACGCGAGTGCAACTCCCTAACAGCTTACTGCTTGGAGACATCCCGGTTGAACCCAACATCACGGGTTTGTCTGCATAGAAAACCGCAGCCATTTGCTCGAGGCCGGTATAGCCGCCATAACTGTTCTTCGCGTTCAGGGATAACATGATCGTCCAACGAACAGGCCTGCCGTCCTTGAACTTGACTTTGACAGGTGGGTAACAGGCCGAGAAGTTCGTGACCGATCCGGCATCGAGAAGATTATCACGCAACGCCTTGGCAATGAAGGGGAGTGTCTGCTCAGGCGACATCTCCCGATAGGCGCTAAGGTCCACGTTCTTACCATTGGCAAAACCCGCAGCCGGCTGTGCCGCTGCCAGCACGGCTACCAACCACACGAGGTCGTTCTTTAGATTGTGCATCGTCCCTCCCTTTCAGGGGCGACGCTTCGATCAGCTTCCACGTCGCTCCTATGTCCTCTCGGGGCGACGGCCGAAGCCGGATGTTGGAAACCTGCTTACAGACAGGCGCATGCGCCTTTACCGTTGCCGGCTGGACATACGCGCATGCCACCCGGCCACAGCATGCTGTCGACCGAGCACTGTAAGAAGGGGTTTCCACGCCCCGCTCCTCGGCTTTCACGAGGAGTGCGAGCAATTTGCTCGACTGGCATACAGAAGCAAGAAGTTTTGCAGTGATGTGACTCGCACTCGAAAGAAGCTGCCAGCAGATATGCGATCTGCGGACAGGGATGGCCTGTATTTGTCGCGGAACGCAGAGACATTGAGCGGAGCAAGATTCCGCTGGCTTCACTTTCAGACCCAGAGCAATTCGCCCATCGAGACTGAGGCTACTCTCAGCCTCTGAGACGACAGGTGCTCCATCGAGACGTATGGCTCAATGAGATTGCGGGAAGACGGCATGCCGAAGAACATCTCTTGGGAGCAAAAGCGCGGCCCAATCAGAACACCCCAGCTCAGGCTGTTGTGGGAACAAGAATTCGGGGTACCCGCTCCCGGATGGCTTAGGTCATGAGCTTCTTTATCGTGGCATCCGGTGGAAGGAGCAGGAAAAGGCCCATTGTGGCTATACGCGATCGCTTCAGCTCGAACTCACGTGCCCTGCCGAGCAGCTGGATTCCTCGGCAGACTTGGACGTGGAGCGTCGGCTTGCCCTCAAGCCCGGGACGCGAATAGTCCGCGAGTGGCAGGGGCGCACCTTTCAACTTCTGGTTCTTCAGGACGGCTTTCAGTATGAAGGGGAGCGCTACGCTTCGCTTTCGCAGATCGCCAGGGTAGTGACCGGAACGAAGTGGGTCGGGGCCCCGGTTTTTTGGACTGACACACTCGACTCCCGCAGGGATTTAACTGCGTGGCTCCCCCTTGCATTCCATCCCACCCAATCCGTTGTGCCATCTATACCCGCACGTCCACGGAAGAAGGTCTGGACCAGGCATTCCAACAGCCTCGATGCGCAGAAGGAAGCCTGTGCTGCCTACATCACGAGCCAGAAGCACGAGAGATGGACTCTGCTTCGGGGCGATTATGATGACGGTGGTTTTTCCGGTGGTACAATGAACCGACCAGCTCTCAACCGGCTGCTAGAGGACGTCCGCGCGCGCCGAGTAGATGTGATCGTCGTGTATAAGGTGGACCGCCTGACGCGTCATCTTAGCGACTTCCCGCGCATGGTAGAGATTCTGGACGCAGTCCACGCGAGCTTCGTGTCGGTGACACAAGCGTTCAATACTACGACGAGCATGGGACGGCTGACGCTGAACGTCCTCCTGTCGTTCGCGCAGTTTGAGCGAGGGGTGACCGGCGAAGGCATCCGCGACAAGATCGCAGCCTCCAAAGCGAAAGGCATGTGGATGGGCGGCGTAGTCCGGTCGGATACGACGTCGTGGAGAGGAAATTGGTGGTCAATGCGGAGGAAGCACTCCATTTAACGCCCAATTTGCCCGATCAATTCACATGGCGAAATGAAGCTGCATGCCCGCGATAACACCCAATCTCTGTATGGCCGTGTTTCGGAGATGAGACGTAATGGTGCCCAGGGACGGGATCGAACCGCCGACACTGCGATTTTCAGTCGCATGCTCTACCAACTGAGCTACCTGGGCATGTCCGGCGAAGCGGAAGCCGCGCTATAAGCAGGGGGCGGGCGGGCTGTCCAGCTTATTTCTCCTCGAAATCGCCGGAGGCGGGCTCGGCGGGGAGGCCGGGGACGCGATAGCCTTCGCCAAGCCAATTCAAGAGGTCACGATCCTTGCAGCCCCGACTGCAAAAGGGGGCGTGATCCGCGCTTTCCGGCTTGCGGCAGAGCGGGCAGACGGCGCGGGTGCGGTCAGGGGTGCTGGCTGTGGACATCGCCCGCCGATATGGCGCGGCCCGGATCGGCCCGCAAGGCGGCCGTGGCGCCGATCCGGACGGACAGCGCCGCGATCCAGTCCGGCCGCGCCGCGATCGCCGCGACGACCGCGGGATGGGCAAGGATGGTCCGTTCTCCCATGCCGCCAGAACGCTCCGCGCGGCGCAGCAGGGCGCGGGCGGCAGCCTGCACCGGATCGGATTGCAGAAGTTCCGGGATCGACGCGCGCTCCCGCCGCCGCACGATCTGCAGGAAGCCGAAGCCGTTCATCGCCGTCCGTTCGAAGGGCTGGGGCAATTCGGCATCGAGCGCGGCGGCCACGGCCTGGCGGTCGGCCTTCGCCGCGAGGGTCGGCAGATCGAGCCCGATCGACCCGCCGATGCCGAGGCGCCGGATCGCCCGCCCCGCCGCCGCGGCGCCGGCCTTGGCGAGGGCGAGAGGCGGCAATGGCCCGTCGACGTCGAACAAGGTCATGGCCGGCGTCAGCGCCATCCGCAGCGCGCCGCCGGCAAAGGCGATCTCGCCGGTTTCCGCTTCCTCAAGCAGTTCCGACCAGCCCGCATCTTCGAATCGATCGGGGCCGTGCGCCGGATGCGGCACGACACTATGGCCGGCGGCGATCAGGCGGTCGCGGAGAGAGGGGCCGGATCGGGAAGCATCGTCCGTCATGCGCGCCTTGGCCCGCTTCGGGCGGCCGGGCTCGGGCAGGGCCTCGCGCACGATCTCGACATGCAGGGCCTGGCCCTCGGTCAGGCCGCCGGGCAAGGGCTCGAGCAACGCCTCCACCCCGCAATCGAGTTGAACAAGGCCCCGGCGGCCTGGAATCATGATGCCGGCAAGGCGTCCGCGCGCCACCGTGCCGACGCGCAGGGTTTCATCCAGTTCGATGGCGGCTTCGACGATCCCCTCGCCTTGGATCCGGATGGCGCGGCTTTCCCCGATTCCGTCCTCGAACAGCCACATAGCCATGTTAGGCGCCGGTCATGCCAGCGGATAGCCGGCGGCGGCGAGCAGCGCGCGGGTTTCGAAGAGCGGCAGGCCGACGACGCCGGAATGGCTGCCGCCGATCGTGCGGATCAAGGCCTCGGCGCGGCCCTGGATCGCATAGCCCCCTGCCTTGCCCAGTCCCTCTCCGCAGGCGACATAGGCGTCGATCTCGGCATCCGACAGGCGCTTGAAGGCGACGATCGTGTCGGCGATGCGGGTGCGGGCGCGGCCTGCGCCGTCGATCGCGCAGATCGCCGAGAGGGCGTGGTGGCGCCGCCCGGACAAAAGGCCGAGCAGGCGGCGCTGCACCTCTTCCGTGTCGGCGGGCGGCAGGATGCGGCGGCCGACCGCAATGGCCGTGTCGCCCGCCAGGATAATCGTCCCCGCTTCTCGCGGCACCGCGCGCGCCTTCGCCTCGGCGAGGCGAAGCGCATAGGCACGCGGCAATTCGCCGGGCAGCGGACTTTCGTCGATCTCGGGGCTGTGAACGGCATCCGGCACGACGCCGATCCGCGCGAGCAGATCCAGGCGCCGCTGGCTGGACGAAGCGAGGATGAGCCGCACCGGCGGACCCGCGCTTATTTGAAGCGGTAGGTAATCCGACCCTTGGTCAGATCGTAGGGGGTGAGCTCGACGAGCACTTCGTCGCCCACGAGCACGCGGATGCGGTTCTTGCGCATCTTGCCCGCGGTGTGGCCGAGAATTTCGTGATCATTCTCAAGCTTCACGCGGAACATGGCATTGGGGAGAAGCTCCACCACCTGCCCGCGCATTTCCAGAAGTTCTTCCTTGGCCATTCAGTCTCTTCAATATCAGGTAAAGTTGCGGGGCATGTAACGACTTGAGCTTCAAAAGGGAAGCGGGGCTAGTCCGGCTGGCCGAAGCGGTCGCCCGCTTCCGCGATCGCGGCGAAGATGCGGGCGGCTTCCTCCTCCGTGAGACAGTAAGGCGGCATGACATAGATGGTGTTGCCGAGCGGCCGGAGGAGGAGGCCCTTTTCCAGGAAGAAAGCGCGCAGGGCAGGCGCAAGGCTGGACAGATAACCGGCGTCTCCGGCCTTCAGGTCGACCGCGGCGACCGCACCGATATGGCGGGGATTGTCAAAGGCGGGATGACCGGCGAGCGTTTCGAGGCCGCGGGCCAGGGCGGCGCCGACGCGGGCGATCCGGCCGATCACGTCCTCCTCCTGCCAGATCTCTATGTTGGCGGCGGCGGCGGCGCAGGCGATCGGGTTCGCGGTATAGCTGCTCGAATGGTAGAACATATCGGCGCGGTCGTTCGACAGATGCGCCTCGAATATGGCTTCGCTGGCAAGGGTCGCGGCGAGTGGGAGCGCGCCGCCGGTCAGCCCCTTGGCGATGCAGAGGATGTCGGGCGCGATCCCTGCCTGCTCCACGGCGAGGAAGCTGCCGGTGCGGCCCCAGCCGGTCATCACCTCGTCCGCGATGAAGAGAATGCCGTGACGGGCGCAGATCGCCGCCATCTCCCTTAGCACCGCCGCCGGGTAGATCAGCATGCCGCCCGCGCCGAGAAGGAGCGGCTCGATGACGAAGGCCGCCGGACGGTCCGGCCCCGTCGCGGCGCTTTCCAGCGCGTCGAGCGCCGCCTGTTCCCGGCCGGGCGCGGGAAAGGGAATGGTGCCGACGTCGAAGAGCAAGGGTTCGTAGCGGCGGTTGAAGACGCCGCGCGCGCCGATCGACATCGCGCCGATCGTGTCGCCATGATAGCTGTGCTCGAGAACCAGGATGCGATGCCGGGCCTCGCCGCGCCGGTGCCAGTAGCCGAGCGCCATCTTGAGCGCGACCTCGACGGCGGTCGATCCGCTGTCGGAGAAGAAGATGCGGGTGAGCGAGGGTGGCGTCATCGCGACGAGCGCCGCCGCGACCCGCTCGGCCGGTTCATGGGTGTGCCCCGCGAAAATGAGCTGGTCGAGCCTGCCCGCCTGGGCGGCGATGGCGGCTGCGATGCGCGGCTCGCAATGGCCGTGCGTCGTCACCCACCAGCTCGAGATGCAGTCGATGAGGGTGCGGCCGTCGGCGAGATGCAAGAGCGCGCCTTCCCCCCGCTCGACGCGCGGAATATCCTCGCCGAGCCCATGCTGGGTGAAGGGATGCCAGACGGCGGACATCACATCGCCTTCCGGATGGTGCCGAGATCCATCGCCGCCATCGCCGTCGCCAGCGAGGCCGCGTCCAGCCTGTCCAGCATCGGCAGCCGGCCGAGATGCGGCACGCCCGCGAGCTTCGGCACGATCCGCTCATTCTCCGGATGGGGATCGCCGATGAAGGCGATGCCCGCCACCGGCACGCCCCGCGCGCGGAGCGCCTCGACGCTCATCAGGCTGTGGTTGATCGTGCCGAGCCCGGTGCGCGCGCAGAGGATGACGGGCGCCGCGAGCCGCGCGAAATAATCCGCGATCAGCAGCGTTTCGGTGAGGGGCACGAGCACGCCGCCCGCGCCTTCGATGATCAGGGGTCCATCCTGGATAGGCGGCATCAGGCGCGCGAGGTCGATTTCCACGCCTTCCTCGCGCGCCGAAAGATGCGGCGATGCGGGCAATTGCAGGCGATAGGCCTCGGGAAGAATGCGGCTGGCGGCGAGGCCGGAGAGGCGACGGACGGTCTCGCTGTCGCCTTCCGGATCGATGCCGGATTGAACGGGTTTCCAGTAAAAACCGCCGAGCGCGCCCGCCAGGCCCGCCGCGAACACCGTCTTGCCGACGCCGGTATCCGTACCGGTGACGATGATCCTGCTCACCATCAAGAGACCCTTTCCATGATATCGGCCAGCGCGCCGGACAGCGCGTCGATATCGTCCAGCCCGGCGTTGAGCGTCAGTGAAATGCGCAGGCGCGACGTCCCGTCCGGCACGGTCGGCGGCCGGATGCCGCGCACGTCGAACCCCGCCTCCTGCAACGCTGCGGCGGCCGCCATGGTGCGCCCTTCACCGCCCAGAATGATGGGCAGGATCTGGCTGTCCGGCCGGGGAAGGCCGTAAGGCGCGCAAATCCGCTTCCCGGCATAGGCGACGCGCTCCGCCAGGCGCGCGCGGAGATCGTCGCCCGCCGCGATCCGGTCGAGCGCGGCGGAAACGGCGACCGCCATCAGCGGCGACGGCGCGGTCGAGAAGATGAAGGGCCGCGCCCGATTGACGAGAAAATCCATCATGACGCGCGGACCGGTGACGATGGCGCCTTCCACGCCCAGGGCCTTGCCGCACGTGTGGAGGGCGATGACATTGTCCCGCCCCTCCAGCGCGGCGGCGAGGCCGCGCCCGGCCGGGCCGAAGACCCCCGTCGCATGCGCCTCGTCGATCAGCAGCCAGGCATCCTCCGCCTCCGCGAGAGCGGCCAGCGCATCAATAGGCGCACGGTCGCCGTCCATCGAATAGAGGGTTTCGACGGCGATCCATACCCGCCCCGTGCCGCCCCGCCGCCGCCAGGCGCGGATCGCGGTTTCGAAGGCATCGGCGTCATTATGGGCGGCGAAAACATGTTCCGCCCGCGCCCGCCGCAGGCCGTCATGGGCGCTGGCATGGACGAGCGCATCGGCGACGATGAGATCGCCCCTCTGCGGCAGGGTCGACAACAAAGCCATGTTCGCGGCAAAGCCGGAGGAGAAGAAAAGCGCCGTTTCGGCTCCGAAAAAGACCGCGGCCTTCGCCTCCAGCGCCTCATGTTCGGGCGCATTGCCGCGGAGCAGCCGGGATCCGCCCGATCCCACCGGCACGCCCGCCGCAACCGCCTCCGCCACCGCGCGCGCGATCCCCGGATCGCCCGCCAGGCCGAGATAGTCGTTCGAAGAAAAATCCCGTCCGGCGCGCGGCGAAAGCCGCCGCAGCCGTCCCGCCGCGCTTAATTGCGCGAGCTGATTTTCGAAGGCCCCGATCCGCGTCATGCCGCCTGATAGACGGATGGAAACCGGCCGCAACAGAAAAGGCCCGCCCGAATATTCGGACGGGCCTCTCCCTTGAAAAAGATCAGCCGATCAGCCCGCGCCGTGTCCCGCCAGCGCCGCGAGGAGCAGCAGGGCCACGATGTTGGTGATCTTGATCATCGGGTTGACGGCGGGACCGGCGGTGTCCTTGTAGGGATCGCCGACCGTGTCGCCCGTCACGGCCGCCTTATGGGCTTCCGAGCCCTTGCCGCCGTAATTGCCGTCCTCGATATATTTCTTGGCATTGTCCCAGGCGCCGCCGCCGCTCGTCATCGAGATGGCGACGAACAGGCCGGAGACGATCACGCCGAGGAGCAGGGCGCCGAGGGCCGCGAAGCCGTTGGCCTGGCCCGCGGTCCAGCTGATGACGTAATAGACGAGGATCGGCGCCAGCACCGGCAGCAGCGAAGGGATGATCATCTCCCGGATTGCTGCCTTGGTGACGAGGTCCACCGTCCGCGCATAATTGGGGCGGCTGGTGCCTTCCATGATGCCCGGATTGTCGCGGAACTGGCCGCGCACTTCCTCGACCACCGCGCCGCCCGCGCGGCCGACGGCGGTCATGCCCATCGCGCCGAAGAGGTAAGGCAGAAGCGCGCCGAGGAGCAGGCCGACGATGACATATGGATTGGACAGCGAGAAATCGACCGCCACGCCCGGGAAGTAGAGCCCGAGATCGGTCGTATAGGCGCCGAACAGCACCAGGGCGGCGAGACCGGCCGAACCGATCGCATAGCCCTTGGTCACCGCCTTGGTCGTGTTGCCGACCGCGTCCAATGCGTCGGTGCGCACCCGTACGGCATCCTCAAGCCCCGCCATTTCGGCGATGCCGCCCGCATTGTCGGTGACCGGACCATAGGCGTCCAAGGCCACGACCATGCCCGCCAGCGCCAGCATCGCGGTGGCCGCGAAGCCGATGCCGATGAGGCCCGCAAGCTGATAGGCGACGATGATGCCGACGCAGATGACGAGGGTCGGCAGCGCCGTCGATTCCAGGCTGATCGCGAGGCCCTGGATGACGTTGGTGCCATGGCCGGTTTGGGAGGCCTTGGCGATCGACTTCACCGGGCGGTAGTTGGTGCCGGTATAATATTCGGTGATCCAGACGAGGAGGCCGGTGACCGCAAGGCCGACCAGCATCGAATAGAAGAGATCCCAGCCGGTAAAGCCCGCCGCCGCAGCCGCGACCTGCGGTTCGACTTCAAGACCCGCCGCTTGTTCCGCGCCGCCAATGACGGCGTTCATGTCGCCCAGCGCCCATTGCGTGACGATATAAAGCGCCGGGACCGACAGGATCGCAGTGGTCCAAAAGCCCTTGTAGAGGGCGCCCATGATCGATTCCTTGGCGCCCAAACGGACCATGTAGGTGCCGATGATGGAGGTGATGATGCACACGCCGCCGATGATGAGCGGCAGCGACATGAGATTGAGGATATTGGACGCCGCGCTGCCGACGAGCAGGGCGACGAGCACCATCGTCGCGCCGACGGTCACGACATAGGTTTCGAAAAGGTCGGCGGCCATGCCCGCGCAATCGCCGACATTGTCGCCGACATTGTCGGCGATCACGGCCGGGTTGCGGGGATCGTCCTCCGGAATGCCCGCCTCGACCTTGCCGACGAGGTCGGCGCCGACGTCGGCGGCCTTGGTGAAGATGCCGCCGCCGAGGCGCGCGAAGATGGAGATGAGGGAAGCGCCGAACGCCAGCGCGACGAGCGCGTCCACCACTTCACGGCTGGCAGGTTCGGCGCCGCCGTCGACCAGCACGTAGAAGAAGATGGCGATGGCGAGGAGCGCGAGGCCCGCGACCAGCATGCCGGTGATGGCGCCCGCGCGGAACGCGACGGTGAGGCCCCTCTGCAGGCTGGTCCGCGCGGCTTCGGCGGTGCGCACGTTGGCGCGCACGGAAATGTTCATGCCGATATAGCCCGCGACGCCCGACAGGATCGCGCCGATCAGGAAGCCGATCGCCTCGGTCAAACCGAGAAAGTAGAATACCAGCGCAGCAACCACCACGCCGACGACGGCGATGGTGGTATATTGGCGGCCGAGATAGGCCTTGGCGCCTTCCTGGATGGCGCCGGCGATTTCGATCATCCGCTCGTTCCCGGCGGGCGCGGCGAGCACCTGCCGCGAGGTCACGAAGCCATAGAGCACTGCGAGTATCCCGCAGGCGATGGCGACTAGCACAACCGTCATTGAGTTTCCTTCCCCTGATTGTTCCCGGGCAGGATTGCTTTGCTTTGGCATGCCCGGTTTGGCGCCAAGGTGTAACAGCGGCGCGCGCGGTTGCAAGAGTCGCGATCAGGCGCCGTGTTCGTAGCCGAGGCGGGAGGGCAGCGGGATTTCCTCTCCATTTTCGACGAGGCGGAGGCCCAGGCCTTCACGGACCTCGCCGATCATCGTCATAAGAAGGCCGAGCCTGTCGGCAATCCTGCCGATCTCTTCGCTCTTCTCGGGCGGGGCGGCGAACAAGAGCTCATAATCGTCCCCCGCCGTCGCCGCCCGGAGGCGCGCCGGGCGGTCGTTGCCCAAGGCAATCTCGAAATCTCCCGACAGGGGAATGCGGGCAAAATCGACGACAAAAGCAGCGCCGCTCGCCTCCGCCATGCGGGAAGCGTCGATCAACAGACCGTCCGACACGTCCATCATCGCATCGACATGGGGCGCGAGCGCCTGTCCCGCCGCCAGGCGTGGCATCGGGCGGCGATAGCGTTCGGCCAGTCCCCCCGGCCCCTCCAGGCGCCCTGCGGCAATGTCCAGCCCGGCGCCGGCATCGCCGATGGTGCCCGTTACCCAGACAAGATTGCCCGGTCGCGCCCCGTTGCGCGCAGGCGCATGAGCCGCACTGCCGATTGCGGTCAGGCCAAGCACGCGCGCCGACCCCTCCGGCACCGCCACCGTATCTCCGCCGAGCAGAGGCGCGGCGAACGTCCGGGCCGCCTCGCCTAATCCCCGTACAAAACGGTCATCCCAATCCGCATCGCCTGCAAGGCAATAGCCTGCGATCAGGCCGAGCGGCCCCGCGCCCTTCGCCGCGAGATCGGACAGATTCACCGCAACCAGCTTCCAGGCGACATCTTCCGGCGCGTCGCTGGGCAGATAGTGGACCCCTTCCACGATCATATCATGGGTCAAGACCAGCTTCGTCCCGCTTACTTCTAAAACGGCGGCATCGTCGATTAGTCCACGGGCGGCGGGATCGGTGACGACGCCGCGCAGACTGGAAATGAAGTCGCGTTCTAAAGCCCTCCCCCTTGATGGGGGAGGGTTGGGTGGGGGTGATGCCGGACGTAGAGCTAAGAAGATAGCTTCAGCAACACCTTCATGGTTCTCAAGAACGTCATTGTTCCAAAAGCGAAGTATACGATAACCTTCGGCCTCGATCATTTTGCTTCGGTTCGCATCCGCTTGTTCCGAATGCTGCCCTCCGTCGACTTCAACAACAATCTTGGCGCGATGACTCGCGAAATCGGCGATATAATGCCGGATCGGCACTTGGCGTCGGAACCGCTGCTCCGGGAAATCCTCCCGCAACAACTTCCACATCGTCTTTTCGGCTTCCGTAGGATTACCGCGCAATTCCCGTGCGCGCTTCGTCGATCCTGATGGCGGGTGGCTTTTCACGATGGCACCCTACGCCAACCATCACCCCCACCCAACCCTCCCCCGTCGAGGGGGAGGGCTTTAGCCACGCACGTCCTTCGCGATGGCGTCCAGCAATCCGTTCACGAAGGCGGCTTCCTTCTTGTCGTAAAAGGCGTGGGCCACGTCGACATATTCGGAAATGACGCTGCCGGTCGGCACGTCGATGCGGGCGGCGAGCTCATAGGCGCCGGCGCGGAGGATCTGGCGCATCGGCTTGTCGAGGCGGGAGAGGCTCCAGCCTTCGGCGAGCCTCTTCTCGATCATCCCGTCCAGCTCCGCGCGGCGCGCGTCGACGCCGCTCACCACATCGTCGAAGAAATCGACTTCCGCATCGGCATATTCGACCTCCTCGATCGTCGCGCCGAGGCGGTGATGGTGGAATTCGTGGAGCAAAGTGCGCAGCGGCGTCTTCTCCATCTCCTGCTGATAGAGCGCCTGCACGGCGGCGAGCCGGGCGGCGGAGCGGGATTTCGAACGGGCGGGAGTCGCGGACATGAGGCGCGGCATAGCGGCACGCCGCGAAAAGCACCACACCCCTCCCGCTAGCGCCACTCCCCACTTTCTGTCGTCATTCCGGCGGAAGCCGGAATCTCATGGGAGAAGGGTGCCATCTCGTCCCGAAATCCCGTCCGCCAGGAAGGCGTCAGGTGGAGAGGAAATCGCGAATCGCCCCCGTCACCGCGTCCGGCTTTTCCCAGGGGACGAAATGGCCCGCATCCTCCACCCGCACCAACGCCAGATCATCGACCAGCGCATCAAGCCCCTCCAGCTGCACCGGCAGCAGCGCCTTGTCCTTCATGCCCCAGACGACCAGCACCGGCATCTTGAGCTTCGGAAAAGGCGCGTGCGTCCAGAGCGGCTTCATCGCCCGCCTGCCGGTCTTGGGCACCTTGATGTTCGACGCGCGATACCAGTTGAGCATGGCGGTGAGCGCCCCCTCCCGCCCCCAGTCGCGGAGATAGGCCTGCTTTTCCTCCTCGGGAATGCGCGCAAGGTCGACATGCGCGCCGAAACTCTTCTCGAAGAAGCGCTCCAATCCCATCGCCCTCACCCCCGTCTCCATCAGCGGATTGCGGAAGGCGCGGATATATTGGGACGCGGCGCGCTGCTCCGGATCGTCGATCAGGCTCTTCTGGAAAATGAGCGGATGCGGCGCATTAACGATGACCAGCCGCACGACCCGGTCCGGATGGCGCAGCGCCGCGAGCCACGACGCCGCGCCGCCCCAATCGTGGCCCACCAGGGTGAAGCGCCCGATCCCAAGCTGGTCGGCAAGCGCGATCAAGTCTTCGATGATCCTGTCGGTCTTGTAAGCCTTCACCGCGCCCGGCTTGTCCGACGCTCCAAAACCGCGCTGATCCGGCGCGACGCAGAAGTGATCGCGCGACAAGTCCGCGACCTGATGCCGCCAAGTGCGGTGCGATTCGGGAAAGCCGTGGAGGAAGAGGATCGGATCGGCCTCGCGCGGCCCAGCCATCCGCACCGCGAGCATGACGCCCGTCGACAGCGCGATCCGTTCCAGCCCCTCGTTCATCGCCGGTTCTCCCTCGCCTTGGCATCCGGCCTCGTCTAGCGTTCGCATATGCCCAAGCTCCTGTCCTTCCTTGCCCTTCTGGCGCTCGCCGCTCCCCTTCGCGCAGAAGAACCCGGCGCGCCCTTGCGCGCGCTACAAGCCCTGGACCAGCGCGTCGCCACCATCGGCCATCGCATCGCGCTCGCCAACCGGGAAATCTGCCCCAAGGTCGAGCCGGTGCCGGGCTTCTCGATCCACGCCCTCGACCAATATGACCCCAAGGCGCGCAAGATCGTCGCCGCGACCTTCGGCTTCACCGACACGCCCGTCGTTCTTCTCGTCGCCCCCGGCTCCGCCGCCGAGCGTGCGGGCCTCAAGGTCGGCGACCGGATCGCCGCGATGGCCGGTCAGACGCTCGCCGCGGCGCCTTCGAAGAAGAGAAGCTATGCGCGGATCAAGGCCTTCGAGGAACGGCTGGAAAGCCTCCTCGCCCAAGGCCCGGTGGACCTCATTATCGCCGGCGACGGACAAGCCCGCACGATCACGCTCCAGCCCGAAACCGGCTGCGCGTCGCGCGTGCAGCTCATCCCCGCCCGCCGCCTTAACGCCTCGGCTGACGGCACCTATGCGCAGCTCACCACCGGCATCGTCGCCTTTGCCAAGAATGACGACGAGCTCGCCCTCATTGTCGCGCATGAAATGGCCCACAACATCCTGGGCCACCGCGCCCGGCTGGACGCGCAGAACGTCTCGCGAGGCCTCCTGAAGACCTTCGACGGCAGCGCGGGCAAGATCAAGGTGACGGAGAAGGAAGCCGATTATCTCGCCCTCTATCTGATGGCGCGAGCGGGCTTCGACATCGGCGCGGCGCCCGGCTTCTGGGACCGTTACGGCCGCGCGATGGGCCCAGGCTTCCTGTCCGACGGCACCCATCCGGGCCGGGGCGCGCGCATGGAAGCGGCGAAGCGCGCCATCGCGGAAATTCAGGCCAAGCAGGCGGCGGGGCAGCCGCTGGTTCCGGAGCTGCCGGTTACCGCCTCTTAGTGCTCCGGCGAAGGCCGGAGCCCAGCCTCTGGATACCGGCTTTCGCCGGGATACAAGCTAGGGATAGCTGACCGTCTTCGGCACTTCGGGAAGCGGGATGCGGTCCACATTGTCCCCCGGCACGACCGGAAAGCGCTCCGCCTTCCACTCCTCCCGCGCATGGCGGATGCGGTCGCGGCTGGAAGAGACGAAATTCCACCACACATGGCGTGGCCCGTCCATCGTCGCGCCGCCGCACAGCATGACGTGGCCGCCGCGTTCCGAGCGCAAGGTCGCGCGCGTTCCGGGGCGCAGGACGTAGAGCGTCCCCGGATCGAGCTGCAGTCCGTCGAGGCTGGCATCCCCTTCCGCGACATAGAGCGCACGCTCCTCGGCGGACGGATCGACCGGAATGCTTCCGCCCGCGGAAAGGGCGATGTCGGCGTAGATGGTTTCGCTGTGGCAGGTGACCGGCGAGGCGCAGCCCCAAAGCGTCCCCATCACGATCCGGGCGCGGGCACCGCTTCCTTCCGCGACCGGCAGGGCGTCCTTGCTGACATGCTCGAAGGCCGGGTCCATTTCTTCCTTGGCCTGCGGCAAAGCGAGCCAGGTCTGGATGCCGGACAGTTCCGGCCCGCCCGGACGCATGCTGGCCGGCGAGCGTTCCGAATGGACGATGCCTTTTCCCGCCGTCATCAGATTGACCGCGCCCGGCTCGATGGTCCGGAAAGTGCCCAGCGAATCCCGGTGATCGATGGCGCCCGCGAACAGATAGGTGACGGTCGCGAGGTTGATGTGCGGGTGGGGCCTGACATCGATCCCCTCGCCCGGCGGCAGGTGCGCCGGTCCCATCTGGTCGAAAAAGATGAACGGCCCCACCATCGTCCGCTCCTTGTGCGGCAAGGTGCGATGCACCTTGAACCCGCCGAGATCGTGGGTGGTGGGCAGCAAGGTCTGGAGAATGAGGTCGTCGGTCATATGCGGCTCCGGGCTGTGAGGCACTTTTACCGGTTACCCCTCCAGTCGTCACCCTGGACTTGATCCAGGGTCTATGAACACGGCTTTATCCGGAGAAGTTCGTGTTCATGGAGCCGGATCAAGTCCGGCATGACCGGCTACTCCCCCGGCGCCTTGGCCCTGATTGCGAGGGCATGGACGCGTTCCTTCAGCAATTCGGCCAGCGCCTCGTTGACCAGCCGCTGCCGCTGCACGCGGCTCAACCCCTGGAACCGCGCCGACACCATTTCCACCGTGAAATGGCTTTCGCCGCGCGGATCGTGGCCGGCATGGCCGCGGTGCATCTCGCTGTCGTCGCGGACGACGAGGTGCGACGGATCGAGGCTTTCGGTCAGCCGCTTCGTGATTTCGGCGGCGACGGGGCCGGTGCAAGGTTCGGACATAATCCCCATATAGGCCGTTTGCTTGGTGAAAGGCAGCAGGGTTTTGAGCGAGACGGAACGAAAGCGGGCACGGTTCCACGGACGGATGGACAATCGCGGCCAGCCCTGCTCCGCCCCCGGCTGCGCTGAGCCCGGCGAATTCCGCGCGCCTGCGGATCGCCGCGCCAGTTTCGACGGGCCGGGCGACTGGCGCTGGCTCTGCCTCGACCACGTCCGCGCCTTCAACAGCGGCTATAATTATTTCGAAGGCATGAGCCCGGAGGAGATCGAAGCGGCGCAAACGCCCTATGGCGGCTGGGACCGGGAAACCCGCGCCTTCGCAACCGCGGGCACCACGCCCCCGCCCAAATGGGCCGACTTCTCCGATCCATTGGACGCCATCGGCGCCCGCTTCAAGCGCCGCGCGCATGAGCGGAAAGACGGCAAGGAGCTGAGTGAGAAGGACCGCAAGTCCCTTCGCATCCTCGGCCTCGACGTCGACGCCGACCGCAAGGCGCTCCGCCAGCGCTACACCGCGCTCGTCCACAAATTCCATCCCGACAGGAATGGCGGCGACCGCAGCCACGAACGCGCGCTGCAGGCGGTGATCGAAGCCTATCAGCAGCTAAAAGGTCGTCCCGCGTTCGCTTAAGCCCTCTCATCCCTCTCGAGCCCTCCCCCTCGATGGGGGAGGGTTGGGTGGGGGTGATCTACGACGTAGAGCGCGTTCCTTCCGAAAACATCACCCCTCCCCAGCCCCTCCCCATCGAGGGGAGGGGTTTAGCGCGCCATCTCCTCCGCGATCTCGGCAAGCTGGCTGGCCACCTGCCCCCAACCCGCTTCGAAGCCCATCTCCCGATGCTTCTTCATCGCGTCCTCGGTCCAATGCCGCGCCGTCACCGTGTAACGCGTCTTGCCGTCCTCCGCGTCCTCGAATGTGCACACCCCAACCATGAACGGCCCCTGCGGCACCCAGCCTGCCTTGAAAGCATCGGTAAAGGCGATCCGTTCGTTCGGCGTCACTTCCAGGAACACGCCGTCCCCCTCCGACGTCTCGCCATTCGGGCCGGTCATCACGACGGCGGAGCGACCGCCGGCACGGAAATCCTGCTCGATCACTTTCGTCGTCCAAGGCTTCGGCGCGAACCATTCCGGCAGACGCTCTGTCCAGGCACGATAGACGATCTCGCGCGGCGCATCGATGATGCGAGTGATCGACAATTCGAATCCGTTCGTATCGGTCATCTTCGAAACCTCCTTCTTAATCCCGGTCCGGCGCGCCGGGCGGGAAGAGCGGGCGGTAGGGCCGCGCCTCGTCCACCGCGCGGGCGAAGGAGGGCCGCGCCAGCAGCCGGGCGCGATAGGCCTTGAGATTGGTCATGCCCGCCGGGATCGGATGCACCCAATCGGCGTAAAAGAGCGACGGCGCGGCGGCACAATCGGCGAGGGTGAAATCCTCTCCCGCCGCCCATGCCTGGCCATCCAGCCGCGCGTCGAGCCAGGCATAGCTCCGGTCGAGCAACGCCTTCGCCTCCGTCACGGTTCGCCTGTCCCGCTCCGCTTCCGCCCGCATGAAATCGGCGACGATCCGCTGCATCGGCGTCATCACATAATTGTCGAAGACGCGGTCCAGCATGCGAACCTCCAGCGCCGTCTCCCGGTCCTCCGGCACGAAGCGCACCGGACCCGGATAGCGCAGGTCGAGATATTCGACGATCACGCTCGCCTCGGCGACCATATGCCCATCGTCCGCCAGCACCGGAAACTTGCCGATCGGCCACAGCCCGGCAAAGCGGGCGCCATTCTCCGGCGTGTCGGGGCCCAACGCGCGATAGTCGAACGGCGTGCCGTTCTCGTACAGCGCGGTCAGGACTTTCTGGCAATAGGAGGAGAAAGGGTGGGCGAAGAGCTCAAGCGCCATCGGCCGCCGCCTCCAGCGTCGCGATGTCGAGCTTCTTCATGTCCATCATCGCCTTGAACGCCCGCTGCGCCCGCGCCGGATCGGGATCGGCGAGCAGCGCGTTCATCCGCTTCGGCACGATCTGCCAGGAAAAGCCGTATCTGTCCTTCACCCAGCCGCATTGCTCCGCTTCCGGCACGGCGGAGAGCGCCTCCCACAGCCGGTCGACCTCGGCCTGGTCGTCGCACATGATCTGGAAGGACACGGCCTCGTTGGGCGTGAAATAAGGCCCGCCGTTCAGCGCCGTATAGGATTGCCCGGCCAGCGTGAATTCGACGATCAGCACGTCGCCTTTCTTGCCGGACGGATAATCGTCCGGCGCGCGATTGACCGTGTCGATGCGGCTGTCGGGGAGCAGCGACACGTAGAAGTTCGCCGCTTCCTCGGCCTGTTTGTCGAACCACAGGCAGGGGATGATCTTGTCGCTCATGCCATCCCTCCCAGGCTGTCGACCAAAGTCGCAAAACCGCCATAGATCATGCGCTTGCCATCGAACGGCATCGGCTTGTCGCCAGGCTGCATGCGCGGATCCTCCATCACCTTCTTCCAGCCCGCGTCGCGCGTGTCCTTGTCCGGCCATTCGATCCAGGAATAAGCGATCGTCTCGCCGTCCCGCGCTTCGATGGCCTTCTTGTAGTCGGTGACCTTGCCGTCCATGACATCGTCGCCGAACGTCTCGACCACCCGGGTCGCGCCATATTCGGTGAACACCTGCGCGCCGACCTCCGCCAGGTCGCGATAGGCCTGCTCGTTCCCGGCCGGGATCGGCGCCACGAAGCCGTCCAGGTAGCGGCCCTTGCCCGCCTCGCCCTTGTCGAGGATGGGGGAAAAGCCCGACCAGATCATCCGCATCCCGTCGAAGGGCATGTCCTTGGCCATATCCTCCATGCGCGGATCGTCCATCATCCTCTTGTTGGCGGCACCGCGCACCTCTTTCGAAGGATATTCGATGAAGGAGAAGAGCACCGTCTCATCCGCCTTCGCCTGCACGGCGCGTTTGAAGTCGGTCTGCTTGCCGTCCGGGACATCGTCGCCCCAGCCTTCGTAAAGGCGGGTCGCGCCAAGATCCTTGAACATCGCCGTCGCACTCTCGGCATGCTTTCGGTATGCCTCCTTGTTCGCGCTGGGAACGGGGGTCACGAAACCTTCGATATAGCTCATCTCACCTCTCCTCGTTTCGTCCCGCTCAGGCCGCGGCGGGTTCCGCCATCGCCTTGGCCGCCGCTTCCATGTCCATATGCATCACTTCCCAGGTGTGGCCGTCCGGATCCTCGAACGCGCGCTCATACATGAAGCCATGATCGTTCGGATCGCGCGGCTGGCGTCCGCCGGACGCGAGGGCCGCCTCGGCGATCCGGTCCACGTCCGCGCGGCTGTCGGCGGAAATGCAGATCAGCACCGCGCTCGTTTCATGCGCGTCGGCGATCCGCTTCGACGTGAACTGGCGATATTTGTCGTGGGTGAGCAGCATAATGTGGATCGTGTCCGAAAAGACCATGCAGGACGCGGTGTCGTCCGAAAATTGCGGATTCTTCGTCGCGCCGATGGCTTCATAGAAAGCGGTGGATTTCTGCAGGTCCGTCACCGGCAGGTTCACGAAAATCATCTTGGCCATCGGATTTTGCTCCCTTTTCTCCGATTCGATGGTTGCACCCTAAGCATAGGAGTCATATATTGCAACTATGCAGTTAGAAAAGATAACTGAAGGCAAGTCTTCCCGCCGCCGCTACCACGATGCGTGCGGCGCCGCGCATGCGCTGGATATCGTGGGCGAGCGCTGGGCTCTCCTCGTTATGCGGGAGCTTATGTTCGGCCCGAAACGCTTCAGCGACATTCGGGCCAGCCTGCCCGGAATCAGCGCCAATGTGTTGACGCAGCGGCTGGAGGGGCTGGAGGGGCATGGCGTGCTGACCCGCAAGCGCCTGCCGCCGCCCGCTTCGGCCTGGGTCTATGAACTCACCCCTTGGGGCTATCAGTCCGAGCCGATCTTTCAGGTGCTCGGCCGCTGGGGCGCGTCCTCGCCGCTCCACGATCCGATCCTGCCCTTGAGCGCCGCCTCGATCCTTCTTTCCTTCCGCACGATGATCGATGCGCAGCGCGCCGGGGAATTCTCCGCCCGGATTGGCTTTACCCTCGGCAGCGAAGATTTCGTCGCGACCGTCGCGGACGGCGAAATCGCGGTCGTCCGGGAGGAAGCAAGGGATATCGGCGCGCATTTCATCGGGCGGGCCGAAGGGCTGGCCGCCGCCGCTTATGGCGGCGTTCCGCTCGACGCGCTGGAGCAGGATGGCGCGCTTCGCGTTGAAGGGGACAGAGCATTGGCCGCGCGCTTCCTCACCCTGTTCGTGCTTCCGGACAAAGCGGGCTGAAGGATTGCGGGATAAGGGCTGACGTTCTACCGAGCGGCGACACGCCCGAGGCAGGATTTTCTGATGACCGACATTCCCAACGTCAACCCAGACAGCCGCGCGACCACGGTGATGGACGCGCCCGACAAGATCGTGAAGGTGCGCGACCTGTTCGGCGTCGACAGCGACATGGAGGTTCCGGCTTTTTCCGAAGCCGACGAACGGGTGCCGGATATCGATCCCACCTATGTCTTCGATCCCGACACGACGCTCGCCATCGTCGCAGGGTTCGCCAAGAACCGCCGCGTCATGGTGCAGGGCTATCACGGCACCGGCAAGTCGAGCCATATCGAGCAGGTCGCCGCGCGTTTGAACTGGCCGCTCATCCGCATCAACCTCGACGCCCATATCAGCCGCATCGACCTCATCGGCCGCGACGCCATCGTGCTGAAGGACGGCCAGCAGGTGACGGAATTCAAGGAAGGCCTCCTCCCCTGGGCGCTGCAGACTCCGACCGCCCTCGTCTTCGACG